>CAZXEU010000017.1:0-11114 GCA_964639665.1 uncultured Rhodothermaceae bacterium | reverse complement strand
GCCGATCATCGGGTATTGCTCCATCTCCACGACGGCCCCGCTAACGGGACGTGAGGCATCGCTCAGCCAGAAGACGGCGCCCGCCGCGATGGTCTTTGGTGTTACTAGCCCACCTGACGGTGCCACAGTCCGCGGCAGTCTCGTGGGCCAGTCTTCGGGCAAGCCATCGCTGAGTTTCAACCGGTATTCGTTTTCCGTCAATACCCATCCGGGGTTGATCTGGTTTACCCTTATGCCGTGAGAGCAGTGCAGGGCATCACCCAGATTGCGCGTCAAGGTCATTAGCGCGCCCTTGGACATGCTGTAGGCCAGCAGGGGCGGCTCGCCGCAGTAGGCATTCACAGAGCCAATATTGAGTACACTGCCTCCCGCCTTCTCCAGGGCTGGAAGCGCGGCCTGAATCAAGAGCATCGGTGCGCGGACGTTTACCGCCATCACGGCATTAAAGAGCTCCACGTCAGTAGTGTGGATGTCACTGCGCGGTATGTAGGCGGCATTATTGACAAGCCCGTCCACGCGACCAAAACCGCGCATGGCTGCCCCGACAATCCGGGCGGGCGCGAGCGTATCCGCCAGATCGTCCACATGGACTGCGCTCTCCGGCGCGAGCTCTTCGGCCACGCGATGTGCCTCCGCTTCGTTGCGATCCGTAATGAGCACGCGTGCGCCCTCTGCCACGCAGCGGCGTGCCAATTCCTTGCCGATTCCCGCTGCGCTTCCCGTGATGATGATGACCTTTCCTTCTAGTTGCATGGCTCCTCACTCGCCTCTGGTACCAGTATCGTCTTGACTACCTGTCCCGTGTGCATCGCCTCGAACGCTTCCTCCCACCTGCCTAGCGGCAAGACGCCTTGCACAAGCGGATCCACGTCCAGCTTCCGCTCCGCCAACAGTCGCAGCACAGCCTGCCATACCGGAAAGTTGTGGCTGAAGCTGCCGCGCAACGTCACATTCTTCTGCACCAGTGGATCCAGTGAGTGGCCAAACGGCTCGCGCCCCCAGCCTACCTTGGTGATCCAGCCCGCGGGACGGACGATGTGCAGCGCGATGCAGAGCGATGCGGAAACGCCGGCGGCATCGATGACACCATCCGCATGCATGCTGCCTGAGGGATCCCCCGTCATAGTCTTGAGGCCGCAGTTCTCGGCAACGGCAAGCCGTGCGCTGTCCCTCTCAAGTCCAACGACAGTCACTTCCGCTCCCTGCAACCGGGCCATCAGGGCGCACAGCAATCCTATGGGACCGGGACCCAGGACCACCACGCGGTCTCCCGGCTTTACGTCGCCGTTGTGCACGACGGCATTGTAGGCAACGCAGCACGGCTCTGCCAGGGCTGCCTGCGTGAACGTAACGCCAGATGGCAAGGGGTGAAGACAGCGGGCCGGAACAGAGATAAACGAGGTCATGGCGCCGTCCACGCCGTAGCCGAAACCCTTGCGGGACGGATCCAGGTGATACCATCCGCGACGTGTCATTGGCGAGTGTGGATCTATCACGGCCGCAGTTTCGCAGGTAACGCGATCGCCCGCGGCAAAGCCCTGAACACCCGCAGCAACCTCTTCCACCGTACCAGCGAATTCGTGACCCAGTATGACGGGGTAATTGACGGGCCAGCTGTGCGTACCCCGCCACTGGTGCACCTCTGATCCACAAACGGCCACTGCGGCCACGCGGAGAAGGACTTCGTCCTGCTGTGGGACGGGGCAACTGACAGCCGAGAGTCTGACGCGCCCGTGCGCGTGGTTGACTACCGCGAGCTGCTTCATGGCGAGTGCCGGACGACGACTGCCAAGGTACTCCATATGTCCCCCTCCTGCCAACCGAAGGAACACGGTTCAAGGCGCCCTGTAGGCTAATGGAGGATCCGGAGGCACCGGAATGGCAACAACCGACGGCACCGCCAGCTGGACGAGGCGGCAGTTTGTGCAAGCCGGTCTCGGCTCCGCCTTGGTGGCCACTGCGTGCTCGGATCTCGGATTCGAGGATGATGAGGAACCGTCCCTGTTTGACGGGCCAAGAATCGACGAAGAGGAGTTTCTTGCGCTCAACAGCCGGTATTACGACGCTGGGATTCACCAGCCCACGCAGTTTCCGTATCGCGCAATCGTCGGCGGGATGCCTGTCGCGGAGAGCGACCCTATTTCGATTGCCTTTAGACTGCAGTATCTGCTGGACGACTTGCGCAGGTCTGCCGAGGTGGACAGCCTCCTTGTGAGCCTTCTGAATGCGCAGATCTCGGACCGGCCGCCGCGCAATTTTCGGAATATGATTCCCCGGCTGGCATTGACGAGCTCCGGTGCCGAGCCGGCAACGCTTGAGTATTCGTTTACCGACAATGCGCTGTTGTCCTCGCGCGTGGCCATGGCTGCCCAGGCTTTCAATGGCACGGACACCGGAAACAAGGCTCTGACTTTTCTGGATCGCCAGAAACTTGGATACAATCAGGCCTTGAATGGCGCCCAGTCCGGATTCCTGCCTACGTTTGCTCACGCGGGTCTGTTCGGAGTCGATCCGCAGGGACTGGACCTGCTGTTCGGCGGCTACTACGAATCGGCGGCATTCGTGTTGGCCTACTTTATCGGGGACACGCAGGTCATCGCCGATCCGAGTCGTGGTCTGGACACGTGGGGGGCCATGATCAACGCACAGGCCACGTTCTCCGACCGGTTTCCGGCATCCACCACGGGACCGCTTAATATCGAGAGCCCGCTTTCGCGCAACGGCAGTGCGTACCAGTATTTTCACTCGCTGCTGGGTATTGAGCCCGAGGCGCTATCTCCTACGCTGTACAACGGTCTTTACAACGCCCTCTTCTCCTACCTGGACGCGGCCACGTACGACCGGCTGCCCGGGATCTATTCCGCATCGCCGCACGAGGGTGGTTTTCTTCTTGACAACGGCCTGAATCGACTGGCTGCCCGGCAGCGCCGGCACGCATCGCAGGAGTTGTTTGCGACTGTTGACGCCCTCGCGGCAGCCATGCGCCTGTTCCCGGAAGACGCGGACAATCGGGAGATCATTCGCGGATGGATTGGACTGTATGGCACCGTGGAAGGAGCGGTGAGTCAGCAAGGTTACTACGGTGGCATCGACAAGGAGGGCGCACCTGTCAATTCCGTGTACGCGCGGCAGAATGGAGCCATGATCCTATTCAATTCGGAGACACCCTCCCTGCTGGATGCCTTCCTCGCCGAGCGGGGGCGGCCCAGCATGCGCGAGCTCATCGGGCAGATTACGCTAACGCACCAGGGAGAGCCCATTGAACGCGTAGCTGCCCATCTTCCCCTGCCACCCCGATACGAAAAACTGTTCACACCCATACGGTAGCAAGTGCGATGGCGAAACTGTGCCACAGCGCGGTCCAAAGGAAAGCGGCGGCAGCTGAGGATCATCGCCAAACGGTTTCTTGGCAGCCGGCCCCGGCTACATAGGCACCCAGCGCGGATTGCTGTCGGATGCCGGATCGTTGGTCAAGTTGGTGAGCCCCGTACCGTCCTCCGCCATTACAAACACGTCCATATTGCCGTCTTCGGCAAGGTTGACGAACGTGATCATGGAGCCGTCCGGCGACCATGCCGGCGCCAGATCCTCACCTTCGTGGTTCGTCAGTCGCACGAGGTTGGAGCCGTCCGCCTCCATTGTGTAGATCTCCGCGTTCCCCTCACGGTTGGAGCTGAATACCAGCCGGTCGCCCGAAGGAGACCAAGCGGGGTACCGGTCGTCAGCTTCATGCGAGGTCAGCCTCGTCAGGCTTTCAGTCTCGAGATCCAGCACGTAGATGTCCATGGAGTCGCTCGCCATATTGTCCCGATTCGAAAAGAAGGCAATGTGGCTTCCGTCCGGTGACCACCAGGGATGGCTGTCCACGGCTTCGTGGTCCGTCAGCCGCACGACGCCGGAGCCATCGGAATTCATCACGTAGATCTCGCTATTGCCATCGCGATCCGAATCAAAGGTGATTTGCGTGCCATCCGGCGAAAAGGCCGGGTCTATGTCCGCTACGGGGTGATCCGTCAGGCGGTCGACACGCGTGCCATCCACGTTCATGGCGTAAATCTCCCGATTGCCGTCGCGACCGGAAATGAACGTGATCCTGCTGCCATCAAACGAACCTGAAGGGTGGTAATCCAGCGAGTCATGCCGCGTGATGTTGGTCAGCAAGGAGCCGTCTGCAGCCATGGTGTAGACTTCGGTGTTGCCGGTCCGATTCGACTGAAAGGCGATGCGGTGGCCGTTCATGTCCTGCTGCTCGGTCGGCTGGCAGGCCACTACTGCGAGCAGCAGCGCAAAGAGAGACTTGTTCATGGCGCGCAGGAATCGATTCGGTTATGCTACGGCACGGTGTACGGTGACAGCCGTGAGGCCTAGCGCACGCGCCAGCCGTACTTGGGCCCGCTGTGGAAGAAGTTCATGGGCATCACCACCCCGCCTTTCTTGAAAACCTGGCCATCCTTCATGACAAAGCGCACGTCCCGCAGCGCGTCAATGTCCTCCAGCGGATTCTCTGCCACCGCAATGATATCTGCTGCGAGACCTGCCTTGATGGGCCCACGTTCGTCCTGCACTTCGCATGCTTCGTATCCCGTGAGCGTCATCGCCCGCAAGACGTCCGCGGCGGGTATTTCAGCCGCCTTCCAGGTCCTCAGGAAGTCGATCGTGATCTCGCCCCGGTGCAGCCTCGGCACATAGTAGTCTGCGTCTGTCGAGAACGTGATCTTGACGCCGCGCTCGTACGCGTTCCGCAGTCCCGCTACCGTGCGCGCAAAGCGTGCTTCGGTGCCGCGGTACCAGGTAAGCGGCGTTTCCGTGCCCGCGCGATAGATGCCACGCTCGACCATCATCTGGTGCAGTGAATCATTCAGCGCGCTCGAATGGTCCAGCGACCAGAGCCCGGCCTGGATGGCCCGCCACGCACCCTCGGTGGTCTGGACGTGCCCTGATACACGCAGACCTGCATTCGCAGCCTCCTTCACAAACAGCTGCAGTTGCTCGACCGTGTACGGATACTGCTGACAATCCACGCATACCTTGATCACTTTCGCTCCGTAGTGGATGTTCTGCCGTATAGCCTTTACGATTTCGTCATCCGTGTCTGCGTTCAGGTATTCCGGATAGACGGTGTCCTCCCACTCCGGTACCTCGCGAAACTGCCCGCCGTAGGCACCGATGATGATGCCTGCGTTGATAAGCGTGGGTCCCGGCACCCATCCCTGCTCAATGGCGTGGCGCAGGGCTGTATCGGCGTATAGCCCGTTGTTGCCCAGGTCTCGCACCACCGTAAAGCCCGAAGCCAGCTTCTGGAAGCCGTTGGAGAAGGCCTGTATTGCCCGAATGGGCGTGCTGTCCATGATGATGGTGAAGTAGTACACGTTGTTCTCCGGCACGCGCTTGTACGTGATGGCCAGGTGATCGTGGGTATCCACCAGGCCCGGAAGCACATACTGATCCGACAGGTCGATTACCTCTGCGCCATCGGGAATCGTGACATCCGGGCCCACTTCCAGGATTTCACTTTCTCCGCTTCGCGGATCAAATCGGGTCATAATGATCTGGTCCTCCGCGACTGTCGCCGTCTCGGGATCGACCAGATATCCCGCCATGATTGCCGTAAGGCTCGGCGTGAAATGCTCTTCAATGATCTCGGGTGGGATGTCTTCCGGATCAGGCCACTCCTGGGCAAGAAGCTGCTCTGCGCCAAGTAGCAGCATTGCGAATACAAGAAACATGTAGCGTGACATGATGGCCTCCTGTCTTGCGTTCAAGTGTGAAGATTTGACAAGGTATTGAGGCCAGGGCGAGAACGCAATGAGGAATCGTTCCAAGCTTCTAGAGATCTGGCGAGACTACCCGCGCTCACCACAACTAAGCTGACCATAGCTGTCTCCCGGAACGTGGACGCTTCGCTGCGCCAGCACGCCTTCGTCGTGGTCAAATCGGTGCCCATTACGATCCGCCTGTGACGCAAATTTGGCCGGTTGAAAATCCGATCAGCGGCCTAGTAACCGCGAAAGCAGCGCTGTTGTATCGTTTCTTCTTTCCTGTGGAAGGACTGCACATCGGCTACATTCCGGGTTTGGTCCCGAGCGCAGGGTATGCCCGGTGGAGAAAACCGAGAGTCCGTCCGTTACCATCTAGGCGAACTACCGAAGGAACCGGAGTCCCCGACCCTCGAGCGTAGGCGATTTCTCTGAATCAGTGGCGTGGTAACGCTTATTCCCTCGCGCAAAATGGACGAACTCGTGCTGAGCCAGAGAGCGGGTAGACCCGGAACAACGGCTTTAGGGGCAATCAGCGACCACAAGCGTTAGTGGTAACAACAAGCTTTGTCCGCCGGGATCTCTTTTGCAACCTGTGGCCTTCGCTAACATGACCATTAAACGTGCGCTAGGTGGGCTTCTCACTGTCCTGGTTGTGTTGATTGTTATGGTGAGCGGGTGCCGCCAGGATCAACCGGGCCAACTGTTTGAAGAGATGTCGGCACGTTATGCGGGACTCGCCTTCTCCAACGAGCTCACCTCTACAGAAGAGCTCAACACCTATGTATTCCGCAACTTCTACAACGGAGGCGGCGTGGCCATTGGCGACGTCAATAATGACGGGCACAAGGACATTTTCCTCACGGCTAACCAGGTTTCAAACCGGCTCTTTCTGGGCAGCGGAGATGCCCGATTCACGGACGCCACCGCTGAGGCTGGCCTGCTGTCAGACGGGATATGGACAACGGGTGTAAGCATGGCGGACGTGAACGGTGACGGCTGGCTGGACCTGTATCTCTGCAAGTCAGGCCCGCCACAAGGCCCGCGCCGGCACAATGAACTGTTTATCAATAATGGAGACGGTACCTTTGTCGATCGCGCTCCGGAATACGGCCTTGACATAACTGCGCTGTCCATCCACGCATCATTCTTCGACTATGACAGGGACGGCGATCTGGACGCGTACTTGCTAAGCAATCCCGTCCGTTCGCTGGATGACCTACAGAGGCTGCCCGGACTGCGGGACACGCCTGATCCCGCAGGTGGTAACAAGCTCTTTCGCAATGAGTTGATTTCTGGCGGAGTGCGATCCGGTCGAGTCCACTTCACGGATGTTACTAAGGAAGCCGGCCTGTACAGCAGCATTATCGGATTCGGGCTCGGCGTATCGGTAGCAGACGTGGACCGGGACGGATGGCCGGATCTCTATATATCCAATGACTTCTTCGAGCGCGACTACCTCTACGTCAACAACCGGGACGGTACGTTTCGCGAAACCCTGGCCGAAAGCATGGGCGACATCAGCCTGAGCTCCATGGGCGGTGATATAGCGGACATCAACCATGACGGCATGCCGGAGATTTTCGTCTCTGACATGCTGCCACGGGCCCAGGACCGGCTGCAGTCCAAAATCGCCTTTCCGCCCTGGAGCGAGTATCTGGCTACCGTGCAGGACGGCTACCATTTCCAACACACGCGCAATAGCCTGCAGCTGAATCGTGGAGACCTCGGAGGTGCGGGCGAATTGCACTTCAGCGAAGTTGGCAGAATTGCCGGAATCGATGCTACGGACTGGAGCTGGGGAGGCCTCCTTGCCGATTTTGACCATGACGGCAACCGCGACCTGTTCGTCCCAAACGGCATCTTCCAGGACCTGCTCGACCAGGACTACCTGGCCCGAATCTCGGATGCGGATACTCTTCGCGCGATGCTGGGCCCTAAGTCTGAGCCCATCCTCCACCTCGTTTTGCAAATGCCGTCTTCGCCCCTTGCCAATTTTATGTTCGCGGGCACAGCCGGCCTTCGCTTCCGGGATGTCAGCGCGGAATGGGGCCTGAGCAGCCCGAGCTTTTCAAACGGCTCGGCATACGGGGATCTGGATGGCGATGGAGATCTGGATCTTGTCATCAGCAACGTGAATTCGGAGCCCGGCCTGTACCTGAACCGGACATCGGAGTGGTTTCCCGAGCGGCGGTGGCTTCAAGTGGATCTGCGAGGCCAGGCACCGAACACATACGCGGTGGGTGCACAGGTGACGGCCTGGCACGACAGCTCGCAGTGGTATGCCGAGCAGCAACCCGTTCGCGGCTTCCAGTCCACCGTTGACCACACGCTACACGTTGGCCTCGGGACTGGCATTTCCGGGCAGTTGCTGGACTCGCTCGTGGTAATGTGGCCTGATGGCGAGAAGCAAACGCTAGAGCGTGTGGCCGTCAACCGGCGCATGGAACTGGCCCAGGATGATCCGCCGCATTAGGCATGGCAGAGATGGCTTTTACTCGATTCGGCGCGGGACTAATCACACTTGGCAAGGCTGCCATTGTGCTGGCGTGCCTTGTATCCAGCGCTTGTGACAACCGGTCCGCGTACGAAAGGCTCATAGACAGGGAACTGTCCTCGGGGGCGCGACACGATTCCCTTTTTCTGGGCTATTCGCTCGGCATGCCCAAGGATGACTTCTATGACCACAGTTGGTCAATGAATCGACAGGGTCTGGTCATGCAAGGACCCCAGAATCAGTCCGTCCAGTACGAGCTGCCGGACGAGCTGCCCTTTCCGGCAAAGATGTATTTCTACCCGGACTTCTTCGAAGACCGGGTATACCGGATGCGCATTAGCTTCATCTACGACGGATGGGCACCGTGGGCGAGGCGGCTTTCGTCAGACAGCCTGAAACTGGATGTCGTGCATCTTCTCGAGTCCTGGTATGGCGAGGGCTTCTTTCCACACGAGATGCTGAACAGGGGTACGCACGCCGAAAGGATGTACGTAAAGGTCGACGGCAACCGGCGCATCGAAGTCGCCACATTCACGGACAAGGAAGTGCGAGCCATTGTTACGGACATGGAGGCCGAAAGAGCACGGAAAGATGCAGCGGACTGAGTCGGGACTTCAGACTTGGCTGGCCGGCGTATTCCTAGGCCTCACATTCTGGGGATGCGGGCCTCCTGGCCCGCAGGGACCGCTCTTCACGCTACGGCCACTGGAATCGACCGGCATCGATTTTCGCAATACGCTCGGCTACGCATACGAGTTCAATGTGTACCGGTACAGGAATTTCTACAATGGCGGGGGCGTCTCCGTGGGTGACGTAAGCGGCGACGGACGTCCCGACATATTTCTTTCGGGCAACCAGGTACCGAACCGGCTCTACCTCAATCAGGGCGCGTTCTCCTTTGCGGATGTGACGGACGCCGCCGGAGTAGGAGGCGAGCGCGCTTGGTCCACAGGCACCACCATGGTGGACATAAACGGGGACGGTCTGCTCGATATCTACGTCTGCAACTCGGGTATCGTAGACGGGGATGACAAGAAGAACGAGCTGTATATAAACCGTGGGAACGGCGCGTTCACGGAAAGCGCAGAGGAGTACGGAATTGCGGACGCCGGGCTTTCCATTGATGGCTCATTCCTCGACTATGACCGCGACGGCGACCTGGACCTGTACCTGGTCAACAACAGCTACCGCAACATTCAGGACTTTGATCTGACCGAAAACACCCGCCACATTCGGCATGCGGCCGGCGGGGACAGGCTGTACAGGAATCCCGGCACAGGGCCGTTTGTGGATGTCAGTAACGAAGCCGGCATCTACGCCAGCGAAATCGGCTTCGGGCTCGGCGTCTCCAGTGGAGATGTCAACCGGGACGGGTGGTTCGACCTGTATATCTCCAACGACTTCTTCGAGCGCGACTACCTGTACGTCAACAACCGTGACGGCACGTTTTCCGAAGTGCTTGAACAAAGCATCGGCAGTGTGAGTGCAGCGGCAATGGGCGCAGATCTGGCGGATCTGGATGGAGACGGCTTTCCCGAGATCTTCGTTACGGACATGCTCCCGCGCCAGGAGCGCCGCATCAAGACCGTAACGTCGTTCGACAGCTGGGAGCGTTACCAGAATTACATAGCAGACGATTACTACCACCAGTTCACGCGCAATACCCTCCACCAAAACCGCGGTCCCGCATCCGCTACTCCAGTCAGCTTCAGCGAAGTGGGAAGACTGGCCGGCGTGGAGGCCAGCGACTGGAGCTGGGGCGCGCTCATCGCCGACTTTGATCTGGATGGCTTTCGGGACGTGTTCGTAGCCAATGGCATTTACCAGGACCTGACAGACGCGGATTACCTGGTCGACATTCGCAGCGAGGAAACGATGGCGGAGCTCATCGACACTGACTACGTCGACTTCGAGACCCTTATTGACATGATCCCCTCCCGACCGGTTTCCAACTACATGTTCGCCGGTGGACCCGGGCTGCGCTTTGAGGAGACGGCAGCGGAGTGGGGACTCGGTCAGCCCGGATTCTCGAACGGTTCGGCCTACGGCGACCTCGACGGTGACGGGGACCTGGACCTGGTCGTGAACAACCTTAACATGGAGCCCTTCATATTCGAGAACCGCGCAACGGACCTGTATCCCGACAGGGCCTGGCTGCGGATCAATCTGCGGGGACTGGCCCCGAACACGCTTGCCATCGGGGCGCAGATCACGGCATATTCGGGCGAGCGCCGCTGGTATATCGAGCAGCAGCCGGTACGCGGCTTCCAGTCCTCCGTCGACCCTGTCCTGCACGTGGGCCTGGGAGCAGGCGTGCCGCAAGACAGGCTGGATTCCCTTTCCGTTACCTGGCCGGATGGCCGTAGCGGCGTGCTCAGGGACGTAGAAACGAGAAGACTACTGACCATCGACTATGCTACCCTTTCTGCGGCTCCTGAAGCAACTCCCGTGCAGCTGCAATCCGGCGCAGCTACCATGCTTGAGGAAGTGTCCGCGGCCAGGATCGGGCTCGACTGGCGCCATAGCGAGAATCCGTTTAGCGATTTCGACCAGCAGCCGTTGCTCTTCCACATGCGGTCCACGGAAGGCCCGCCTGTGTGCTCCGGCGATCTGGATGGGGACGGGCGGCCGGATCTCTTCGTGGGAGGGGCCAAGGATCAGCCAGGCGTCGTCTTTTTCTGGCAAGACGAGACGTTTTCTCGCCAGAAATCATCAGGACTCGAGTCCGACCGGGTTTCCGAGGACACGGACTGTCTCTTCTTCGACGCCGACGGGGACGGCGACCAGGACCTGTATGTGGCAAGCGGAGGCAGCGAGCTGCCGGCCAGCAGCTCGGCGCTGCTGGATAGGCTCTACATCAA
>CAZXEU010000016.1:0-35404 GCA_964639665.1 uncultured Rhodothermaceae bacterium | reverse complement strand
GGGCCCCTGTCCGGCATCACGGGCACAGACAGGCACGAATGCTTCGCTGCCGCGCCGATTCCGCCTGGGACGTACTGCAGAGCTTCGGTGTCTGAGGCCCTTCCGCGTGGCCCGGCTACGATCCGTTATGGCCCTCGGAGGTGGGATGCAGGATGCTGCCGCTACGCCAAACCAGCCGTTTGGGCGAAGAGGAGCCCGTACAGGCCCGATTGGGCCCTTTTTAGCCCGCTAAAGCGGCGCTTACGCGGCCTTAGTCGCACTATTACACGGCCAGGAGCAATCTACACGGCCTGAGCAGCTTACCAAAGCATAAAACGCGGCATCAGGACGCTTTGCCCGTGAGTTCCTGCAAACTGACGACGCCCCCGGGCCGCAGCCGGACGGATGGCGTCCCGTTTACCGGAGAAACCTGTCCCAGCCACCGTCACGCACTGCGGAAAGGGCCCGAAAAAATTCCTTCGGCCTCGAGCTTCGAGGCTCCGCAGCTCGCTGCTCCGCCTCGAAGCTCGGCCTCTCTTAATCCAATTTTAATTGTCGTCGGCCTCAATCTATATTGACGTTGATCACAGTCGTGCAATACCGCAAATGGGCATGGACAAGGATGATTCGAGACAGCTCTGCTACGATCCTGCAACGACGATTGCGGGGAACCATTCAAGGACTGAGTGTCACTATCTGCATAATAAACCCAATGGCGGGGCTGGAGCGAGGGCGAAGAGCAGGCACAGCCAGAAAACGGTGCGCTCTTGCCAGTTGGGTGCAGGCATTTCCGATTCATATTGCAAAAGGCTGGTGCGGGCCGCCTAGCATCCCGAAGCGGCTCGATTGTAAGCGTCTATGCCATTGTCGGGGTCAACCATGTGAGTCAGACGCCGCGGATGTCATGCGGTGAGAGTCCAATCTTTGGACTGAGTCCCGAAAATCAAGCGACTCGGACTAGGTCACGTGGTCCGGATCCAGGACCGACTCTTGTCAAACAGTTGAGCTTGTGGCAAGCGTCAAGACGCCGAGGCACGACGGAATACCGGCTGGTACGCCAAGTTGCGATGGTTCGAGTGGGAGCGATTGGCTGCAGCCGTTTCCGAAATACGGGTGGAATCGAATTCAAGGCTATGAAGAGTTCGCTTGTATCTGCGGCCCTGCGAAAAGCTGCGATCTGTCATACCGGTGCCGGCCGGGACCTGAATTGCGCCGCGCCTTAACCTTGGCTGGGCTCGAATAGTGATGAGCCGGAAAGTTATCCAAAGTAATGGGTACGCCTCGGAGAGCCTTTGCTCCCGGCTCGCGCTGGATGCAATCAGTACCTGGCACTTGCGTCAAATGCAATGAAAAGCGATAACACACAGTCCGCAGCAACCGCGGCCGCCGTGGAATACACCTGTCCAATGCACCCGGACGTGGTTCGGAGCAGCCCGGGCGCGTGCCCGATCTGCGGGATGGCGCTGGAGCCGCGCGAAGTAGTGCAGGAAGACGCGCCCAACCCGGAGCTGGTCGACATGACGCGCCGGTTCCTGATCGCTGCGCTAGTCGGTTTCCCGGTGTTTGGCCTTGCGATGATCGAGATGGTCGCCGGCGCGGAGGCGCTGCCGATAGGCCGAACGGTCTCGAATTGGATCCAGTTCGCAAGCGCTGTTCCAGTGGTTTTGTGGGCGGGATTTCCATTCTTCGAGCGCGGGTGGGCCTCGCTCGTGCATCGAAGCCTCAACATGTTCACGCTCATAGCCCTGGGAGTGGGAGCGGCATTTGTCTATAGCGTGGCGGCGACCGTTGCACCTGGCAGCTTCCCGGTCGGCTTCCGAATGGATGGTGGCGTGGAGCCGTACTTTGACACCGCCGTGGTCATTGTCGTCCTGGTGCTGCTTGGACAGGTACTGGAATTGCGGGCGCGGCACCGAACCGGCAGTGCCATACGGTCCTTGATCGGCCTGGCGCCCGCCGTGGCCCATCGATTGCGGAAAGGCGGAGACTCGGACGAGAATCCGGACGCAGTCGACGAGGATGTGCCGCTTGCCGACGTGCGCGTCGGCGATCTACTGAGGGTGCGGCCCGGTGAGCGCTTGCCGGTCGATGGCGCCGTGGTAAGCGGTCGCAGCGCGGTCGATGAATCAATGGTGAGCGGGGAGCCAATTCCGGTCGAGAAAGGTCCCGGCGATGCCGTGATTGGCGGCACGGTAAATGGAACGGGCAGCCTGGTCATGCGCGCCGAACGCGTCGGCGCCGAAACGCTAATGGCCCAGATCGTGCGAATTGTAAGCGAGGCGCAGCGCAGCAGGGCGCCGATCCAGCGCATTGCGGATCTCGTCGCCAGCTATTTCGTGCCGGCGGTCGTTCTGATTGCCATAGCCTCCTTCGCCGCGTGGGCACTGTGGGGTCCGGAGCCGCGCCTGGCGATGGCGCTGGTAAGCGCGGTGGCCGTGCTCATCATCGCCTGCCCGTGCGCGCTGGGGTTGGCGACACCGATGGCCATCATGGTTGGGACCGGGCGCGGCGCAACGGCTGGCGTGCTTGTCCGCGACGCGGCGGCGCTGGAAGCACTGGAAAGGGTCGATACACTGATCGTCGACAAGACGGGGACGCTGACGGAGGGCAAGCCGCGCGTGCGCACCGTGCTTGCTGTGCCAGGTTCTTCCATCGTCCCGGATGACCTGGTGCGCCTGGCGGCCGGAGTCGAGCGCGCGAGCGAGCACCCGCTCGCGGGAGCCATCGTCGCAGAGGCGGAGCACCGTGGGCTGCCTGCAACCGCTGCGACCGATTTCGAATCGGAGACCGGCAGGGGTGTCCTTGGGCAGGTCTCTGAACAAAGGGTAGTGGTTGGCACGCGGGCGTTTCTGGCAGCTCAAGAAATTGATGTAAACTCTCTTGAGGCGATGATGCAAGCGCGAGAACCGGGGGAGACCGTCGTCTTTGTGGCGGTGGACGGACGACCAGCGGGTATCATTGGCGTGGTCGATCCCATCAAGGCCTCTACCCCTGAGGCCATCTCGCTGCTGCGTCGCGAAGGGCTGCGCATCATAATGGCTACTGGCGATGCGCATGCGAGCGCGGCGGCGGTCGCAGCCCAGGTTGGCCTCAATCCCTCCGACGTGGCTGCGGAATTGCTGCCGGTCGACAAGCGCCGCTTAGTGGCAGACGAGCAGGCCCGGGGCCGGACCGTGGCAATGGCGGGCGATGGCATCAACGACGCTCCGGCCCTGGCGGAAGCGGCTGTGGGCATCGCGATGGGAACCGGCACGGACGTTGCCATCGAAAGCGCCGGCATCACGCTCATCCGCGGAGACTTGCGGGCTATTGTGCGTGCCCGGCGTCTCAGCCGCGCAACCATGCGCAACAGCCGCCAGAATCTGGTCCTGGCATTCGTCTATAACGCGATCGGAGTGCCGATTGCGGCCGGCTTGCTGTATCCGTTTGTTGGCCTGCTCATCAGCCCCATCTGGGCGAGCGCAGCGATGACATTGAGTTCGTTGTCGGTAGTCGGCAATGCACTGCGCCTGCGCCGCACTGCGCTATAACTCGCTCTGGGAACGGGCAAATTACTGGAGGTGGCCAGACTTGCAGACTCCCGGACGCCGTCCGCTCGGTGGCTGATGCCTGCGAGACTGCGGTGAGCGCGGCCGGCGCTACGTCTCGAGATCGGTGTCCTCTGCAGGTCGCTCGGCGGACGCGCCATTCGCCTTCATGCTTCTCCACAGCGCTGCCGCAGTGCACAGGAAGGAAATCGCCCACGCCCAGAAGCCAGCCTGCAGCATAGTCGGCGCATCGCCCTCGCCAAGCATGGTTACGGGCCAGAAACCCAGATTAAGAACTCCGGCGAGAGCCAGGATTGGCGGTAGCCAGCGGAATCGGTGCCCAATAAGCACCGCGAAGCTCAGAAGCATCAAGACGTTTGTCAAAGCGCTGATCCGGCCTAGGAATCCGCCGTACAAGAGTGCTCCCTCGAATGCGCGCCAGCCCGGGTCTCCCTCCAGGACAGGGAGGAAGAACGAGACCGCAAAGAGAATCCATGCCGCCAGCAGCAGTCGGCGGTCGCGGGCCGCGCCGATTCCGGCGAATGCCCTCAACCGGCGGGCAGGCTTGCCGACATCGCCCTGTGCCATTGCGAAGAGCAGTGCCGTCCCGGCCGCGACCCTTACTCCGAGCCCAAAAAGCGTGCTTGTCCTCATGTGGTCTTATACTTCATCCGGTCCGACCCGATACAACCTCGAAACGCTATCCTTGCAACGGGCTAGCCCCGATCCTCGTTATCTGCCTCACGCCTACTTTCATCCCGGAACAATTGCGGCGGCCGATGTACCGCGAGGCAAACGTCCGGGTCACCGACCGGTTGCAGCCAGCCTCGCTTCGTGTCACCATAGTACTTCCGTAGCCGCGCCACTGCAGGCTAAGAGTGGCCGAACATCAGCGGGGAACCCACATGCCAGCTTAGGGCCAGTTAGAGCAAAAGGTCCGGTCAATCCAGCCTTGCGCCGGAGAGCAAGGCACTCACCGGGCTTGCCTATCTTGTCCGCCAGAGAATCCACAGTCGACTGCGACAAGGTCATGACTGCCCGTTGCTTATTTGTATCGTGGAGTTTGCTCTTGGTGCTACCCTGGGCCTCCGTCGCGCAGAATACTGCGCCCCGCGATGCCCGAGCAGAATCTACGTGGCAGACGGCTATCGAGCGCCGGACGGCAGAGCGCATGGCCGAAGCGCGAAACCTGGACGTTCCCTTCTCTGCGAAGGTCGCGGCCAGCGAGGCGGACTCGCTCGCCCTGGCGGAATTCTTCCGTGCGACCGGTGGCAGTGACTGGGCAGACAATTCGAACTGGCTATCCGGCCCGGTTGCGGATTGGTTCGGAGTAACACTGGATGGAGTGGGCCGCGTCACGCATCTCGTGCTGCGCGAAAACCGCCTGGTAGGCTCGCTGCCGGACACCTTGGCACAGTTGACGTCGCTGGTCGTGCTCCACATGCCGGGTAACAGCCTGTCCGGAGCCATTCCGGCAGGTCTCGGCAGGCTGAATTCGCTCAAAGAGCTGAGCCTGTGGGGCAACAGGCTTACAGGCAGCATCCCGCCGGAGCTTGGTGATCTTCCGGAGCTTGAACAGTTGCTGTTCTTTGACAATGCCCTCACTGGACCGATCCCACCCGAACTCGGTCGTCTTCAGAACTTGCGGAGGCTGTGGCTGGATGTCAACCGGCTCTTTGGCCAGATTCCGCCGCAGCTGCTAGAGCTCGCAGAGCTGACGGAGTTCTTTGTGGATGGCAACAATCTATCGGGTACGCTTCCGGAGGGTCTGCCGAGGCTCGAAAAGGTCATTTCGTTCTTTGCCGGAGGCAATCAATTAGAAGGCCCCGTGCCTGCGGACCTGTGGCAGATGCCGGCACTCGAAAACCTGTCCCTTGCCGGAAACCGCCATACAGGGCCCGTGCCGGAAGAGCTGACGGATGCCGCCAAACTGACCCGCGTGTTGCTGAGCGGAAATCGATTCACCGGCAATGTGCCGGAAGAAGTACCCCGCCTTCGTTCACTCACAACGCTTGATCTCTCCGACAATTTGCTGGAAGGTCCGATCCCGGAGTCCGTCGGATTCGTCGAGAACCTCAAATTCCTGGACCTGTCCGGCAACAGACTGGACGGCGAGATCCCGTCCTCGCTCGGTAACCTGGTAATACTCGCGGAGCTGTACCTGTCCGACAACCAGTTGAGCGGAATCTTGCCGGGAAGTCTAGGCACTCTTTCTCGCCTGGGGCGGATTGACTTCTCAGGCAACCGTCTTTCTGGGGATTTGAGTGCGTTGTTCGGTCTGCAAAGGCTCCGGGAGGTACGGATGCGGGGCAACCGATTCTCGGGAGAATTGCCCAGCGCATTCGCGTTCATGCCGGCGCTGGAGGTTCTGGACCTGGGAGACAATGCGCTGGAGGGATCGCCGGAGGCGCTCTTCGGCAGGCGCACGAGCCTGGTCCATGCGGCGCTGGACGGCAATGAGCTAAGCGGCCGCATTCCCCAGACCATCGAACTCTCGGCGCGGCTCAGAACGCTGCGCGTGCAAGACAACCGCCTGGAAGATCTCGCCGATTTGTCGGGACTGCCGCTGCTGGACAGTGTAAATGCTGCACACAACCGATTGACCTTCGAGGACATTGAGCCGAATCTGACAACGCCGATGGCCGAATTCCTGTACGCTCCCCAGGATTCGGTCGAAACGTTTCTGACCAGGACGGATACGCAGGTGCGATTCCATGTGGCCGTGGGCGGTTCTGCCAACGTGTATCGCTGGTTCAGAAACGGGGAGCTGGTGCAAGGCGCTGCTGAGCAGGAACTCGTCATAGACAGGAGCTCAGACGTCGCTGCCTACCACTGCGAGATCACAAGCAGCCTAGTGCCGGATCTGGCCATTGCCAGTCGACCCGTCGATTCAGACGCGGACCCAACAGGATTGGCGGCCCAGCCGGAAGCGCTGGCTTTTTCCGCGCAGCCCAACTATCCGAATCCTTTTTCGGAGCATACCACCATTGCATTCCGGACAGCGACGCGCTCGCGGGTAACGATCACGGTGTACGATGCACTGGGGCGCCTGATTGAAGTCCTTCAGGACGGCGCGCTCTATCCGGGCCCGCACACCGTGCAATTCGACGGAAGCGACAGGCCGGCGGGACTGTATTTCTATCGAATCATTGCGGGAGATTCCGAGGCGAAGGGCAGCATGGTGGTATCCCGATAGGCTTGCAGCCACGAGGTCGAAAATGGATCGCAGGGCGTTTCTGTTGCAGGCTGGTCTCGGATTGGCCGGCATTTCACTTGCCGGACGCACGGAATGGGAGGCCGATGTCGTAATAATAGGAGGCGGCACCGGCGGCTGCGCGGCTGCCCTTGCTGCGCTGGAGCTGGGGTGCAAGGTCGTCATGACGGAAGAATCCGACTGGATAGGCGGCCAGCTCACGTCCCAGGCGGTGCCGCCGGACGAGCACCAGTGGATAGAAGAGTTTGGCAGCACGCGGCTCTACAGGCGGTACCGGCGGCACGTCCGCCAGCATTACCGCAGGCATTATCCGCTTACGCCCACAGCCAGGGAAGAGGATTTTCTCAATGTCGGCTCGTGCGGCGTCTCGCGCATCTGCCACGAGCCCGCTGTGTCGCTGGCCGTCCTCCGCGCAATGCTGATGCCGCACGTCAGCGCGGGGTACTTGCGCCTGCTCATGGGGACGGTGCCCGTGGGAGCGGATGTCGATGGTGACCGCATCCGCGCGGTACGCGTGCGCGGCCCGGAAGGCGACATGAATCTGGTGGGCGAGTACTTCCTTGATGCCACGGAAGATGGTGCCTTGCTCCCGCTTGCCGGCGCGGAATACGTAACGGGTGCCGAGGCGGATTCGGACGAACTGCACGCTTCTTCCCGGCCCGGTCCGGAGAACATGCAGGCGGCCACGTGGTGCTTCGCCATGGACTACGTAGAGGGAGCGAATCACCGAATTGACCCTCCGGTCTCGTACAATTTCTGGAGGGAATACGTGCCGGAGCTAGCGCCTCCCTGGCCCGGCAGGCTGCTGAGTCTGGTATATTCCAATCCGATCACGCTTGAGCCCCGGCCCGCGTCCTTCGATCCCCGGCCCGGCGCCCGCACGCAGCACTTCAATCTCTGGTCCTACCGGCGCCTGATTGATCCGGCCAATTTCGAGGAGGGCACGTACGACGGCGGCATATCGTTGGTCAACTGGCCGCAGAACGACTACATGCTTGGCAACCTGTTCGAGGATCCGGAGGTGGACCGGCACATGCAGGGCGCCCGCGAGCTCAGCCTGTCGCTATTCTACTGGCTGCAGACGGAAGTTCCGCGAGAGGATGGAAATGCCGGATGGCCCGGGCTAAGGCTTCGGGGCGATCTGCTGGGCACCGCTGATGGTCTGGCCATGCGGCCGTATTTGAGAGAGGCCAGAAGGATCAAGGCTGACTTTACGGTAAAGGAGGAGCACGTGGGGAAAGAGGCCCTCTTAGCCCGCGCGGGCCGTGCAGAAGATGCATTGAAGTCCGTGCACTTCGAGGACAGCGTAGGCGTGGGAAGCTACAGGCTGGATCTGCATCCCTCGACCCGCGGCGACAATTACATAGACATAGAAACGCTGCCCTTCGAGATCCCGCTCGGTGCGCTCGTGCCGGTGCGCATGGAGAACCTGCTTCCGGCCTGCAAGAATATTGGAGTGACGCACCTTACCAACGGGTGCTACCGGCTGCATCCCGTGGAATGGAGTATTGGCGAGGCCGCCGGAAGCCTGGCTGCGTTCTGCGTGCGCAGGCACCTGGCGCCGCGCGAGGTTCGCGGGACGGAAGGACGCCTGCGGCAATTCCAGCGGCAATTGCGGGCCCGGGGGGTGGACGTTACCTGGCCGGCCTCCTTTTACTAGACAGGCCAAGTCGCCCAACAAACCTTCGCTGTAGCCGGACGTATCTGGCAGGAGACACGTCTCCGACATGGCACGTCGCACGCGGTATATCCGGCTTCCGAAGAGGCAGCGCCGGCTGGTAGCCATCCTGTTGGGTGGTTACCTGGTTCTTCTGGTCAACAGCCTGCTCCTGTACCTGTTTGAACGCTCGACGGCGCTCGTGTACATGAGCAATGTCCTTTTGCACATCGTGCTGGGGCTGCTCTTTGTGCTGCCGTCGGTGGTATTCGTGGCGTTGCACGTGGCCAAGATGCCGATTCGGCGCAACTGGAAAGCGGCCGGAGCGGGCATGTTCACGGCCGCGTCGCTGCTGCTGCTTTTGTCCACGGGGATCGGTCTCGTAGTCCTGGGTTCAAGTGCCGAGGGTGGCATAATACTGCATCTGCATGTGGCCGCCGTGTTCTCGACCATCGGCGCCTTTGGCCTGCACGTGTCCATGAAGCGGGGCGTGCGATACCAGTTCCTGGAGTGGAGGACGGGACTGAAGGAAGGTTGGCTGCGTGCGCTTCGACATCCTCTTTCGGTTACCGTGCTGGCTGGATGCGCTGTCATGATCCTGGTGGTGGCAACCTCGTGGGCCAACCGGGGAGGCCGCGTGTTTTCAAACGCCGTGGAAGGAGATCCGCTTTCCTCTGCCCAGGCAATTCTGGCGGCACCGGACTACCTGGAAGACCATGAACTGGACGGCAGCGAGACGTGTGGCCAGGCGGGATGTCACCCGGATGTAGCAGCCCAGTGGGAAGCCTCGGCGCATCGTTTTTCCTCGTTCAACAATCCGTACTACCGCAAGTCCATCGAGGCGATGGTGGAGCGAAGCGGTAACGACCCGGCCCGGTGGTGCGCATCCTGCCATGACCCGCTAGTACTCTTTACGGGGCGGTTTGCGGATCATGTGGCGCTTGATCTGGATCATCCGACGGCGCAGGCGGGCCTAACCTGTCTCTCATGCCACGCCATCACGAGCCTTAGAGACGTGAAAGGCAATGGGCGCTACGTCATTTCGGCACCGGATTTGTATCCCTTCGCCCGGTCCGAAGGCGGTGCCGGCAAGTACCTGCATGATGCCCTGATCCGGGCCAAGCCCGGGCCGCACAGGGCGGCCATGCTCAAGCCCATGCACGTAACGAGCGAATTCTGTGGCACCTGTCACAAGGTGGGGCTTCCTCCCAATGTCAACAATTACCGCTGGAAGCGCGGGCAGAACGAATACGATGCCTGGCAAAGCAGCGGCACAAGCGGGAACACGGTCCGCTCCTTCTACCTGCCGAGCGAGCCCAAGAACTGCGTGGACTGTCATATGCCCCTTGTCTCCTCGCGGGATCAGGGCAGTGACAACGGCCTAATTCGAAGCCACGCATTTGCAACCGCCAACACCGCGCTTCCCTTCCTGAATGGCCACGAAGGACAATTACGCCTGGTCCAGGAAGCGCTCAGGGAAGCGGCTACCGTGGACATTTTCCGCGTGTCGGTGGGGGGGAGGACCTACGGGCCTGACGAGCTGATGCCTCGGCTGGGTCCGGGGGATGATGTCGAGGTCACGGTCGTCGTGCGCAATCGCGGCGTTGGACATCTCTTGCCGGGTGGCACCAACGATTCCAATGAGATGTGGCTCGAGCTCGTCGCCGAGGGCGATGACGGTGCGCCGGTCCTGGCATCCGGACTACTGGACGGCGCCGGACGCGTGGATTCGACGGCGCACTTCTGGGGCACCGTGCAGGTGGACCGTGCGAGCCGGGAAATCAACCGGCGAAATGCGCAGGACTGGATTGCTACCGTATACGTGAACGCAATTTCCCCCGGTACCGCACACACGGTGCACTACCGGTTCCAAGTGCCGCCAGGCACGCAAATCAGCAAAATCAGAGCTGCGCTCAAGCACCGCAAGTTCAAGTGGTATTTCCACAACTGGACCTTCAGGGGGCGCGTGGCCGAGGGAGAGCCGGATTCCCTGGCTCGCAGGGAGGTCGACCTGCGCAGGTGGGAACTGGCGGATGGCGATGCGCCCGACCTGCCCGTGACCACTCTTGCGGAGGCAGTACGCAACTTGGCTGACGCTGCGTCTGCAGAAAGGCCGCTGTGGGAGCGCTGGAACGACTACGGAATAGGCCTGCTGCTGGAGGAGGATACGCGGGAAGCGCTGAATGCCTTTGCGCGCGTAGCTGAGCTTGAGCCCGGCAATCCGGAAGGTCCGCTGAACCAGGCGCGGTTGTACCTGGCAGAAGGCCTTCTTGAGCGTGCGGATGGAGCGCTGCAGGAAGCCGAACGTCGGCGGCCCGGCTACCTAAAGACGGCCTACTTCAGGGGAGAGTGGCTAAGGGCGCACGGCCGCTACCAGGAAGCGCTCGAGGAGTGGATGCGCGTTTACGACACGTATCCAGTGGACAGGGTACTGCTTCTGGGCATTGCCCGCGTGCAATACCTGTCGGGAGACTACGCAGCGACGCTGGACTGGGTGGACCGTGTACTGGAGATTGATCCCGAAGATCTGGGTGCCCTGTACAACAGGATGCTGGCGCTGGCAGCGATGGGGCGCACGGAAGAGCATGTCGCCGCGCAGGCGCTGTACCAGTACCACAAGGATGACGAGGAGGCCATGGCCGTAACCGGGCCTTTCAAGCAGCGGCATCCGATGGCAAACCGCGAAGCCCAGTCCATCCATTTCCACGAGCTTTGGCGGGCAGTGTCCTCGGCCCTGTCGGAATCCGGGCCGGAAGTGCACGATGCAGTCGGCTCCGTGGCGGCGGCAGACAGTGCAGGACCGGCACGCCGAGAAGCCCGTGACGGAGACGGCCCTGAGGAGCCGCTCCGAGAGTAGAGTCCAGACTGTGCAACCGGGCGCTATCCTGACAGTGGCATGGGAGAGGCAAACTCGTCGTACTGCTCGCGCCTTACATCCAGCCCTGCAGCAGCAAGCTTCACTTCCAGGCGCTCGTAACCCCTGTCCAGATGGTAGATTCTGCCGACGTGCGTCGTGCCGCTTGCCACAACACCCGCTAGCACAAGGGAGACGCTTGCACGCAGATCGGTGCTCATTACGCGTGCACCCGTTAGCCTGGCGCCGCCGTGGACTGTAACGGTATTGCCGCGAACGCGCGCATCCACGCCAAGGCGTGCGAGCTCGGGAATGTGATTGAACCGGTCCGTGTAGACGGAATCGGTGACCGTGGCGGTGCCGCGCGCGCGGGCAAGCAGAACGGTCCACTGGGCCTGCAAGTCTGTCGGAAAACCCGGGTAGATGCGTGTTGTGATCGATACAGGCTTAACGCTCTCGGGCACGGTCACGTCCACGTGGTGCTCGCCAAGGTCGCAGCCGGCCCCCGTCTGAAGGAAGGCCTCCACGAATTCCTCGCCCAGGTGGGCCGGGTGGGCATTCGTTAGCCTGACTACGGCACCGGGCGTGCCTGCAATGGCGGCCAGGATCATGAAAGTGCCCAGCTCGATGCGGTCCGGGCAGTTGGCGAATGTCACGGGCTCCAGTCGTTCGACACCCTCAATACTCAATTCCCTGGTTCCCACTCCATCCAGGCGCACTCCCATGGTGCGGAGCATCTCGCAGAAGACGACGACATCCGGCTCGATAGCTGCGTTGCTGATTCTGGTCTCGCCCGCGGCCGTGGAGGCGGCAAGGGCAAGGTTCACTGTCGCACCCACGCTGGATGGCAAGAGACGGTACGAGCCACCCCTTAGCCTGCCGCCAGGCGCCTTCGCCACGACGTAGCCTTCCTCCAGGTCGATCTCCGCGCCCAGCGCCTTCATGCCTTCAATGTGCAGGTTGACGGGCCTGGGCCCCCACGCGCAGCCGCCCGGCAGGGAGACGCGCGCCCGACCACATCGTCCGAGCAGCGCTCCCAGCATATAGAACGAGGCGCGCATCTTCTTGACGAGGTCGTAAGGTGCCTCCGGAAAGCCGATCCGCGTTGCGTCGACGAGGAGGTCGCCATTCTTGGCCTCGACGGCGGCGCCGGCTACGCGAAGTACGTGGGAGAAGGTCGTGATATCTCGCAGGCGGGGCACATCCCTGAGCGTCGTATTGCCATCTGCAAGGATGGCGGCTGCCATTAGCGGCAACGCGGCATTCTTGCTGCTGCTGACGGCGAGCGGCCCCGTCAGCTTGCCTCCTCCGCGTATTACGAACTTGTCCATTTATTTTGGTCTGTGGCCAGGGCTGCCCAAAGATACTGTCCGCGGCCCGCATGAATACGCAGGCGACTCTGATCGAATCCCTGCCGCACGGTAAACGTTACTTGGACAGTTCCCGGCCGACTGGCCGGACCAGATTCTCACCCTGGTTGATTCAACTGCTGGGATGCCCGGTATTTATCTCGATCACGCTGCAACTACCCCTCTGGATCCACGGGTCCTGGAGGCCATGCTGCCTCATCTGGGTACTTATTACGGCAATGCGTCGTCCGTGCATGGTCTTGGTCGGAAGGCCCGGCATACTCTTGAAGAGTGCCGCGAGCGCATAGCTGCCCACTTGGGAGCGACTTCCGCGGAAATTGTCTTCACCAGCGGCGGAACCGAGGCCGACAATGCGGCGCTCCGGGGCGTGCTGACAGGATCCTCCATGGGTCTGGTGACCTCGCAGGCGGAACATGAAGCGATACTGCATGCGGCAGATCTTCTGGCAGCCCGCGGACATCCCGTCAAAAGGCTGCCGCCCGCCGCAGGCGGATCCGTGTTGCCGGAGCAGCTCGAGGAAGCCGTGAACGCGGATACGCGGCTTGTCTCCCTGGTGTATGTCAACAACGAGACGGGGGCGCTGACGCCACTCGGCGCAGTCTCCGAGGTCTGCGCGCGCCGGGGCGTGCTGCTGCATACCGACGCCGTCCAGGCTGCGGGCGTACTCGATATCGACGTGGACGATCTTGGCGTGGACATGCTCTCGCTGTCGGGGCACAAGATATACGGCCCGAAGGGCATCGGCGTACTCTTCGTGCGCAGCGGGGTGGAATTCAGCCCACTTGTAGTCGGAGGCTCGCAGGAACGGGGGCGCAGGGCGGGGACCGAGAACGTGGCGGCGGTCGTGGGTCTGGCGGAGGCGCTGGACCTGGTGGCGCAGGATCGGGAAGCTGTGGCGGGCCGCCTGGGCCGTCTCCAGGGGTACTTGCTCAAGAAAATGGATGCGGCGCTGCCGGGCCGGTTCGTGGTCAATACGCCTGACCGGGCCGCCTGTCATATCGTCAACATCGCCTTTCCGCCCGTGAACTGCAGTGCTCTTGACGGCGAAATGCTGCTCCTGAATCTGGATCTCGAGGGCATCATGGTTTCTGCCGGTTCGGCCTGTTCCAGCGGGGCGCTGGAGCCGAGCCACGTGCTGCTTTCCATGGGCCTGGACCGCGAAACGGCCGCTGCGGCCATCCGCTTTTCGTTCGGCAAGGCAACGACGGAGGAGCATATTGACAAGGCCGTCGCAAGCCTGGCCCGGATTGTTACACGCATGAGGCAAAGGCGCACGTCATGAAAGACGCGCGCGCGGCGCTCATAGTGATGGCCAGGGACCCGGCGGCAGGCCGCGTAAAGACGCGGCTTCAACCGGTGATTCCGCCGGCAGAAGCGACGCGGCTCTACAGGGCGTTTCTTGCAGATGCCTTGTGGCAGTTTGCCGCGCTCAAGGTAGCCGTTCGCGTATACGTGGCGGATGCGGCGCGTCCCCACGCGCTGGACGTGCCGCTGCACGGCGCTTCCGTGCACAGCCAGCGAGGCGGCACGCTGGATGGCCGCATGGACGCCGCTTTCAGGGACAGTATGGATGCGGGCTACAAGAGGCTGGTCATCATTGGCACGGACCATCCCACGCTGCCCACGTCGTATATACGGGAGGCCTTTGCGGCTTTGGATCGAACAGGCTCGGCCGTCCTGGGCCCCTGCGATGACGGAGGGTTCTATCTCCTGGGAATGAACCCCTACTGCGGCGACTTGGTGCTTGGCCGCAAGTACAGCCACGAGCGGGTCTTTGAAGAAACGCTTGCGCTGGCCCGGCGCCTGGCCGACCACGTGACTGTGCTGGATGGCTGGTACGATGTGGATACGCCAAGCGATGTAGTCCGCCTGGCAGGCGACCTGGAACGTGCCGAGGCAAGGGCTCCCGAGACCCGGCGCGTGGTCGCAGACCTCACGGGCAAGTATCTCCGCCCTTTTTCGCACGGCGTATTCACACCGGAGTGATTTACCGGTCGGCTTCGCGCGGCGTACATTTGAGCCGCATCCGCGCCACTTACGAAGGGCTTGAGCACGATTTGCATGAGACAGCCCCCGGACGTTGCCGTCTTTGGTCCGGCATCCCTTTCCAATCTCGGGCCGGGCTACGATACGCTGGGCCTGTGCATTGCGGGGATCGGGGACGTGGTGGAAGCCTGGCACAGCGACACGCCCGGTGTTCGGCTCGTGCGAGGCACCGGGCCGGAGCTGCCGCTGGATGCCTCGCGCAATACCGCAGGCCTTGCGGCCACGCTCGTGTGGCAGAAGGCAGGCGCGGCGACCGCCGGCCTGGTGCTCCGCATCCGGAAGGGCATACCGCTCGGGTCGGGGATTGGCGGCTCGGCAGCCAGTGCCGTGGCCGGAGCATGGGCGGCCAATCTGATTCTCGGTCGGCCCTACGGCAAGGAAGAGCTCGTGGACGCGGTGCTCCGCGCTGAGGCGCTGGCATCCGACGGAGCTTTGCATGGCGACAATGCGCTGCCTGCACTGTTGGGTGGCCTCATACTTACGTCCGCAACCAAGCCTTCGGATTTCAGGAGAATTCCGTTAGGCTGTCCACTGCCCCTGGCCATCCTGCTGCCGGAGGTCCAGGTCCTGACATCCGAGGCACGTGCGCTGCTGCCCGAGGCCGTCTCCTTTGGCGACGCCATAAGGAATGCCAGCGACCTGGCCTTCGTTATCCACGCGCTCGCCTCCGGCGCTTGGCAAGGCGTCGGCCGATACATGATGCGAGACAGGCTCGTGGAGCCGGTGCGCGGCCGACTGCTTCCCTTTTACGAACCCGTGCGCGCAGCGGCCATGAAGGCTGGCGCGACGGCCTGCGCGATCACCGGGTCGGGGCCAGCGCTGTTTGCCCTCGCCGAGACGCGGGGCAAGGCCAGCCGCGTGCTGGCCGCCATGCGGTTGGCAGCCGAACAGGCCGGCGTCAAGTGCGGGGGGCTGGTGACAGAGTCAGACGAGCGAGGCGTGCGCGAAGCGGACGACTAGCAGGATATGGCCATCAGCTATGTAAGCACGCGTGGACGGGCGCCGGCAGAGACGTTCGGCTCCGCGCTCCTGGCGGGCCTGGCGCCGGACGGGGGCCTCTACGTACCGGATCGCTTGGTGCCACTGGACCAGGCCTGGAAGCGGTGCGCTTCGTTTGCCGATCTTGGCCACGCGCTTCTGAAGCCGTATGCCGAGCCGGACGTGGACGGGGACGAGCTGCGCGAATTGCTACGCGAGGCCCTGTCCTTCCCGGTGCCTCTGGTAGCCCTAGAGGGAAAGTGGGAGGGAGTATTCGTGCTTGAGCTCTTTCATGGTCCCACGCAGTCTTTCAAGGATTTCGGGGCGCAGACCATGGCGCGTCTGATGGAGCGCATGCTATCCGGGGATCCGTGCACCATTCTCGTGGCCACCTCAGGAGACACGGGCAGCGCGGTGGCAGCTGCCTTTTCCGGGAGACGCAATATTCGGGTCGTCCTGCTGTATCCGGATGGCCAGGTAAGTCCTACGCAGGAGAATCAGATCACCCTTGCGCGCCCGGGTGTGCGCGCCTTCAGGGTAGGCGGCACCTTTGATGATTGCCAGCGCATGGTAAAGGCGGCGCTTGCCTCCAATCTGCCGCTGCGTCTGTCCGCCGCCAATTCCATCAACATCGGGCGCCTGTTGCCGCAGATGATCTATTACGCCTGGGCATTCGCCAGCGCGGATCTTGACGGCGCTGCCGTTTGCGTGCCCTGTGGCAACCTGGGAAACCTGACGGCGGGCGTGCTTGCCGCGCTGAAAGGTCTTCCGATAGCCCGCTTCATTGCCGCCCATAACGCCAATGACGGTTTCCCGCGCTTCCTTGCCGGCAAAGGGGAGCCGCAAGGCGCTTCCGTGCGGACGCTCTCCAATGCCATGGACGTGGCGCAGCCGAGCAACTTTGAGCGCCTGAAGTATCTTATTCCCGCCATGAGCACGCTGATCGAAGGCCACAGCATAACGGACGCGTCCACGCTGGAGAGCATCCGAAGGGTCTACGAGGAGACGGGCTACGTGTGCGATCCGCATACAGCGGTGGCCCTGGAGGCTGTGCGCCGACAGACGGACAGGCCGGCCCTGGTGCTGGCCACGGCCCATCCGGCCAAGTTTCCGGAAGTGGCACAACAGGCTTTGGGATGGGTGCCTGAGGCGCCGGAGATGCTCCGCGAGGCGGCGGAAGGCAATCGGTGCGTCGAGTCGATGGAGCCTGCCGACGGTGCACTGGCGCGGCAACTTGTGCAAGGGTTCGGGTAACTGCTGTGGTACGTTTGCCGTTTGGACCTGAATCGTTCCCCGGACGGCTGCGCCAGGGTGCTGGTCGCCTGTGGGACTTTCACCTGGCGCTCCACGCCGGAGATGGAGCGGAAGATTCGTTGCTCAATCATGCCCGCGGCACGTGCGACGAATTCGGGCTGCGCGCCAATCTTCTTGACTTGCAGGTAACAGCTGCGAACCGGCTCTCCGGTCCGGTACGCTTTGAGAGCTCCCGCGAGCGAACAGACTTTTGCGCGAGTTTTGTCGGATCGCACGGACTCTTGCTCGGCCAGCTGGCAGGGGAGGTGGGTTCCTGGCAGGAACGCCCGATCCGGGAGCTGGCGACAGCTGTCTTCCTGTTGTCGCGACTGTTTCGCATTCGAGAGGACCTCGGTCGCAACCGCGTGTATTTGCCTCAAAGCGACCTCTCGCAGGCCGGCATCAGCCTGGCAGATCTGCGCGCCGAGGGGACGGACGAAGCCATGCGCAGGCTCTTCTGGAAAGAGACAGTCCACGTGCGCAATGCCTTTGCCTATGCTCGCGAGTTGGGCGGGGACCTGACGGGATGGAAGCGCCGGGAGTTTCGGAGGAGCTGGCTGGGCGGGCTGTACCTGCTTTCCTCCGTTGAGCGGCGCAATTACGATATCTGGGCTGCTTCCATGGAACTGCCCCGGCTTCGACGCGCGCAGCTCTGGCTACACGTACTTTTGGGAAAGACGCGCTAGTACAGATGACGACCTACAAGGATGCAGGCGTGGACATCGATGCCGGAGAGGAAGCGGTTCGCCGCATGGCACCCCTGGTACGGAGCACATTCACTCCCGGGGTTCTGGCGGATATCGGTGCATTTGGCGGGTTTTTCGAGATTGCGCGGGGCAGATACCATGAGCCCGTACTGGTTTCGTCCATCGACGGCGTAGGCACGAAGCTGAAGGTGGCTTTTCTCATGCGTCGCTATGACACGATCGGGCAGGACCTGGTAAATCACTGCGTGAACGATATCGCGGTGTGCGGCGCCGACCCCCTGTTCTTTCTGGACTATTTCGCGGCAGGCAAGCTGGATCCCGCCGTATCCGAGGAACTTATGCAGGGTCTGGCCCTTGCGTGCCGGGACAATGAATGCGCGCTCATTGGCGGCGAGACTGCCGAAATGCCGGATTTGTATGCCGCCGGGGAATTCGACTTGGCGGGGGCCGTGGTGGGTGTGGTCGAGAAAGGGAGCATTCTTGGCGCCGAGCGAGTCAGCGCCGGTGACACGCTCGTCGGCATCCGCTCTGCGGGCCTGCACACCAACGGGTACACGCTGGCACGCAAGGTGCTTCTTTCCGCACATGGCGTCTCGGACCGGCCGCGGGAACTGGAGGGTGAGAGCGTGGGCGAGAGCCTGCTCCGCGTGCACCGGGCCTATCTCCCCCTGATCCGTGAGCTTCGCGAAATGGCCAGCACATTCGTTCACGTCACCGGCGGCGGCATAGCAGGCAATACGCTTCGCATGGTGAAACCGCCCCTGGCTACGGACATCGAATTCGGGGCCTGGCAGCGCCCGGGCATCTTTCGGCTGATTCAGCGGCTTGGAGGCGTGCCGGAGGACGACATGCGGCGCACCTTCAATCTGGGCATCGGCCTTGTGGCCATTGTGCCGAAGCCCGGTCCGGTCGTGGATCTGCTCAGAAGGCGGGGCGAGGATCCTGTGGTACTGGGTAGTGTAGTTTCCTGAGGTGCGCAGGAAACATGTAGCGGCAATCGGCATGTAGAATATGCCATGGCTTCACTTGTCGTCATCCTGGTCCTGAGCTACCTGGCAGGCTCGATTCCCGGAAGCGTCTGGGTAGGCAAGGCGCTATATGGCATCGACGTGCGCGAGTACGGAAGCGGCAACGCCGGTGCCACCAACGTATTTCGTGTGCTAGGGTGGAAACCGGGCATGCTTTCGGCGCTCGTCGACCTGGGAAAAGGGCTTCTGGCGGCTGGCCTGATTGCGACGATCAGGCTGGACAGCCTGCCCTATGGCTACGAGTTCTGGCACGTGGAGACGATGGTACGAGCAGCCGCGGGCGTGGCCGCCATCATAGGCCACATGTTTCCCGTCTGGGCACGTTTCCGGGGCGGCAAAGGAGTCAATACCGCGGCGGGCGTGCTCATTGCCCTTACGCCTGTCACCATGGGGATCGTGCTGGGGGTCTTCGTGCTGGTCCTGATCGTCAGCCGGTACGTGTCGCTCGCCTCCATGACGGCGGCATTTACGTTTCCGACGGCCATCGCCGTGCAGAAGTACTTGTTCCATACCGAAGCATTCGATTCCAGCGTGCTTGTTTTCGGCATCCTTCTCGCGCTCGGCATCTTCGTGGCACACCGCTCGAACATCCGGCGCCTAATCAACGGCACTGAGAACAGGATCCGGAAATTCCGCCTAGCCCGCGGCATGTACGGCCGCGGTGAGCTGTAAGCAGATAGCTACGGCCAGGCCTTGCCATCATGCCGTCCGAAGGTTTGCCCATCGCAGTACTCGGAGCGGGTAGCTGGGGCACAGCCCTTTCGGTGAGCCTTCACGGCTCCGGTCATGCGGTAACCTTGTGGGCCCGGCGACCGGAAGCCGCCGCTGCCATGCGGAGCACGAGGCACAATCCGATGTACCTGCCGGAAGTGATCCTGCCGGATGGCGTGGACGTCACCGCGGACCTTGAGCGGGCAGCCTCGGCCGCGAGGTTGTGGGTAGTCGCCACGCCGTCGCATGCCGTGCGCTCCCTTGCCGAGCGCATCCTGCCGTTTGCTGCGGCCGACCACGTGGTAGTCTCCGTGGCGAAGGGGATAGAGAAGGACTCGATGCTTACCACGTCACAGGTTCTCGAGTCCGTTCTTGCCCCTGCGGTGCCATTCGCCCGCATCGGCGTCCTTTACGGTCCTAGTCATGCCGAGGAAGTGGCGGAGGGCAAACCCACGACCATCGTGGCAGCAGCCGGCCGCATGGACACGGCAGAGTTTGTGCAATCTGTGTTCATGACCGGCAGGCTTCGGGTCTATGTTAACGAGGATATCCTCGGCGTGGAAATCGGCGGCTCCGTCAAGAATGTCATGGCGATAGCCACAGGCATCAGCGACGGCATCGGATACGGGGTCAATGCAAGGGCCGCGCTCATGACGCGTGGCATGGCCGAGATCCAGCGCCTGGGTGTGGCGATGGGCGCCAGACCTTCGACTTTTGCCGGTCTCACCGGCATAGGCGACCTCGTGGTAACCTGCACAAGTGACCTGAGCCGCAACCGCAGGGCGGGAAAGCTGATAGGTCAGGGTCTCTCGCTGCGCGAAGCGCAGGCGCGGCTGCAGATGGTTGCGGAAGGCATCCGCACCACGGCCGCCGTCCGGTCTCTGGCCCGGCGCTACGGCATCGAAATGCCCATCACCGAAGCGGTTTACGACATCCTGTTCAACGGCAAGAAACCGGAGGATGCCGTGCGCGATCTCATGTCAAGATCGGCCAAGGCGGAGGAATGGCTGGACGAAGAGGCGACCAAAGAGCTGGTACCATGACTATTCAGCAGCTGACACATGGGATTTCCGGCGGCGAGGGCCTGCATCTTGAGTTCAAGAAGCGGACGCCGGCCCCGGAGCGGCTTGCCAAGGAAATAGTAGCCTTTGCCAACACGCGCGGGGGACGCCTCGTGCTCGGCGTAAATGACGACGGTACCGTAACCGGAGTCAAGGACGCTGCGGAAGAGGAATTCGCCCTGGCGGAAGCCCTCAGGCGTCACTGCGAGCCGCAGGTGGCCGTAGAGCTGGAGCGCGTTGCCGTATCCAGGAAGCGTCAGGCCATTGTGGTATCGGTAAGCGAAAGCCGCGCGAAGCCCCACTACGTCGTGGACGGGGACCTCGGCCGCAGGACCGCATACGTTCGCGTGCAGGACATGAGTGTGGAGGCCAGTCCCGAGGCGAAGCGGTTGATGAAGCGCCGCCATGATGCGCACAACGTACTGTTCGAGATACGCGAGAAAGAGCGCTTGCTGCTGCGCTACCTCGACCGCTATGGACGCATCAGCGTCAACCAGTTCGCCCGCCTGGCCGGCATATCCAGGAAGTCGGCATCCCGGACGCTGGTCCTGCTCACCCGCGCCGACATGTTGGAGCACCACCTGGCAACGGACGAAGATTACTTTACGCCGGGAAAGGAGCTGCGCATATTTTCCTGAACGTAGCCGCTCCGTAGCCTGCGGGCCGGGCCGCGCAGTGCGTTTCGTATATTTTGGCCGTAGCGCCGACGCCGAGAATGCCGCATATAGAAACCATTCCACTCCACGAGACGGCCCGGTCCCGGTATCTCAACTATGCCCTGTCTGTCATCACGTCTCGCGCGCTGCCGGATGTCCGGGACGGCCTGAAGCCCGTACAGCGGCGCATCCTTTATGCGATGTTCTCGAGCCTCCGGCTGACCCCGGATGCTCGCTATCGCAAGAGCGCCACCATCGTGGGCGATGTCATGGGCAAGTACCACCCGCACGGTGATACGGCCATATATGAAGCCATGGTGCGTCTTGCCCAGGATTTTTCGCTAAGGGATCCACTGGTTGAAGGGCACGGCAATTTCGGATCCGTGGACGGGGACAGCCCGGCTGCGATGCGCTACACGGAGGCCCGGCTGCGCCCGCTGGCCATGGAAATGCTGCAGGAACTGCGACAGGATACAGTGCCCTTCAGGCCCAATTTCGATGGCACGCTGTCAGAGCCCGTCGTATTGCCCTCGAAGTTGCCCAATCTCCTCGTCAACGGTGCTACGGGCATTGCCGTCGGCATGGCAACAAGCATTCCACCGCACAACCTGCGCGAAGTCATAGATGCTGCCATCTACATGGTGCATGCGCGGCTGAAAGGACGGGCGAACTGGAACAGGGTGCGGGTACAAACACTGGTGAGGAGATTTGTCAAGGGACCCGATTTCCCGACGGGTGGGCAGATCCTGAACACGCACGAGGAAATTGTCGAAATCTACAAGAAGGGAGAAGGCTCCGTCACGGTGCGTGGCCAGTACCGCGTACAGGGAGCAAAAAGAATAATCATCACGTCCATTCCCTACGCCGTTACGAAGGGGACGCTGGTAGAGAAGATTGCCGATCACATCGCGCATGAGCGCATCCCCCAGCTCTCGGACGTCCGCGACGAGTCCACGGACGAAGTCCGCATAGTGCTGGAGCTAAAGCGGGGAGCCCGCGCCGAGGCGGCCATGGCCTACCTGTTCCGGCACACTCCCCTTGAGTCGCGTTTTCATTGCAATCTGACGTGTCTGGTCCCTACGGAAAATCCACTCGTTTGTGCGCCAGACAAGTTAGATCTGCCCACAGTGTTAAGGTATTTTCTTAACTTTAGGCTGGATGTTATTACCCGCAGGCTGCGCCATGAATTGGAGCGGCTTCAGAAACGCATCCATATTCTCGAAGGCTTCGAGATCATATTTGATGCACTGGATGAGGCCGTGAAGATCATTCGCTCCTCCATGGACCGCAAGGATGCGGACCAGCGCCTGCGGCACAGGTTCGGCCTCAGCGACGCGCAGAGCGAAGCCGTCCTGGATGCGCGGCTTTACAAGCTCGCCCAGATGGAAATTCTCGCCATCAGGCAGGAGCTGGAGAAAGCGCGCGAGCGGGCCGCGGAAATCACGCGGCTACTGGGTGATGAGCCGGCCCGCTGGATGATGGTGCGAGGCGAACTCAAGGAGATCAGGGAAGCGCACGGCTCGCCCCGCCGGACCGTCATATCGGGTCCCGCTGACGAGGCCTACGAGTATTCGTCGGAAGACTTCATCGTGGACGAGGATGCCTACGTAATGGTAACGCGTGAGGGATGGATCAAGCGGCAGCGAAGCTACACTGACGTGGAGAGCATCCGTATCCGCGAGGGCGACGAGCTGGGTTGGGTGCTCGCCGGCAGGACGCGCAATACCGTTGCGCTGTTTACCAATTACGGCCGCGCCTACACGGTGCGCCTGGACCAGGTGCCGAGTACGACAGGGCACGGCGTGCCGCTTCAGAAGCTGTTCGGCTTCAGCGACAAGGAGCGCGTGGTGGGGGTCATTTCCTGTGACACGCGCATCCTGCCGAAGGTCGTGCCGGATCCCGAGCTGTTCCCGGAGGGAGCAAGCCTGCCGGACTACGGATACCTCGTAGCATTCTCCCGGCAGGGTCTGGTGCTGCGCCTGGCTCTTGATGCCTACGCCGAACCTTCCGTAAAATCCGGCAGGCTGTTCATGCGGCTGAAGGAAGGGGACGAGGTCCTGGTGGTGCAGCCGGCCGGGGGCAAGGAGCATGTTTGCGTGGCCTCGAAACAGGGCAGCGCGCTCATCTTTCCCGTGCAGCAGGTCCCCTGTACGCGCGGTGCCGCCCGGGGCGTAATGGCCATGCGTCTGGCAAAGGAGGACGTTCTGCTCGGCGCGACGCTGGCCAGGCAGGCGCGCGAAGGATTGACCGTGGAAACCAGTAGGGGACGCAAGGAAATCGTGCGCACCACGAAGTACCAGGTTACCAATCGTGGAAACCGCGGACGTCCCATTATTCGGCAGGGATTCCTGGCACGCGTCGTGTCGGATCCGGTCGAGGTTTCACTCCCCGAGCAAAAATAGCGTGGCACAGTCCGGTTCCTATACGGGGCGAGACATCCAGGTGCTGGAAGGACTGGCGCCGGTGCGCAAGCGCCCGGGAATGTACATCGGAGGCACAGGCAAGCCCGGCCTGCACCACCTGCTCTGGGAAATCGTCGACAACGCCGTCGACGAGGCGGTCAACAAGCACGCCACCCGGATAGAGGTCACGCTGCATGCCGACAAGTCGAGCGTCACGGTCACAGACAACGGCCGGGGGATTCCTGTTGATGCCCACCCGATAAAGAAGGTGCCTGCGCTGCAGGTCATTCTCACCACACTGCACTCGGGCGGCAAGTTCGACGGCAAGCAGTACGCGACTTCCGGCGGTCTGCACGGCGTGGGCGCCTCCGTCGTTAATGCGCTTTCCAAACGGCTTGTGGCGACCGTCACGCGAGGCGGCAAGACCTATCGCCAGAAGTATGTCCGGGGCAAGCCCACCACGAAGCTCAATGTGGTGGCTAGGGATGCGAAGGGCTCCGGCACCTCCATTTACTTCGAGCCTGATCCGGAGATATTCGAAAGCACCGCCTTTGACGAGGAATGGATCCGGGAGCAGCTCGATATCAAGACGTACCTCAATCGCAACCTGCGAATCCTGTTTAGTGACGAGGCTGCTGGCACGCGCCAGACGTACCACCACGAGGGTGGCATAGTCGAGTACCTGCAGGAACTGGTGCGAGAATCGGGCGCGGGCCTCGTGCACGAGGACGTATTCACGCTCATCCAGGAGGAGCTGGTGGGCGAGGCTCGCATTGAAATCGCCCTCCAGTGGACGGAAGCGCCCTTGGAGCGGATTATTGCGTTCGTCAACGGCATTCCGACGCGCAGCGGCGGCACGCATGTGCAGGGATTCAAGGATGCCGTGCGCGCGGCGGTTCGGGCCTACATGGACACCCACAGCCTGGTGCCGCGCAGCCTGGACGTTTCTGCGGACGACATCCGGGAGGGCCTCGTGGCCATTGTCAACATGTTCATGGTGGAGCCGCAGTTTCAGGGGCAGACAAAGGAAAAGCTTAACAACCCGTCGGCCCGCAATCTGGTGGCAGGGCCGCTCCGGCTGCACCTGGAACAGTATCTGAACAGCCATCCCTCGGCCAGTGATGCCATCGGGGCCCGCGTCCTCCAGTCAGCCAGGGCGCGTCAGGCGAGCCGTGCGGCGGCGCGGTCGGTGCGCCGCAAGAGCGCCATGTCCAAGCGGCTCAATCTTCCGGGCAAGCTAGCCGATTGCTCCAGCAACAATCCCGCGGAGGGAGAGCTCTTTATCGTGGAAGGCGATTCGGCAGGCGGCTCTGCCAAGCAGGGCCGGGATCGCAAGCGCCAGGCGGTGCTGCCGCTTCGGGGCAAGGTCCTGAACACGGAGCAGGCATCGCTTAAGAAGGTGCTGGGCAATAACGAGCTTTCCAACGTGGTCAATGCGCTGGGCTGTGGCATCGGCGCTGCGCTGGATCTGGACAAGCTGCGCTACCACAAGGTGATCCTGCTCATGGACGCCGACTCGGACGGACACCACATTGCCACGTTGCTCCTGACATTCTTTTACCGGCACATGAAACCGCTTCTGGACGAAGGCTATGTCTATATCGCGGAGCCACCGCTCTACCGGATTGATGCCGCCAAGGAATCCTTCTGGGCACTGGACGATGCAGAGCGCGACCGCATATGCCGCCGTCTGCGCCGGAAGCGGTCCAACATCAGGATCGAGATACAGCGCTTCAAGGGACTGGGAGAAATGATGCCACAGACGCTGAAACGCACGACCCTGGATCCGGACAAACGCCGCCTGCTGCAGGTGACCCTGCCTGACGGTGAGCGCACCGAAATCGAAGAGACCATATCCGGCCTCATGGGAAGCAATGCGGCGAAGCGCTACCGGTTCATCATGGAGAATGCGGCGGAGGTGGAGGAAGTGGATGTCTAGCGAGCGCTATGACTTCACCAGGAGGAACGTCCCTGCAATGATCATCAGGGCACCGGCCATGCCCAGTCCGCTTAGCATTTCCTGGTAGAAGACGTAGCCCCACACGGCAGCGAACACGACCTGCAGGTAGCTTGCCGACATGGCGCGGGAGGCAGTTTCGCGCTCCAGGCTCCGGGTCAGGTAGATCTGGGCAACATGCGCCGTGAGGCCGATGCCGATCAGCAGGCCCCATTCCGTGGCCGTCGGCCAGAGGGCTGTTCCGGCCGCGAGGGGAATGGACCCGACAAGGGATACTAGCGGCAAATACAGCACGATCACGTAGTGATGCTCGCTGGCGCTGAGCTTCCGTATGGAGACGTAGGCACAAGCGGCCAGAAAAGCTCCCAGGAGAGCAATGCCGGCCGCGAACAGGTCGAGCCCTTCCACGGTGCCTCCAAACAGGAATTCTGGCTGCACTACCAGCGCAAGGCCCGCCACGCACAAGGCAAGCCCCGGTCCGTCCCGGGGGCGTATGGGCTCCTTGATGGTGAGCGCAGCGAGCACGGTAGTCATGGGCGGACTCATGTACATGAGAATCGTGGTCTCCGCGATCGGCAGTTTTGTGAGCGCCCAGAAATAGCACAGCAGCGCCGCGAAACCCGCCGCACCGCGAAACAGGAGCAGGCCGCGGCGGTGTCCCCACGGAGAAATGCCCATCTGGCGGATCAGCGCCAGACTGAGGACGACGCCTGCTAAAGCGCGCGCGAGCACGGACTGGGAGCTCGGCAGGCGCTCGCCCGCCATCTTCACAAAAAGCGCCATGATGCTGAGCAGCAACGAGGCCAAGATCATGTACCATATCCCTGGCGTAATTATGCGCGCAGCGCGGCGGATCATATGGCGCCTATCGGTTTTGAGTCCCTTGCCACCGCGCGCACCTCATCTGCCCTGAAGCCATGAACGACGAAAGCACAACCTGGACAGCAGCGCACGACCTGGCGCTTACGCTCCTGGTTCTCGTTGCAAACGAAGGAGACGAACTCACTGAGGACGAGCTGGCTACCGTCACGGACGTACTCCAGCTGTGGGGTCCGGACATCGGTCCGGACGTGGCCCAGGACGTATTGATGGAGGCGCTGGATGGCTGCGCGGACGATGACAGGATAGATGAACGTGTTGCAGCATCCGTCGCCTCCCTCGCCGATCACCCGCTCCAGAAGCGGATGGAGGCCCTGGAGTACGTCGTGCGCCTCGCGGAGGTGGACGGCGTGCTGACGCGCTCGGAAGTGGCCACGATACAGGAGCTTGCCTCATCATGGAGCCTTGATCGCCTCGCGGATTCGCTGCTTTCGAGCTCTTCGGCTGCCATGCAGGAGGAATTGCCGGGCTGGTCCCTGCTTCACGATATCGGCTTGCTGTTCGTTGCGCTTGCCCATGGAGGCGATGCCGAGCTTACGGCAGACGAATCCGCCGTGATGCTGAAGCGACTCCGGGCCTGGCAGCCGGAAAAGAGCGAGGAAGCCGCGTACGATGTCCTCCGGGAAGCACTCGGTGAGTACAGCCGCAATGAGGCGGCGCTTCGGCGGGCCATTGAGTCCGTCAATAGCATGGTGCCGACCGTGCAGCGTCTGCTGCTGCTGGAGGATCTCATGTGTATCGCCGACGCGGACGGGGCCACTACGGTGCACGAAAAGGAGATAATCCAGAATCTGGCCCGCGCGTGGGGACTGGGTACCGGATCCTAGCGCCAGCGCGCTTCGTCGTCCTCGTAGTGGCTCGGCCTGGCATGCCCCGTGCCGCGCCAGGCGGAGCCGCCCTTGAGGCCGCCGCTGCGGTGCCAGAGTCGCCGCGCCAGCTGCACGATGGGGCGTCGCGTGGGCGCAAAGAGTCCCAGCAGACCGGCCGCATCGGTCATGATTCCGGGCGCCATGAGCAGCACGCCGGAGACCAGCAGCACCAGGGAATCCAGCAGCACTTCCGTCAGCTCCTCCCCGCCCTGGATCCGTCCGCCAAGCTTCCTCCACGCCTGCAGTCCCTCGCGAAAGGCCAGCCTGCTGCCGACCAGGCCCGTCAGGCACACGAGTGCCACCGTTGGCCAGAGTCCCATCCAGTCGCCCAGCTGCAAGAGCAGCACTAGCTCCGCAAGCGGAAGCACCACAATCAGCAGGAATATGACGACCGATACCTTCAATTCTCCAGCAGCCTGTCGATAAGTTCCACCACACCCACTCCGTCCGCCTCTGCATTGAAATTGGGGATGATCCGGTGTCGGAGCACGGGCACCGCCATGGCGCGCACGTCCTCCACCAGCGGCGTAAGCCGACCGCCAAGGACCGCCAGGGCCTTTGCCCCCAGGATCAGATACTGCGACGCCCGGGGTCCCGCGCCGTAGTTGATGTAGTTGTCCACAAAGTCCGGCGCCTGCTGCCTGCCGGGCCGCGTCTTTGAAACGAGCGTTACGGCGTACTTGATCACGTTGTCGGCCACGGGAATCTGCCTCACGAATTCCTGCAATGTGAGCAGCTCCAGGCGGTCAAGAACCGGCTCCACGCGCACAGTCCGACCGCTGGTAGTGGTCCGCACGACATCCACCTCCTGACCGAAGGTCGGATAATCCAGCCACAGGTTCAGCATGAAGCGGTCGAGCTGGGCCTCCGGCAGGGAATACGTGCCCTCCTGTTCGATCGGGTTCTGCGTGGCCAGTACAAAGAAGGGCTCCTCCAGCGTCAGGGCCTGCCCAGCGGCCGTCACGCGGTGCTCCTGCATGGCTTCCAGGAGCGCGGCCTGCGTCTTAGGAGGGGTGCGGTTTACTTCGTCCGCCAGGACGACGTTCGCGAAGATGGGTCCCCTGACAAACCGGAATGCCCGCTTGCCCGTCGTGATGTCTTCTTCGAGGATTTCCGTGCCCGTGATGTCGCTTGGCATCAAATCCGGCGTGAACTGAATGCGGCTGTAGGATAGATCCAGTGCATCTGCCAGCGTGCGGATGAGCAGGGTCTTGGCAAGCCCTGGCACGCCGATAAGCAGCACGTGCCCGCGGGCCAATAGACCTACGAAGACATGCTCAATGATGTCCTCCTGGCCTACTATGACCTTGGCGATTTCCGCGCGAAGGCGCCCGTAGGTTTCGCGGAGAACGTCCAGTGTTGCCGGACTTGTGGCGGTCAGCATAGTGCTATGCTCGCTGTCTGCGTTACTGGTCGGTCTGCACCTGGCTCATCCGCTCGGCGCCGGTGCCGCGGATGTCGACGAACACTTTCTCGCGCAGGCCATCCAGCCAGCGGCGCAGCTCGCGCACGCGCTTTTCTTCCAGAGCCAGCTGCTCAATGCGCGGGTAATCCGTTTCGATGTCAATGCGGTGCTCGGGTACGCGTCGCTGTACTACGACGATATGGTAGGCCAGGCTTCCGTCCAGCAGGGTCACCTCTGCGGGCATGCTGATTTCCGCGATCTCCAGCGTATCCGTCGTGGCAATCCAGTCTTCGCCCAGGGCTTCGACGAACAGGTCTCTTTCTCCTGTGGTAGGGTCGATCAGGCGTCCGCCGATTTCCGCGCTCGAGCGTTCCTCGCTGTTGCGCCTGGCAAGCAGCTCGAAGGGCAGTTCATATGTCAGGATGGAATCGCGCACGGCTGTCAGATAATCTATGGCTACTGTGGGATCTGACCTGCTCTGGTCGATATTGATCAGCACATGGCTGAAGTCCACCATGTCGCCTCGCCGGTCTTCGACGCGCAGCACGTGATAGCCGAACGGCGACTTGAATGGCGAAGACAACTCGCCCTCTGGAATGCGGGCGACAACGGCCGCAAATTCCGGGACCAGGTCTCCCAGCGCCATGTCCTCGTAGTACCCGCCAAGAGAGGCACTACCCGGGTCATCTGAATAGCGCCGCGCCATGCTTTCGAGCGTGCTGGTGCCGGTCAGGATGGAGTCCTGAATGGCGGTAATGATTTCGAGGGCTTCCTCTTCGGCCTCCGGCGTTACGGCCGGATACCGTACGATGTGGGAGGCGCGTATGATATCGGGCAGTGTGGGCAGCGAATCCGTGGGGAACTGCGAAAACCATTCTTCCACTTCGGTAGGCGTGATCCTGATGGCGTTGATGCGCGTGCCCTGCAGCTGGTCCGCCAGGAGCCTTTCGCGAAAGTCCTCTCTCAGGTCGGTCCGAATCTGCTCTATCGGCTTGCCGTAAATGTCCTCAAGCCGGAGCACGCTTCCCACCTGCTGGGTCATTACGCTGACACGTTCATCGAGTGCCTGGTCCACCTGCTCCTCGGTGATGACAATGTTGGTATCCCGGCTGGCAATCTCGGCCATCACCTTTTGATCTATGATCTGGTCCAGCGCCTGGGTCCATACTTCGGTAGAATAGGCCATTCCCTGCTGCTGCATCACGCCGGATACCAGGCCGTCCACCTCGGACTTAAGGACGATGTCATCAGCCACAACGGCCACGATCTCGTCCAGCACGTACTCCTGGGCATGAGCTCCGATGGAGCCGGCCAGGACGCAAAGCGCCAGTACTACTGCTGCCCGGCGAGCGAGATACATGGGTCGGATGGAAGATGAAGGGCCGCCGCATTGCCCAACGAACGGCATCGGCACTTTGTTGTGCGTCAATTGACCTGAAGTCTGTCGCGGGACAAGGCTTCCATGCGCAGGCGCTGGATCTGGCGCTCGTACAGCTTTCTGCGCGCCTCCACCGCCAGCTGCTGCCGGATCACGTCCTCAACCCAGGCCATTTCCGGGACGCTTCCCGTGCCAGCGCGGTCGACGAGCCGGACGAGATGGAATGCTTCGTCGACTTCCAGCACGGGAGCAATCTCCCCGGGCTGGAGGCCCCTTACGGCGTCTGCCACGGCAGGCTGCCCTACAAACAGCTGGCTTTCAGGCACGAAGTTGCTGGCCAGCGAGAGGGACATGGAAGCATCTTCGCCGAACCTGGCGACGAGCACAAGAAACAGGGAATCTGCGTTCTCGGCCCTTCGCAGCAAGTCGTGTGCCGACCACAAGGAATCCGGATTGTCTGCAGACAGGTATTGGACTTGTACGAAGGGCTCCCTGAGCCGCAGCTGCTCCTTGTGCCGTTCGTAGTAGGCAAGGATTTCGTCCGGGCGAATGTCCACCTCGGCTTCCTCCATCAGCTGCGATACCATGGCGTCAATCAGCACCGCGCGGGCGCTCTCATCCATTCTGCGCTGGACCGAGCTCTCGGCCGACAGATTGCGGCGCAGCGCTTCCTGGTACAACAGCTCGCTGTCGATCCACCGGTCCACCAGTTGCTGCCGGGCATCGACGGAATCGACGGTATTGGGAATGGTGGCAAGCGATGCCTGCAGGTCCTCTTCCTGAAGCACGACGCTGCCTACGCGAGCCACGGGGGGCTCCGGCTCGCCGTCAGACTGGCAGCCCGCGACGACGGCAGCCAGTAATGCGAGAGCGGGGACCAGATACCGGCCCGAGCCGGGGCTTAGCGGCATCATTGTGCAGGCGCGGTCCGAAAGGCTTCGACCAGGCGCTCGGGAAAAGTCGTTACGCGATACCGATTCCTTAGCCGCGCAACCACTTCGGCTTCCAGCGTCTGCTGGTGCTCGTTTACCACCCTGGCCCTCGCTTCCTCAAACGTCCTCGCCCGTGCCGGTTCTGTTCCGTCCAGATAGAGTGCCACGCGCCCTCCCCGGTACGGGAGGAACTCGGTACGACTGCCCGGCTCCAGATCCAGGGCGCGGTCATAGATGCTGCTCGTTGTGCCCTCGACCAGGATGGAGTCCAGCGTAACCTGATGCAGGCTGTCTTCGGCCAGAAAAGCGGCCAGCTCCGTCCAGGTGAGTCCGCTGTCGATGCGGGCTACAGCGTCGGAAAGCAGCGAGTCGTTGCGGCTGAATATCTGGACAATGCGTTTGCGGTCGCCGAACCAGTAGGAGTCCCTGTTCGCCTCGTAGTGGGCAAGCAAGCCGGCCGAGTCCTGGTCGGCCGCCGTCCACACGGAGTCCTCCATGAATCGGAAAAGTACCAGGCCGTCACGAAACTCCTGGATAATGTCCGCAAACTCGGGATCTGTCATTTCGAGATTTCTGGCGGCGTAGGAGACGGCGAGCTCATCCAGAAGAGCGTCCACGTAACTGAGTACCTGAAGGGCGGCGCTGTTTTCGTTTCGGAGGCGCTTCGAAGGATCGTTCACGAACGACGCCAGCCGGCCTACCGTGATCAGGGAATCGCCAAGACCTCCCACCAGGCGCGAGGCCGCTAAGTCGTCACCGGCCAAGTCAGTCAATATGGCTCTCACGGAATCAGGCCGCTGTCCGGCCACCAGTTCCAAGAGCGCTGTTGTGTCCACCGTCGCAGCGAACTCCGCGCGCGCCTTCCCGGCCAGCTGGCCTTCTGCCTCGCGAACACGCGGCAGGTGCGCGGCCATGTTTTCAAGGTCCTCGTAATCTTCCTCGAACGTGCCCGGCTCCATACGTTCAGTGAGTTTCAGCACGTGAAAACCGAATTGGGACTCTACGACGCCGGAAACGTCACCGACGCTTTCAAGGCCGAATGCGGTGTGGTAGAAGACGCTGTCTAGATCAAATGCGTCGAATCTGAATATTCCCACGTCGCCGCCCCGAGTGTTACTGTTGGGATCCTCGGATACGTCCAGGGCGACGGCTTCAAATGACTCGCCGGCGCTAATGCGCTCACCGGCCGCTCGAATCTTCTCGAGCGCAGCCAGGGTGTCGGCTCCTGTTAGGCCCTGCACGCGTGTCATGATATGCGAAATGCGTACGTCGGGCCGTGAGGGCACCTTGCTGTGCACCTTCAACAAGTGGTATCCGTACTGGGTTCGAACGATGGGAGAGACTTCGCCGACAGGCGTCTCGTATGCCATGTCCTCGAACGGCTTGATCATGCGGCCCGCGCTGAATCGTCCAAGGTAGCCCCGGTACCCCTGTACGACACTGGGCATGCGCGCGGAAGGATCCTCGGAATGGCGCGCTGCCAGGTCCCCGAAATCCGCTCCAGCCAGCACGGAGTCCCGGACGGTGGAGAGCCTCTCGTACGCCGCGAGCGTATCGGCAGGCAGGGGATTCGGATCCAGCCGCGCAAGGATGTGGCTCACTTCCACGACTTCCTTTCTCTTCTCGTACATGTCCCGCAGGATCGGCTCCATTACCTCCTTGTCCACGAGGTATGGACGCCCAAAAGACACGCGGTAGCTGTCCAGCTCCTGGAGCAGGTCCTCCAGCTCGTAGTAGCCCGCCTCGCGTGCCGCAAGGAGCTTGATGCGAAGGTTTACGTAGCGGTCGAGAAAATCCCTGTAGGCCGCCATGGAGTCGCCGGTGGCGCTTTCCAGCCCCGCGCTGGTCTTCAGGAATTGCTCCTCAAATTCTGCGAGCGTGAGGTGCTGGCCGTCGAAGACAGCTACGACGTCGGGTCCCGGCTCTGTTTCGCTGGTCCCGGCCAGGTGTTTGCAGGCACCAACCATCGTTGATGCCATGACTACTACCCAAACAATCGCGCGTACGTGCATTATTCCACAGACCATCAATACCTGACATGGCGCGCCGCCGGGCGCTGGCGCTGGCGCAGCCTCGGTAAACATTGGCATGTTTTGGCGGTTCCGTTCGCGCAGTGCAGGACTGGTGCAACGGTTGCGGCTTGAGCGCAATCCGGCTGGGCCAGGGCAGCCCGGAGGCGCAGCCACGGAGAAGGGGCCTAAGGCCAGCGCGAAAGGGCACCGGCGTCCTGCGCGGGCCTCGGGCGCCTCTGGCTGTTCAAGCCGGGCGCCGGGCGCCGATAGATGCCAGATTCAGGAGCCGCGCAGGGTTGCACACGTGATCCGGGAACCTAGTCCGAAATGTTGTGTACTATGTACGACACACTAAACATTCGAGATTGCTCCCATGAATCATTTCGGGGCCAGAACACGTGAGGTGCGCGAGCGCCTTCGGGCGAAGGACCGCCGCTTCTCGCTGCGTCAGGTCGCCCGCCGCGTCGGCGTGGAGCCGGCCTACTTGAGCAAGGTAGAGCGCGGGGCCGCTGCTCCGCCTTCGGAAGCAACCACGGTGCGGCTGGCCGCAGACCTGGGCGAGGATCCGGATGTTTTCCTTGCCATGGCCGGAAAGGTGTCGACCGATCTGCAGGAGATCATTCGCAAGAGACCCAGACTGTTCGCCGAGTTGATCCGGCAACTGCGCGATGCGCCGGATGAAGCCATATTCCAGGTGGTACGCGTGGTGCGCGACGGAGACTGGTAGAGCCAATTCACAATCACCAAGCCTTGAAGCCATGATTGAACTCTCAAAGGACGAATTGATAGTCAGATTTCCCGAGGTCCACCGCCGTGCGGAGTGCCGGATCGAATTCCAGCGAACGCTGCGGATCCCGGATGACGGCCGGATCTACCCCTTGCCGGCCGGCCTGGGACGATTCCCGCTTCGCCATCTGGATGACTTCGCCAGCCGCATGCCGAAGCGGAGCGCGCGCCGGGGCGGCGTAGTCATGCCAATGTACCAGGGCGAAGCGCTGTGGATCAACTTCGACGGCAGCTTCGATACTTCGTACCCGTGCGCCATAAAGGTGGCCGCGGGGAAGGTCTGCGCCATCAGCGGGGAGCCGTGGACGGAGGGCCTGACCGAGGATCCGCAAAATTACGTGGTCGTCCCCGAACAGCCGTGGCTGGACGGCTACTGTGTGGACAAGGGCATGATTCGGCAGTTCGTGGCGATGCCGCTCGGAAGCGGGACCACGGCCGAAGAGCAGCTTACCGGAGAGGGCGTCCACGGCGGTCTGCAGATTGCCGTGTACCCGATGAAGCGCGAGGCTTTTGAAGCATTGTCGAGGCCCGCCCCGGAGCTAGGGGCCTGCTATAGCATGCCGGCGCCAGACTTGGATTCAGCGGTCTCCGAAATGGGCCTGGCTCCCGGCGGGCGCATGATCCAGGCTATATACGAAGACGAATACGGGCTGGAGGCCTGGGATCAGGAGTGCGGCAGCCGTTGCTTCGTGACGCTAGCCAACTCGGCGCAGTGGATGGCCATCACCGGTGACCTTCCGCCAACAAGGCCACCCAATAAATGGGACTACGAAATGGCCGGAATTCCGTGGTTTTTTCACTACGACGAGGATCTTCAGGTGCTCGAAGGCGCAGAGCGTCTGGCCGGCCTCAAGAGCCTGGGCCAGGTGGCAGAGGGCGACTGGGAGGAATCTTCGTCTTCGGCGATCGCCGGGAAGAGTGTCCCGTGATTCGTCGCACCGTGCTCCCGCTGGGCCGGGCAATCCTGTTTGGCGGCGGGCGCCCGGCCGCCCACTGCGCCTGGGCCGGCGCAGCTGCTGATCTGGTGCCGCTCGCCCTTGTGGGCAAATGGGCACGGAAGGCTGGTTGAGTGCGAGGACGCCTGCAATCAGCCCTATTGGCCGCACTCGCTGCGGGCGACTTGCTGGTTCCGACCAGGGCGTGGATGCAGCTTTGTAAGCTCTTGGAAAGGAGCGACCGTGCACACACGGGGCGGCTTCTTGGACGCAATGTGTGCGGTAGCCCGGATCAAACGTTTGCCGCACTGCAACCCGGCGCGCCCGTGCCTCGTAGTGCAGCGTGTTCGCTGTGTCGCAAAACTTCAAGTGTATCATGACTGGTCGTTCCCTGATCGTGCTGCTCATCGCAGCCTCTTTTCTTGCTCCGGCTGCACTCGCCCAGCAGCAATTCACCTTTTTGGATGAGACTTTTTCAACCGGGGACAGAGCCGCGCTGAAGCTCGATGTGGGTGACGCAGACGTGCAGGTTGATACGGATCGCGAGTCCGGGATCCGGGTCATGATTCTTGTAGAGGCCCGCAATGAAGATCGCGCGCGGCGCTATTTCGAGGCTCAGCGGTTTGACGTGTGATTGACGACATTTAGAATTAACGGCGACGACAATTAAAATTAACGGGACTTGACGTCGTCTTGTGAGTGGACCGGCCGGTCTGTTCGGTCAGTCCACAAGCGAGATGGTAAAGGATGCGCAGGTCCTGCTTCTAC
>CAZXEU010000015.1:0-39972 GCA_964639665.1 uncultured Rhodothermaceae bacterium | reverse complement strand
GCATCCCGGAAGTTCTGGAGGCCGTCATTGAGCGCGTGCCACCGCCGTCTGGCGATCCCGAGGCCCCCCTGCAGGCGCTTATCTTCGACTCGATATTCAACCAGTACCGGGGCGCCATCGCATACGTGCGCGTGTTCCAGGGCGTGCTCAAGAAGCGGGATGAAATACTTTTCATGGCGGCGGGCGTGCGGTATGCGGCGGAGGAGATCGGACTGCTGCGCCTCGGCATGGAGCCGGTCCAGGAGCTGCGTGCGGGAGAGGTAGGCTACGTCATAGGTTCCATCAAGGACGTCCGGGACACGCGCGTGGGTGATACCATTACGCACGTCCGCAGCCCCGCGAAGGAGCCCATTGCGGGCTTTCGCGAAGTCAAGCCCATGGTGTTTTCCGGGGTATACCCGGCAAGCTCCGAGGACTTTGAGGACCTGCGCGCGTCTCTTGAGCGCCTGCAGCTGAACGACTCCGCCATCACATTCGAGCCCGAGACATCCGAGGCGCTGGGGTTCGGGTTTCGCGTCGGGTTCCTGGGGCTGTTGCACATGGAAATCGTGCAGGAGCGCCTGGATCGCGAATTCGACCTGGACATCATTACCACGCTTCCGAATGTCAAGTACAAGGTTGTCATGACTTCGGGCGAGGTCCGCATCGTGGAAAATCCAAACAGGGTGCCGACGGACAGTTCCAAGGACCACATCCGGGAGCCCTTCGTAAGGGCGGAAATCATCACGCCGACCGACTTCATTGGTGGTCTCATGAGGCTTTGCCAGGACCGTCGTGGCAGCTACCTCAACCAGACCTACCTGGATACGCGCCGCGTGTGCCTGGAATATCAGCTGCCGCTGGCAGACATCGTATTCGATTTCTACGACAAGCTGAAGAGCATCAGCCGGGGCTATGCCTCGTTCGACTACGATTTTTCGGAATACAGGCGCAGCGATCTTGTCAAGCTTGACATCCTCATAAACGGCGATCCCGTTGATGCGCTGTCGGTCATTGTGCACCGGGACAAGGCGTACGAGATGGGCCGCAAGGTCACCTCGAAGCTGAAGGAACTCATTCCGAGGCAGATGTTCGAAGTCGCCATTCAGGCGGCCATCGGCAGTCGTGTCATAGCCCGGACCACTGTCAAGGCCACCCGCAAGGATGTCACCGCGAAGTGCTACGGGGGTGACATCACGCGAAAGCGCAAGCTCCTGGAAAAACAAAAGGAAGGCAAGAAGCGTATGAAGCATGTAGGCAGCGTGGAAGTGCCGCAAGAGGCATTCCTTGCCGTACTGTCAATGGGAGACTAGAGCCGCTCCGTACACCGAATTGATGTCGCTGGAGTGGTCAACGAGTCTTGGTCGATGGGTTGGGGCCGCCCTGGTGCTGTGTTGCGGATTGCCGGTGATCGCGCAGCCGTTGTTGCCACGTATCGATCCGCTGGAGCTGGCAGAAGTCTACGCCGAGTTGCGGTTCAGGAAGGAATTTGCCCGCGCTGTCGGCGCACACGGGCGGCTGGTCCCGCCGCGGGAAATGGACCATGTGGCCGTTCCGTCGGACACGCTGGGAGCCTGGATTCTGCGGCAGGCCTATGACTACGCACGCGGCGAGCCGGACTGGGCAGGGCGGGTATCCCGCTGGCGGATGATAGCTGCGGATTCCAGCGAGCATCACCGCCGCGAATATGCGTCCACGGAGTGGGCATTTCTTGGAGCCAATCAGTTTACTGCCTTGGACACTACGGCGACCCCGGTCTTGCGGGCGTATCTCGAGGGCCGATTCGGACCCCCCACGCGCACGCTGGCAACCGGCACAGGTGCTCCCGCAGAGCAGGCCATGCAGTTCGAGTACTGGTTTCAGCTGAATGATTCCATCCGCGTTATGGTCATGGATGCGACAGGTCCGCTGGATCGGGGCATCATTTTCGCCGGCGACCAGCGCTACCGGGATTACCTGTTCAATCTCAGGCAGTCATTTCTGGGTGATTTGCTACTCCACGAAGAGCCTGCTCCGTATATCGACTACTATTACAGCCCGGTATCCGAATGGTGGTACCGGACCGGTTACGACGGCGAGACGTTCTTCACAGAACGGATCCAGCGGCCCAGGCTTGAAGACGGGCCTCCGAAGCTATCATCCAGAAATTAGCCCGCCTGCTTAGCAGTTGACCGAAATCCCGGACAAGAGGATGCGCCGAAAGCGCCGTGCCGAACGTGCCCGGTTGCGCGCAGGCACGGAAAAGACTCCGCGCAAGGCCAAGGGAGCACTCAGGGAATGGATCGACGCGATGGTCTTCGCCATCGTCGTGATGGTTATCGTCCGCTCGCTGTTCTTCGATCTTTTCAGGATTCCCACACCGTCCATGGAGCAGAGCCTGCTGGTGGGCGACTACCTTTTCGTGTCCAAGCTGCACTACGGGACGCGTACACCCATGAGTCTGGGCATCCCCTTCACGCCGATTTATCTAAGAGGGGTGCACCTTCCATGGACGCGTTTTCCGGGTTTCTCTCGCGTTAAACATGGAGACGCCATGGTATTCAACTGGCCTGCGGACGAGGACAAGCCCGTTGATCGCAAGATGCACTACATCAAGCGCGTGGTCGCTCTGCCCGGCGACTCGCTGGTTATCCGGGACAAGGTGGTCTCCATAAACGGCGAAGTCCAGGCGCTCAGGCAAGACATGCAGCAGCTCTGGTACGTGTACAAGAACGATCCCCGCGTGCGCCTTCCGCGCGAGCGCTTGCGCGAGCTTCGCGTCGAACAGGTGATGCCTACCTCCAATCCCGTCATTGTACAGATTCTGGCAACGGAGTCGGCTGCGGATTCACTCAGGGCGTGGCCTTATGTGGATCGCGTCACGCCGGCGATCAGCAGATCCGACGGAGGCTACAGTCCGCTCATGTACCCGCCGAATCAGGGATACACCCCTGACAACTTCGGGCCGATCCGGGTCCCCTCGCGGGGCGAGGAAATCGTGCTAACACCCGAAAACTGGCGCTACCTCGAGCCTGCCATCCGCCAGTATGAAGGCCGCGCCACGGCCACGGGCGCGAACGGTTTTCGCATTGACGGGCAGAGCGTCAGCAGTTACACTTTCACCCAGGACTATTTCTTTGTGATGGGCGACAACAGGGACAATTCGCAGGACAGCCGGTTCTGGGGATTTGTCCCGATGACCCATGTTGTTGGCAAGGCGGTCCTAACCTATTTCTCCTGGGACGCGGACGGAAGTCCGCCTTTGATTGGCCAGATCCGCTTCGGGCGCCTCATGCGGCCCATACGGTAGGATCGGATCGGTCAGGACTTTGCGAGCCTGGCTGCGTCAAGGCGCCGCTGCTGTGCAGTGCCGGGTGCAATATTGTACGGATGGGCAGGCAGTTGAACCGGCTTCAAAACCGGGTAGCGCGCTCCCAGCGAGAACGGCGCCGGCCGGTTCTGCGGTTCCTTCCCGATTACCAGGACGGTCGTGCCCGGCGCAATAAAGCGACTGGCAATGGAGCTGATATCGTCCCTGCCGCTGGAGGTCGTCCACGTGTCGACCCAGTTGTAGACCCATTCCGCATCGGCGTCTACAAGCCGAACGCAGCCGTGACTCATCGGGCCGCCCGTGGGCATCTCGTATTGATGTACGTGCATGCCCCGTGCCTGATGAAAATTCACCACCCAGTACATTTCCCAGTCCTCTCCCGGAGGACTGAGCGTTGAAATGCGGTAGGGCTCTTTCCAGTTGAAATTGAATCGCCCGTTTGGCGTGGGAGATTCGTCCGGATTGCCCGTGTTGATAATGCCCCAGCGCATGAGCTGGCCGTACTCGTAGGCCGCAAATGCCTGGATGGTCTTGTCCATGATGAACAGCTTGTCGAAGTCGCGGCCTCCGGTGTAGTAGCGGGGGAACGGGGAGTAGGCCCTGAAGTCCAGATCGAACCGGGTGGGAGTAATGATGGTGTCCCCGATCTGGTAGTCGTGCATGAGGTGCCGATTGATCATCTGCACCAGCTCCCCGCGCTCCCTGCCCAGGGCAGTGTTGCCGTCGCCGATCTTCTTGTAATAGCTGTTCTTGGCCAGGACGCTGTTTCCCCGCCCGTCCGCCAGGACGTGGTATTCGTAAAAGACATCGGGAATCTCGTCCAGCGTTCTGGCGCGTCGGTTCAGCAATTCCGCAACCGATTCCTGATCGATGAACCCGCCCTGGCCGAGAGCTGTGACCGCCGGAAGGACGGCCACGAGCGCCAGGACGATTCCCCTTAGCACGCCGTGTCGCATGTAGTTTTGCGCGAGTCAGGTTACAGAGCGCGCCGGGCGACAGCAAGGCAAGTGAAGGCAAGCGAACAGCGCCGCGCATGCCCGGCCAATGGCGTTTTACCCGCTTGCCTCCGCATCCGGTTCCGCCCGCTCTCCCTGGCGCAGCCGGTCGAGCCAGATCTGTTGCGGCGAGCCGGGTGGTACGTCATACGGGTGACCCGGCAGTTGCACCTGCTTCAGGACCGGGCCCCTGTTCGTGTGCACGAACGGTTCTGGCTTGGCAGAGGGCTCCGTTCCCAGTATCAGCACGGGAGTGCCGGGCCTGATCAGAAGGCCCTCGGCGGAGCTCTTGTCCGTAGTGCCGGTGGTGGTTTCCCAGTTGTCCACCCAATTGTAAACCCACTGCGCGTCCGCATCCACGAGCCGGACGCATCCATTGCTCATCGGCCCTCCGGTTGGCATCTCGTACTGGTGCAAATGCATACCGCGCTCAAGATAGAAATTGACGACCCAGTGCATGACCCATGTCGAGTCATGGTCCGAGACGCGGTAGGGCTCCTTCCAGGTGACGTTGAATCGTCCGTTCGGCGTGGGTACGCCTTCCGGATCGCCCGTATTGATGATGCCCCAGCGCACGAGTTCTCCGTGCTCGTAGGCCGCAAAGGCCTGGAACGACTTGTCCAGGATGAGGAGCTTGCCGAACTCGTTCGCACCGGAGTAGTAGTGGGGAAAGGGAGAATAGGCACGGAAATCCAGGTCGAACCGCGTCGGAGCGACCAGCGTGTCTCCAATAAAGACCGTTCGCATGAGGCGCCGGTTGATCATCTGCACCAGTTCCGAGCGATCCTTGCCCCTGTGCGCATCTCCGTCTCCGATCTCCTTGTAGAAGCTGTTGCGCGCAAGTACGTTGTTGCCCCGCTCGTCGCGCAGCACGTGATATTCGTAGCCGATTGCAGGGATATCCTCCAATGATGCGGCCCGGCGATTGAGCAGCGCCGCTACCGCATCCTGGTCGATATACGCAGCCTGCCCCGCGGCGACGGCCACGACGAAGAGGCAGCAGAACAGCCCTGCCAAGCGGGCCGTCCGTCGCGAGGTGGCAAGGCGGTCGTTCATGGTTGCTTCAGGGTAGAGGGCGCAGGCACCTTGGCGGAGCACCCTTCCTGCCTAAGGCGCTCGATCATGTCGTGTCTGCCTAGTACGATGAGGATGTCACCCCCGTCAATTCGGTCGCGTGGACCGGGGTTGAATTGCATCGCCATGCTGTTGCCCTTGATCACGTTTACGACGATGGCATCAAAATGCTGCCGGAAGCTCGCTTCGTGGAGTGTTTTGCCGGCCAGAAAGGATCCCGGTTCCACCAGAGCTTCCTCCATAATCATGCCCAGATCGTCGGTCTTCATGACCTGTGAAAGGAACCGGTCCACATAGGGGCGCAAAATGACCTGTGCCATGCGCAATGCGCCCACATTGGACGGCGCCACGACGTGAGCGGCTCCCGCCTGCATAAGCTTCTTCCTGTTTCGCTCGTCGTTGGTTCGCGCAAGTATAAAGAGGTTGGGATTCAATTCGCGGGCAACAAGCGTAACGAAGACGTTCACGCTGTCCGAAGGCAGCCCGGTTATCAGTCCGCTTGCCCGGCTGATGCCCGCTTTCAGGAGCACGTCTTCATCCGTGGCGTCTCCGTGCACGACCGGCACGTCGTCCTCCCGAAGTTCGCGAACCAGTTCGGCACTTTTTTCCACTACTACAACGTCGCGCCGCGCCTCACGTAAGTCCGCCACCAACGGCCGCCCGATGCGCCCGTAGCCGCATACGATGTAGTGGTCGCGCATGCCTTTGATTATTCGTGCACGCTGACGCTCTCGGATCAGGTTGCCCGCCAGCAAAAGGCTGGCCCAGCGCGCTGCTACGTAAGCTACGGTTCCGATTCCGATGAATGCAAAGGCGATGGAGAAGAGGCGGCCGGCCGTGGACAGCGGCTGCACTTCATTGAATCCTATGGTCGTGAGCGTGAGGAAGGACATCCAGAGCCCGTCAATGACGGGCCAGCGCTCAAGAATCACGAAGCCCGCGGTACCTATGCCCAGCCACAGTGTAAGGAGGATGGTAGCCAGGAGGATCCCATGGTGCTCCGGTTCGTCATCGGCATCCCTCCGAAGCAGCCGCTTTAGACTCACCAAGGGCATGGAGCGTCGCAGGCTACGCCGCCTGGACAGCCAGCCCAGGTATTCTGGCATGCCAGCTGTCCCGGAAAGCCCGCTCGAATTGGCCGGCTCGAACGGCTCCGAGCGTCGTGATGCTCACATCGAATACCAAGGTGCAGTCTCCAATTGCGCCGGATCGGACCAGCGAGCGCAATTCCTTGCGGGAGGTGCTGACGACGCCCCCCGAAGCGTCCCGGTAATGGACCGCGAGCGGCGAATGGAGCCGCACACCTGCGGAAGCTGCAGCATCAGTGACGGCCTGCATGAGGGCGTCAATGCCGCACCCGGAAATGGCGTTGCCGTCCGTCCGGCTGCCGGCAACGATGAGGAAGCGTTTCCGGAGAAGCGTCGCATCCGCCGCTACGCGGATGCCGTGGGATGTCCAGGTACCCAAGAATGTGCGGACCGGCTTAAGCAGGATGCCTGGATCGTCCGGCGTTTGATCGAGGGCGAAGACCCACACGCGAGCCGAATCGGCAAGATGGGGGAAGAGTTTCATGGCTGGCTCGGGCGGTTTACTAGTCGTCCTCGCCTTGCAAGGACTGGCGAAGCTCGGCTACGCGTAATTCGGCGGCATCTAAGCGTTCCAGGCACTGGCGCGCCAGTTGGATTCCCTCCTCGTAGTCCTTAAGGGCCTCTTCCAGCGTACCCGCGTCTTCATCCAGTCGCCGGGCGATGGCCTCCAGGCGCTGCAATGCCTCTTCGAGCGGCGGCACGGGCTCAGGCATGGACGGGCACTGGCGTGAAACAACACGGAATTTCCGAAATTCGCCGAGCAATTGCTATCCGCAGCTTCGGTATCTTGGCCGGGTCGTGAAGTGCGACTGCAAATGGATCTTGGTCTTAGGGGAAAGACGGCGGTTGTAACGGGCGCAAGCCGCGGGCTCGGCAGGGCCATGGCTTTGCGCCTTGCGCGGGAAGGTTGCAATCTGGTAGTGTGTGCCCGCAGCCGGGAGGAGCTCGGGCAGGCTGCCTCGGAAATGCGCCGGCTGGGGATTGCGGCTCATGACATCGCTCTTGATCTGACGCAGGACGACGCCCCGGAGCATCTCATAGCCGAGGCCGAGAGCCGACTGGGGCGCTTGGACGTGCTCATCAACAACGTGGGCGGTAACCGCCGCAAGGCCTTCGAGGAAACGACGGACGAAGACTGGGAAGCAGTTCTCGATATCAACCTGCGGGTGCACGTCCGGTGCAGCCGCCATGCCATCGCGGCCATGAAGCGCACGGGCTCGGGCTCGATTCTCTTCGTGGCATCGATTTTTGGGCGGGAGGCGGGTGGATCCGGGCTTTCCATCTACAATGCGACGAAGAGCGCCGTTATCAGTGCGGCGAAGATCATGGCGCTGGAGCTGGCCCCGCATGGCATCCGGGTAAACAGCCTCGCGCCCGGCTCCATCCGATACCCGGGAGGGTCGTGGGACAAGCGCGTACGAAGCGATCCCGAGGGGATGCGGGCGTTTGTGGCTCGGAATCTGCCCATTGGCCGCTTCGGCACCGCGGAGGAGATCGCTGATGTAGCCGCCTTCCTGGTATCCGACCGGGCAAGCCTGGTTACCGGGGCCTGCCTGAATGCGGACGGTGGCCAATCCCGGTCGCTGATCTAGCCCGCGAACCGGCGGATCGTGACGGCGAGTTTGCGGCGGCCGCCCTGGGCACGGTGCCACTGGAGCAGGATAGGACTCTGGTAGCGTCCGCGAATCATGCGTCCTGCACCGCCGTTTTCGGCCACCAGTAGGGACACGGCCCGGCCTACGCGCAACCAGCGCGGCGCGGGTACTGTTGCCACGCGGTCAATGACACTATCCAGCAACGCCACGTTTATGCCCAGCCTGTGTATGAGGCTCTCCAGCAGCGAAGCGTTGCGGCCGATGGTGCTGCGGATTTCGTGGATAATCTGCACCAGATCGTGCCGCAGATAGTGCCGGGCCTTGGTCGGCAGGCTGAGCGGATCACGGATGATGCTTACGGCCTGTTCCCGCATGTACTGCAGCGGATTGCGCAGCACGCTAGGCAGGTCGTTCCGCACTAGCAGCGGCTCGTACTCATTTACAGTAAGCCCCGCGTCCGTTTCGGCCGCATCCAGCGCAATGCGGACTACGCCGCTGGTTACGCCGTGCTCCCTGATCAGGTCTTCTATCCTGGCGGCAAGCCCGAGCTCGGCATCGTCAAGGTTCACGGTGTCGATGGGTCCGGGTGACACGGGTACCTCCACGGTGAATTCCGCTACGGTCTCGGCGCTGTTGTAGCCCACGACAAGGGTCCGGCGACTGCGCTGTGTGCCGTGGACAACCCCGTCAAGATCGATAAAATAGACAGGGATGTCGCTGCGATTGTCGTAGGAGGCGCAGTTGTCGAGACCCAGCCCGATATAGGCCAGATGCGAGTCTGCATTGAGGGGCTCCCGGTCCTTCTGGTCTGCAGACAGCTCCGTGCGAAGGCTCATCCGGTCGTGCCAGTAGGCGGCTCCTTCGGGAAACAGGCGCTGCGCGGCACGTACCAGGTCCTTGACGGACTGGCGCCTGTGCTGCATGCGCTCCACGAGAGCCTGGTCAAGGTATCCGGCCGTCGTGTGCATGGAGCAAAACAGCAGCTTGGCGTAGGGGTCCAGCGTGCCGTTGGTTTCTGCCCTCAGGCGTTTCGCTACATCGATCAGGTCGAGCCGCGCTTGCGGACGCAGCTCAAGCCAGTGCTGCTTGGTAGGATTGCTCATGTGCAGGCGGCGCGCCGACCGCGAATCAGGAAGTTGCCGTGGCACTTCGCAGTGCCTCAAGTACTCTTGCCGAAACCTCTCCGTCCACGAACCTCAACCCTACTTCGTCGCCGGTATACAACTCAACTGCTCTACGGATGCGCCGGCCCTCCCGTTCGACGCGTACATAGCCACGATTGGTTGCGCGACGCGGATCCAGTGTTCCGAGTCGGCCCTCCAGGATTGACACGTTGCTCCGACTGCTATGGAGGCGGTGCCGGATCCCGGCTGCCAGTCGTTCCACCAGCCTGTCCAGATCCTGCCTCGCGTCGTTCAGGTGCCGGACAGGACGGGCAAAGCGGTTGGACTCGACGGCGGCCCGCACCTGCAGCCGCCGCTCGCGAATGCGCGAGCGCATGCCGGCGTGCATTGCCAGAGCTGTCTCGCTGATGCGTCGCGCGATCTGATCTGCTGCTGGGACAGCAAGCTCCGCGGCGTTGCTAGGCGTGGAAGCTCTGCAATCTGCCACATAGTCGGCGATAGTCACATCCGTTTCATGGCCGATCCCGGTTATGGTCGGTACCGTGCAGGCAAAGAGCGCACGCGCCACCACTTCTTCGTTGAATGCCCACAAGTCTTCCGCGGCGCCGCCTCCGCGGCCGACGATGAGCACGTCCGGGCGATCCGGGTGCGCAGCTGCCAGGCTGCTGAATTCGTTGATGGCACCAGCAATCTCGGCCGCGGCAACCGGTCCCTGCACGCGTACGGAGCGAAGAACGATCCGGGCTGCGGGATAGCGCTGACCTAGAACCTTTACGATGTCCCTGTAGGCAGCGCTCTGGCCGCTGGTCACGACCCCGACAACGGCCGGAAACCCCGGAAGGGCTCGCTTGCGCGCGGGGGCAAAAAGCCCCTCTCGTTCCAGCCGTCTTTTCAAGGCTTCGAATGCCTTGTGGAGCGCACCTTCGCCTGCCGGCATCGCTTGCTGCACCACCAGTTGCAGACGTCCTTCCTTCACGTACACGGTAGGCATGCCCTGAAGCAGCACCAGCATTCCGGTCTCCGGAGTGAAGCCTACGCGGCCGGTGAGCGATTTCCACATGACGCAGTCCAGGCGGGCCTCTTCGTCCTTGATGCTGAAATACCAGTGGCCGTATGACTTGAAATGCGATACTTCGCCTCTTACCCAGAGGCTGTCGCCGACTTCTTCTACCTGCCTGCGAAGCTGGCTGACGAGCCCGGCCACATTGTAGACTTCAGGCATGAGTACAAATGACCGGTTTGGGTGCCGCAAATATAAGAGGCGTTGCTTCGTGATGGGGAATTGCGCAGGGATTGTCGGCCCGGGCGTTACTTTGGCGTCAACCATCTATATTCAAAGCATGGATGCAGCTGACTCGGACTAGGTCCATGCGCTACTGTGCCCTCTGGAGTATTGCACTTGTGCTTATCGCCCCCGGAATTGCGGCGGGCCAGGGCGTTTCCGGCTGGGTAACGGATGCGGAAACGGGCGCGCCTCTTGCCGGCGCGGGAGTTCTGCTCAAGGGAACGACGATCGGCACGGCCACCGCAGAGGACGGCAGTTACGAGCTTTCGCTGGCGGCGGCGGAGGGTACGCTCGTCTACTCTTTTGTGGGCTACCGGTCAGAGGAGATAGTCTGGAGCGGTGAGACAGTCGTGGTTGTCCAGCTCCGGGAAGATATCCTGGGCCTGGAAGAGGTGGTGGTAACGGGTGTGGCGACCAGCGTGAAGCGCAGTGCGCTGGCTCATGCAGTGGGCACGGTTACTGCGGAGGATCTCGTCCTCGCGCCGGCGCAGACGCTTGAACGGGCTCTGGGCGGAAAGATTGCCGGGCTCTACATAAGCCAGAACACGGGTGCGCCGGGCGGGGGCATAAACGTAAACCTTCGCGGCACGTCGACCATCACCGGGGACACGCAGCCGCTCTATGTCATTGACGGAGTCATTGTGGACAACTCGGCCATCCAGAGCGGCATTGATGTCGTGACGGCGGCCACGGTCGCCGGCAGCGCCAATCCCCAGGGCCAGCCCTCCAACCGCATCGCGGATATCAATCCCAACGACATTGCAGGCATCGAGGTGCTAAAGGGTGCCAGTGCCTCTGCGATCTACGGCTCCAAGGCCACCAACGGCGTAGTGATAATCACCACGAAGCAGGGTCTGCCGGGCAGGACCCGCATCCGGGTCTCCCAGCAGCTGGGTGCCTCCCGGATCCTGAAGCGTATCGGTTTTCGTCGGTTCACGGAAGAGACCGCGGAAGCGGTCATGGAGGGTGGAGCGGCGCTGCTCAGGCAAAACGGTAACATCGACTACGAGGATTTGCTTTACGGCAACACCGGCTTTCTGCGCGAAACGGTTGCCAGCATATCCGGAGGCACGGAAGAGACACGCTTCTATGTGAGCGCCCTGGCGCTCAGCGAAGGGGGCATTGTCAACAATACCGGCTTTGACAAGGTCTCGGGCCGCATCAACGTCGAACACCGCTTCGGCAGGCGGCTTTCCGTCAACGCCCATACCAATATCGTTCGATCAGAAAGCGATCGAAGCATAACGGGAAATGAGAACCAGGGCAGCACCACGCTTGGTTTTGCACAGGCCTTTACGCTGCCGTTCATCGATCTGCGCCCAGTCGGCAGCGTCTATCCGGACGGCCCGGCGGGTTCCAATCCCCTGCATACGGTGGAGGCACTGACGAACAACGAACTCGTGCACCGGGTGGTGGGCTCGGGTCGCATCGACTTCAATCTGCACACGTCCCGTACCGCGGTCATGGACCTGAACGTGCAGGGCGGAGCGGACTTCTATTCGGCGGAGCACACGGTAGTCTCTCCGCCCATGCTGCAGTTTGAAAGGGCCAAGGATGCCGCCTTCCGGGGAATCTCCGTCGCCGGAGAATCCACTAGCCTGAGCACCAACTATGCCCTCAGTGCCGTGCACCGCTGGCAGTGGGGCGCAGGCACGCTTCTCAATACTTCGCTCGGCTATCAATACGAGGAGCGCGACCGGAATTCGGTCAGCGTGATTGCCCGGGGACTGGTGGAGACGCAGCAGAACATTGACCAGGCCTCCAGCCTGGACGGATTGCAGGATCGACTGCGGCAGCGGGAACGGGGATTCTTCGCTCAGGAGGAAGTGGACATCGGAGGACGCATCTACCTGACGGCCGGACTGCGGGCGGATGCCAGCAGCCGCAACGGCGATCCCGACCGGTACTATCTGTATCCGAAGGTTTCGGCCTCCGTGCAGCGGTCAGAATACGGATTCTGGGATCCGGAGCAATTTCTGGCGAGCGCCATGAAATTGCGCGCGGCCTTTGGCCGCACGGGAAACCTGCCGCTATTTGCGGCAAAGTTCACGTCGCTGGTGCCGGAAAATATAGCGGGCCTGGGTGGTGTATCCGCACCGGCGAGGCTGGGCAATCCCGACATCGAGCCGGAGATCACGCAGGAGCTGGAGGCAGGCCTAGACATCGGCTTTCTGGACGAGCGGGCCTTTCTGGAAGCGACGTTCTACAACCAGGACATCAGCGACCTCATTCTGGAAAACAGCCTTCCGCCTTCGTCCGGCTACGTTTCCCAGTTCATCAACGCGGGGAACATGCGCACGAGCGGATACGAACTCTCGCTTAACCTGACGCCGGTGCTCAGACCCGGTCTCAGGTGGCAAACGCGCTTCAACTTCGGCAAGCACAGCTCCCGGATCACGCGCCTGGAGGTGGACACGTTTGAAATGGGCGGATTTGCGCTATCCTTGGGGCAGTACGAAATCCGGGAAGGCAGCTCGCCCACCACGATTGTAGGCCTGAACCCGCAAGGCATCAAGACGGCGTACGGCGACGAGACGCCGGATTTTTCGCTTTCTTGGAGCAGCACCCTGCGCGCAAAGAACCTGCACCTCGGTTTCCTCTGGGACTGGAAGCAGGGCGGTGACGTCATCAATCTGGGAAGATTCCTTTCCGATATTGGAGGAACATCTCCTGATCTGGACATGCCTTCGGGCCAGGCTCGGCTGGCGATCGAAAGCCCGGGAGAGCGGTATGTTGAAGACGGCACGTATGTCAAGCTCCGCGAAGTCAGTCTGCAGTACAGCATGCCCCCGATCCTGGTGCAGGGCTGGTTCGGCTCCGCGGTAAGCAGCCTGGACATTGGGCTGTCCGGACGCAATCTGCTGGTCTTTACGCCGTATTCCGGCTACGATCCAGAAGTCAGCCAGTTTGGCAATGTGGCCATCGGCCGTTCGGTGGATACGCTGCCGTTTCCGTCTGCCCGGCACTATTACTTCAAGGTCTCAGTCGGCTTCTAGCACCTGCGGACCCACGGACTGTCGCGTTATGCCCAAGCTGCCGGCTGCTTGCTTCCTTGCCACGGCGTTCATGCTCTTTCTCGGCGCCTGCGATTCGCTGGAGGTCACCGATCCGAATGCGCCGAACTCCGCCGACGTGTCGCTTCAGAGCCTGGTTTCCGGCGTAGAAGGAAGCCTTCGCACGGACCTGTTTGTCTACCTTACGGCATCGGCGGGGCTCGGACGGGAGGCATATAACATGGATGCCGCCGATCCGCGCTGGGTTGACGAGCTGATTGTAGGTCCGCTGGATCCGGGAGGCTTCATCCTGCTTCGGCCATGGAGTGCGCGCTACCGCGCGGTCCGCAACCTGTTGACACTCCTGGACAGGGCAGAGGCGGAGCTCGCCGGGCCTGCGCTTTCTGCCACAGCAGGCTTCTGTTCCACGCTTGTCGCTTACCAGTTTCTGCTGAATCTCAACTACCTGGGGGACAACGGCATCAAGCTTGAAGTCTCGGGGGCGGAGGACGTGCCGTTTGTGTCGGCGGATGAAGCATACGACAGGATAGAGCAGCTGCTGGATGCTGGCCATGCGAGCCTGCAGTCCGGAGGAACTGCCTTCCCATTCAAGCTCTCTGCCGGCTTTGCCGGATTCGATACGCCGGGCACGTTTGCCGGCTTCAACCGCGGTCTCCGGGCCCGCGTAGCCGTCTACCGGGCTGACCACGAAGCGGCACTTGCCGCGCTTGCGGACTCCTTTCTGGATACGGCCGCGGGCATGAATTTCGGAGTCTACCACGCCTTCAGCGCCGGTGCAGGCGATCAGCTGAACCCGCTCTTTTCCGTGGCCACGGCATCAACGGTGAAACTGCGCGCCCATCCGCAGCTAAAGGAAATGGCCTTGCCGGGCGATCTGCGCTATGCGGCCAAGATTCTGGATCGCTCGGACGATGCCTCCTTTGATCCTGCTCCGACTTCCGGCGGCGGTCTCACCAGCGCGCTCGTGGTAACGGTGGCGGCAAGTGCGACTGCGCCGCTCCCCATTATGCGCAACGAGGAATTGTTGCTGCTGAGGGCCGAAGCGTACATCGGCACGGGGGATCTTTCCGCGGCAGAAGCGGACATCAACCGCGTGCGCGCCGCCGCCGGCTTGCCGACCAGGGCCCTGACTGCGGCAACGGCGCTGGATGACCTGCTGCACGAGCGCCTGTTTTCGCTATTCATGGAAGGCCACCGGTGGGTGGACATGCGCCGGCATGGCCGCCTGGACGAACTGCCCAACGACCGGCCGGGGGACAGGATCTTTCGGCAGTTCCCGAAGCCCATTGATGAGGTATTCGGCGGAAGCTGAATTCGCGGAGCGCAAAGGCTTATAAGTCATCTTAAGCGACGGTCGCCGGATTCACGGGCTCCGGCGTGTCCCTGGACGCTGCCTGGAGTGCCGCGCGCATTTTTCGAAGGAAAGCCTCATATTGGAGGCCGCCGAGATTTCCCTTTTAACGCCAGACGAAACCGCGCAGCCAGACCGGGACACCTTGGCGATAAGCGCCAAGCGGCGACGGGCCTGCGCGGTTTCCGGAGCGGAATGTTAATGTTACCACAGTGTAAAGTTTTTTGGCTACATTCGGACTCGGGAATGCGAAACGTATGATCCGAAACCGGCTCCAATGCAGGTAGACGGCTTGAAATGCAAGACTGCCTTCGTGTCAATAGCGGCGGCAATTCTGTGCTTGGCAACGGCGACCGCCCTCTCTGCGCAGTCCAACGGGAAGATTTCCGGAACGGTCATCGAAGCCGAATCGGATGAAGCGCTGCCGGGCGTCAGCGTTTACCTGGAAGAGCGGCCACATATTGGCACCATTACCGACGCCGAAGGCAGGTACGTGCTGCTTAGCGTGCCCCCGGGATCGTACACGCTTGTCATGTCCTTTGTCGGCTTCGCGGCGCAGAGGACCGAGAACGTCGAAGTGTTCTCCGGCAGGACGACGACCATAGATGGCACGCTACGGATTGAGGCGTTTGTCGGAGAGGAGCTGGTTGTAACGGCCGAGCGCCCCGTTGTTGTCAAGGACCGTACGACGAGTGTGTCCTACGTCGGCCTTGAGACTATTGAGCGACTTCCGGTACAGGAGGTGAGCGAGCTGGTCCAATTCCAGCCAGGGGTCGTCACCTCCGGCGGCAGATTCCATTTTCGGGGCGGGCGCTCGCGCGAGGTCGTCTACATGATAGATGGTATCCCCGTACACGATGTGTACGGGCAGGGTGGGGGCAATACGGTGGATATGGAAGTGGAATCCGTGCAGGAGCTTCAGGTCTTCACGGGGACGTTTGATGCGGAGCTGGGAGGCGCCCAGTCGGGTATCGTGAGCCTCAAGACGCGGGATCCCGGGCAGGAGTTGTCGGGTACCTTCCGTGCCTCGGGCTGGAACTTCTTCACGGGAAACGATGACCTGTTTGTCGGGTCGGGACAATTCAGCCCTGCGGAGTCCAAGGACGTATCCGTAACGCTCGGCGGGCCCATACTCAAGCGGTGGCAGAGCATCGGATTCTTCGTTTCCGGCCGATATGAAGACCGGGTAGGTCATCTGAAGGGCCAGCGGAGATTTACAGCCGAGGACGGATTGCGAGCGGCTGCCTATTCGCGTTGGTACCGCGATCTCTTCCAGCCGGACGACACGCGCCTGATCGCGCTGGACTCGGCGCGCACGCCGGCCGGGGAGCTGATTCTTGACAGCCAGGGCAACCCCATCACGTTTTCCTCAGGGGATGGCAGCACAGTCAATATGAGCTGGAGTAGGCGCCTGACCGTCGCTCCCAAGATTGTTTTTCGGCCGACACCGCGGCTGCGCCTTTCTTACCAGCTGCTGTACAACCAGTCGGAAGGGCAGGGCTACAGCCACAGCTCACGCTTCGCGCCGGATAACAGGCCCAAGAATCAGTTCGCGGCACAGACCCATATCGTAGCGCTTAAGCAAGCCTTCGGCAGCAACATGGTGCTGAACATGCAAGCGTCGTACAAGACGCTTGAAAGCGAATCGTATGCGTTTTCGTCCATGAGCGATCCGCGCATACAGTACTTCAGCGCCAGCGCCCCGGTAACCGGATTCAGTCTCGGCGGCACGTCCAACGGACAATCCCGCAGTACGGAGCGAAGCGTGTACGCGTCGTCGGACTTTACCTGGCAGCTTAACGACTTCAACGAGATCAAGGTCGGCGCCCAGTTCAGAAGAGACAGACGCATAGTGGAGGATCTGGACCGCAGCTGGGTGTTTCGGGACGACACGGATTCCCTTTTCGTGAATTTCCCGTACCCGTCTGCTGCGCAGTTCCCGTATTTCGACGACTATGTCAATGAGCTGAGGGAGCGCCAGCCCGTGCTGGTTCCGGAGTTGGCGCAGTACAAGGTAGATGACCGATTCGAGCAGGAGCCCCTGGAGTTTGCGGCCTTCGCTCAGGACAAGCTTGAATTCGGAGACCGTCTCGTGCTCAAGGCGGGTTTGCGGTTCGAGTACTTCGATGTCCGGGCGCAAAAGCTCATCGATCCCCGGACGCCTACGGACCGGATCGGAAGGTCGGACAATTTTGAACCGTCTCCTCCAAAGAAATATCTCAGTCCGCGCCTGGGGATTTCCTATCCTATTTCGGATCGTTCGGCGCTGCGCGTGGCCTACGGGCATTTCGTGCAGATGCCGGCCTATACCGAAATGCTGAAGAATCCCATCTTCGCCGACATAAACGTGGGCCAGCTCGAAGGGCGTGCCATAGGCAACCCCGATCTCGATCCCGAACGGACCATCAAGTACGAGCTGGGGCTGCAGCAGCAGCTGGCCGAGTTTTTGGGCGTCGACATCAATTTGTTCTACAAGAACATTCGCAATCTGCTCGGACTCGAAATCCTCAGCACGCTGGACAACGTTCAGTATACGCGCACCGTGAATCGTGACTACGGACTGGTGCGCGGCGGCACGGTTGCGCTGTCGACCCGGCCCGTCGGCATGCTGTTGCAGTCCTCATTCGACCTGTCGTATTCGGACGCGCGCGGCAGCTCCTCCGATCCCGGAGCCATAGCCGATGTGGTCATTGCGGGCCGCTCCGGGGAGGTGGGTGACTTGTTCGTCGATCGACAGGTGATACCTCTTGACTGGGATCAGACGCTCACGGCAAACCTGGCGGCGACGGTAGGCAGGGCTGACAACTGGAGTGTCGGCTTCATAAGTCAGCTGGCCACGGGGCAACCCTATACGCCGGCATTCCTCGACCCTAGCGTCAACTATCCGGCGAACGAGTTCAACAATTCAGAGCACAAGCCCATCCTGTTTACCTTTGATCTGCGCGCGGAAAAGCGCTTTGCATTGGCAGGCGTGCTCTGGGGGGTTCGCATGCAGGTAGACAACCTGTTCAATCGGCTCAATGAGCTGTCAGTGGATGCCATCTCGGGTCGAGCCGATCAGATCGTGCGCCTGCCCCTGATCCAGACCGAACGGGATTTTGTTCGCGACTATGTAGGTCTTTTTACGCTTGCGGAGGATGACAATGTCGCGACGCGGTATTCGGCGCCGCGCCGCATTCTCTTTGGTGTGACCATCGAATTCTGACTCTTCGCCAACAGCTTCTTCCATGCACAGGCACATCGCCATACTGTTGTTGTCGATAATCGTCGGCTGGGCGCCAACCGGCGAGAGCCAGGCCCAGAGCAAGGCGAATTCGACGTCCGAACGGGAGGCATTGGAAATCTCCCGGGACCTGGATCGAAACATCTCCAGGTTAGAGCGGCAGGCTCAGAGGAACGCTACAAGGACTGGCGCTGCGGCCCCGCTGTCATTTCGCAACTTTGTCCGCGGTGCGATCGCCACCGGTAACCTGTTGCAGGTGCCGTACGTCAACAATTTGAATATTTCTGCGGGATACTGGGGAGGATCGGTGACGCCCAATGCCATCATCTGGCCGAAAGGCTCCGGAGTGCGGTACGGACATACGATGAGCTTCGTTGTTGCGGGGGAGGTCACCACGGAGCAGGGAGACACCCTGCGGATTATTTCGGAAAGCTACAACAGAAGCGGCGGGGACCAGCATCCGACAGGCAGCCACAAGTATTTCTTCGTGCCATTGCCGGGCTACTTCAACATGAGCGGTGATCCTGCCACGCGCAATCGGCTCAACAACAATGCCGATGACCGCCGGTTGCTGGCCGAGTCCGGTTTCTACTACGTTGGTGGCTTGGACGAAGACCGGAACGGCAACGGCGTGCTGGATGCGGGCGAGGACCTGAATGGAAACGGTGTGCTGAACAATGAACTGACCAACGATATCGAGTATGTGGCCCAAACGAATTTGAAGAACACCTGGCCTGCATTCTGGCCGCCTCAGTCCTACGTGGGTGATGACCGGGCCCCGTGTACATTCGAACAGGGATCGGCCTGCAGTCCGGAGCCGGGCGTGCGTGCCGGGCGCTGGAATGGAGCGTACGGGGCATTTGTGCGCGGGGACCAGGAATCGTATTACCTGACGGACGACCGGGACAACGACGAGTTTTTCTACTCTCCGTTTCTGGATCCGGCAACCGGCGAACCGGATTTGCGGTCGTTTGCGGAAGGCGGGCGCCGGGGCCTAGGGGTGGAGGTGAAGGCCCGCCAGTACCAGTGGGCAAGCGTGTTGGCAGAAGACATATTCATTTCCACTTTCGACGTCAAGAACGTCAGCCGATTGGATATTCCGACGTCGATTATTGCCATGATTGTGGATTACGATATAGCAGGCCGGACGTCGAATAACGAAGCATTCTTTGATACGGTAGATGACATCACGTACCAGTGGTACAAAGTGGATCTGGTCGTCAATGGATTCAAGGTCGGCTACGGCGGCGTGGGCTTTTTGGAGAGCCCGGGACTTCCCCGTGATGGCAAGGACAACGACGCTGACGGGCTTGTCGACGAAAGCCGCGCAAACGGCATCGACGACGACGGAGACTGGCTGCCGTGGACGGATGTCGACAATGACGGGGTGCACGACAATGAGGATTTGAACAACAATTTCATCCTCGACCCCGGGGAGGATACCAACGGGGATGGACGCCTTACCATCGAGCCTGTAAACGATGACACCGGCTCAGACGGCCTGGGCCCCGAAGACGAGGATTATCCAGGTCCGGATCCGGATGGTACGGAGACCAACGGACTGCCCGATCCGGGCGAACCCAACTTCGAGTTTACGGACAACGACGAAATAGACCAGATTGGCCTGACAGGGATGGTCATCCGGACGCCTGCCGAATTTGATCGGGATATTGACGATGACCCCTTGTTCTGGGAAGAGTACATACAGCCGGGGCTGTTCATCACGCCTTCGGAGACGGCGGATATCATCTACGTTTATGCTTCGGGACTGAGTTCCATATTGAGGGGGCAGGAGCAGCGTTTCTCGCTGGCATTTTTCTGTGGGAACGACTTTCAGGATATGCTCCGCAACAAGCGGACAATGCAGAACATCTACGATTCGGATTACGATTTTGCCAAGCCGCCCCGGACGCCATTCCTTACGGCGGTACCCGGCAACAAGAGGGTAACCCTGGTCTGGGACCAGAGTGCCGAGTCCTCCAGGGACCCCATTTACGGACAGGACTTCGAGATGTACAAGGTGTATCGAAGTACCGATCCCGAATTCAATGATATCAAGACCATCACGGATGCATTCGGCAATCCCCTGCTCTGGGAGCCGCTTCAGACGCCGACCGGCGACAAGGTGCAGTTCGACATTGAGAACGGCCTCTCTGGCGCCCACCCTGTTCCCATCGGTTCATTTGGGATCAGCTACGATATGGGGACCGACAGCGGCCTCTCGTACAGCTATGTGGATTCGACGGTCGAAAACGGGCGCACCTACTACTACTGCGTGGTGTCCGTTGACCGCGGCTATCACCAGTCGTTCTACGACCGCGGACTTGCGCCACAGGCCAATCTTGCGGATATCACGCCCACGGAGAGTTCGAAGATAATAGAAGTTGACGCATTTGATCGTCCGGTAAATGTGGACCGCAATTGCGCCGTCATCGTGCCACAGCGACCGGCGCTGGGCTACATCGAACCGCACGTAGTGGGCGGCATTGAGCGAGTGGCCGGTAACGCGACCGGATCGCTCAATGTGGAATTCCTGATACCGGAGGAAGCAAACAGCAAGGGGTACCAATACGAGTTCACGTTCACGGACGACGGGTCCTTTGAGGAGCTGGATTCGCTATTCCTGACCAACGGGCTTACAACCGGGTTCGTCCTCCGCAATGAGACTACGGGCGACACCCTGGCTGTCAGCAGCCCCGGTGACCGTGGTGCCGATCTCTACAGCAGCGATGTATTGCACGCCAACACGTATGACGGCATGCGATTTACAATCGATGCGCCCGTGATACCAGAGCCGGTGAATACGCTTTGGCTGGAGAACACAACGGTGGAAGGTAGATGGATTGTGCCGTCAACGCAGGTCTCCATCGAGTCCGGCGACCTGAATGTGGCCGTTCCGATGGATTATGAGGTCAGGGTGGAGGCCGCTGTTGTCGATACGTCAAATTCCCTTACGCCCAGCAGCCGGATTCCCGTCAACTTTACTGTATGGGATGTAACTAATCTCAACGTGCCCTTACAGGTACCATTCCAGCTCACCGAGACCGGCCCCGTCATTCCGGCTGACTCCATACCCGGGACGCTCTCTCCTGGGGACGAAATAAATGTCCGGGTCGGTGGCGTGGACCTTGCGGGATACACGTTCTATGTCCAGTCCACGTGGCGACTCGTATTCGGGCTTTCCGATGAAGCCCAGACGTTCATGGTAAGGGCATCGACGGACGCGCAGGCCCTGTATGATTCTCTGGCGCTTCGCCAGGTGCGCGGAATGCAGCGCCGTCCGCTGGGCCCGACCCTGGATGTTCGGGAACTGGATGATTTCTACGAGCGGATCCAGCCCTGGTACGGCGATATCCTGGATTCGCTCATGGCCATTCCCGGCTGGCAGCCATTCCTGGTGGAGCTCTTCAGCCCGGAGGAGTACCTCTCAAGCTTTGCGCAAATCGCCCACAACGAACTTCCGGCGGCAGGAGACGTGTTTCTGCTGGAGACCAGCAAGCCGTTTGATCGGGATGATGTCCTTCGATTCCAGGTGGACGGACACCAGATGGAAGAAGACCTGGGTCCCGAGGCCCTGGACGAGATTTACGTAGTGCCGGATCCGTATGTGGCCGTCAATCCTCTGGAGGCGCGCAACATTCAGCTGCCCGGGCGAGGAGAGCGCCGTATTGACTTCCGCAATCTTCCGCCGGACTGCACAATCCGCATATTTACGGTCAGCGGGCGCCAGGTCAAGGTAATCCGGCATACAGGCGGCACAGCCGAGAGCACCGCCACCTGGAATCTGCAATCTGACGACGGCCTGGATGTTGCCTTCGGCGTTTACATCTACCATGTGGACGCACCCGGCATCGGAGAAAAAGTGGGCCGTTTCGCCATTATACGGTAGGCATGCCACTGGTCGGCAACATATTCCTGAGGGCCGCTAGAGCTTTTGGTTACGCATGTGTGGCAGGTGCATGGGCGCTGGGCATCCTGTCAGCGGCCCAGGCGCAGGATGAATCGAAGCCGGATGACCCGTTTGTGCGCAACGTGTCCAACAAGGGAACCGTGGCAGCCGCGTTTCTGGAAATTGGCATCGGCGCAAGAGCCGAGGCCATGGGAGGCGCGTACACGGCCCAGGCCGGGAGTGCGGAGATGATTTACTGGAATCCCGCAGGTCTGGCCTATGTGGATGGCCTGGCCGTGTCGCTGAGCCACACGGAATGGCTGGCGGAAACGAACTTCGAATTTTTCTCGGTTGCGGCTCCGCTGCCTTTCGCGAATGCGGTAGCCGCCGCGAGCTTTACTTCCCTGGCTGTGCCGCAGCAGCCCGTGCGAACGGTAGCCGAGCCGGAAGGGACCGGCGAGAACTACAGTGCCCAGGATTTTGCCGTCAATGTATCGGTTGCCGCTCGGCTCATATCCTCGTTCTCGGTGGGACTGTCGGGCAAATACATTAGCCAGCGGATCTGGACCGAAAGTGCCAGCCAGTTTGCCCTGGACGTAGGCGTCTATTACCAGACCCCGCTCCGCGGTCTGGTCCTCGGCTCCAGCATCTCCAACTTTGGTCCCGATTTGCGCATGCAGGGCCGGCACCTGACCAATGTGCTGGATCCGGACCCCGTGAACCGGGGCATCGAGAATGTACCCGTGGGCTACGAGACCGACAGCTTTTCGCTGCCACAGATATTTCGCTTCGGCGTAAGTTACATGCTGTCGCTGCCCATGCGGAATCACATCGTAATGGGCGTAGACCTGATGCATCCGACCGGTTCCACCGAGGGCATAAACGTAGGAATGGAGTATGGTTTGCTGGACATCCTATTCCTGCGTGTAGGCTATCAGAGCCTGTACGAGAGAGAGGCCGTTAACGGGCTGGCCTTGGGCGCCGGACTGCAATATGTGCTCCGCAGCAGGAGCCGATTTGCCTTTGACTACGCGTATTCCAACTGGGGTATCTTGCAAAAGGTGCACCGTGTATCTCTCGGGATTTATCTCTAACCTTGAACCACCATCCACATACGGAGAAGGCGATGAAAACATCTACCGCGATACTTGCCGGCCTTGCCTTGCTGTTTACGGCAAACCTAGCGTTTGCTCAGTCCAAGGCCGTTGACCCGGCGCTGGAGGCGCGCTACGGTGAGCAGTACGAGGAAATACTCCAGAAATTCGGCGAATACCCGGAATTGCTGGAGCGGGCGGAGGCGGAAGCGCGCATCGAGCGTTCCCTGCCGTATAGGCTAGCGCAGCGGTTGGCAACCCGCGGCGACCAGTATGTCGTCAGGGACGAAATGGAGGCGAACAACTTCTTTGATACGGCCGATAACATAAACGATGTCCTCGGAACCATGTCGGCCGTCCGGCCGGATGAAGCTACGGGAGGCCTGATCCGCTCTAGGCTGGACGCAGGTGACGTGGATGTCTTCCGCTTCACGGTTGACACGACGAAGATGTACTACTTCGCCTCGACGCACAGCTTTCTGGACGACGGAGAGGACGAACTCGACGTGAGTGCCAGGCTGTTCCACGAGTCGGACCTGGACACCACGTTCGTGGAAGACTTCGGCGGCAGCGGCGTCGACAAGATGCAGGGCGATATCATCGGGGAGCCGGGTGACGGCCGTAACGGATCGGATGATTTCCGGATGACTGGCTGGGTTTCTCCTGTTGATGCCGCCACTGGCCAGATGCTGACCGGCGACTTTTACGTCTGGGTTTTCAGCGACGAAGCCGAGGTTGGGCCTTACCACCTGGTTGCCTATGCAATAGACCGGGAGCCCTGGGTTGACAAGCTTGAGCCGACCAGTCGAACGTAGATGTACTTACGGGTGGTCTTTTGTCCAGGCTGCCGACAGATGCAGTCCTGCGCACGTTCATGCTCTTTAATCCGGACACACTGAAGAACCAGGAAGCGGGCGGAGGCTTTATCCAGGCAAACAGTGCATACCCGTTACTGCTTGGCCGGGGTGACGAGGACGTGGATCATTTCCTGTTCGACTACAAAGCCGGGCACAACGTGGTCATCGAAACGCAGCCGTATTTCGGGTGGTACCGCGACAATGACGGCACGATCGGTCCGGGCGGGTCGCGGCTATCTGATCCCCGCATACGGATTTATGATGGCGACTATACGTCCATCTTATTTGAGGACGATGACGGAGGAAGAGAGCGGATGGACGGGCCAAATAACATTCACTCCCGGATTGTTCTTACGCCCGACAATTTGGCCGCCAACGGAATCACGGGAGACACGCCGCTTTGGCTGTGGGTCTCCGCTTGGGCATCCACAACCCGGGATCCTGGTTTCGGCACGGTCAACAACAATGATCCGGGTCGATTGATGTACCAGGTGTATCTGCATCAGTACTCCACTGATCCGGCTGAAATAGAGCCCAACAATTCTGCAGCGGAGGCAACCAGCATCGCGGCGCGGTCCGATACGTCATCGGCCGGCATGCTGGATGCGGGAGACGAGGACTGGTACCGGGTATTTCTCCATCAGGTGCGCATGTACACGCTGTTCGTGAGCGACCCGGCGGTCCAGATCGAGCTGTATCACGAAACCGAGCCTGATTCGCCGGGCCCGACAGAGATGTCCGACAACCTGTTGGCGGCAGACCAGGTAGTGAATGGCCTGGTTACCGGCTATTCGCCGGAAGCCTCGGGAGCGTACCTGATAAAGCTCTCCGGTGGCAGCGGTGCCTACCAGTTTGGTGTTGTGGACAAGGGCGAGATCTGGGGTGGACTCCTTGCGCATGAGCCTGACGACACTCCTGCCGAAGTGATGGAAACGGACCAGTTGCCCGTGGGACCAGGGGCGCCTGCCGTAAATGCGATGATCTTCCCCGCGGGTGATATAGACGGTTATCACTTCAACGTCGACGAGGGGACTGACATCACGCTGACGCTAAGCGGGACGCAGGAAATCGTGGCCGACTTTTTTGGTTCGATGACGCTGGTCGCGCCGGACGGAAGTATTTTGGGGACGAGTGCGGAGGGCATCAGCATTACCGCACCGGCCTCCGGCAGCTACGGCGTGGTCGTGCAGTCGCCGGGAATAGGCTTCTACAAGTTGTCCGGAGGGGAGTCGTTCGAGGAGAGCGAGGAGAACAATACCTTCGAAACGGCCAACCTAATTGCCACGGGCGAGTCCTTTGTGTACGAGGCGGCCTTGACGGCCGGCGACGTGGACTATTTCAAGGTGGAGCTCAAGGCCGGCAGCCTGTATTCATTCCGCTCAAAGGACAACGAAACGGGAGCTGCACTGGAGGTGGAGTTCTACGATGAGGTAAACGGAACTACGCTGCTGGATGAATCCGCCTGGGCGAACAACTACAGCGGGGACAACTTCAAGATTGCGAATATCATCCCGCGGGAAGACAAGACATACTACCTGAGAATATCCGGCAGCCCAGGCAAGTACAAGGTTGCATCGCGTGTAAACGAGGATTATTGGGCCTTGCAGCACAAGGGTGAGCCGAACAATGACAAGACCGAGGCTGATGCGCAGGGAAACTACCAGGCACTGGGTGCGGATGTGGCCTATGCACTGTCGGAGCCGGCACACCCCCGATTCTTCGGCGACGAGGACTGGTTCCGTGTTGCCGTTGCGGCGGGGCAGACCCTCTCGGCTGAAACCAAGCCGGTTGCTGACAACCCGGATGAATGGGCCCGTGATACCGACACGAGGATCGTGATTCTGGATGAGACCGGTACAACCGAACTTGCCAACGACGATGACGGCGGCAACGACTGGTACTCGTCGGCTTCCCATACGGCCGAGGCGGACGGCGTTGTGTACGTTCAGGTAAGGACAAGCCGCACGCCGGCCAGCGCGGATGACCGCAGCATGAACCGGGGCGACTACTACCTGAACATAGAGGTCAAGTCTGAGGAAGTTGAGCCGAACAATTCGTTCGCCGAAGCAGACGGCAACGTGCTCTCAGGCGGCTTCGTGGATGCCGCCTTGGACGAGGCTGGCGGGCCAACGGACATTTACAAGCTCACGCTGCAGGCTGACTGGATATATCATTTCCGGACGCTGAAGCCGGAAGGCGGCTACGGCGGAAGCTTTACGGCCCGACTGGTCAAGGCCAGCGATACGGGAACCAACCTGCTAAGCGACGATGCCGCGGGCTACAACACGCGCTACTCCGGCAGCAACGTCAAGATCAATTTTATTCCGGATGAAGCCGGAGACTACTACCTGGAGCTGACAGGTGACGGAGAGGGTGCATATCAGGTCGGAATGAAGGGACGGGATATCTCGGAGCTCAAGTCCAAGGGCGAGCCGAACAATTCCGTTGCTGAAGCGGACGCAATCGGAGCCCAGGAGTTTGACCTTCCTGGCGAGGCCCAGACGTACATGCTCTTCAACGAAGGCTTTGAATGGGATCCGGCAAACGATCATATCTCTGCGCGTTGGGGGGATGACGTGGATATCTACCGCTATGATCTTGCTGTCGGGGACACCCTGGTAGCTGAGTCTTCGCCCGTCGACGGGCCCCTGTGGCCGCGGGATTATGACGGCTACATGCGGCTTCTGGCTGCTTCGGGAGACACGCTGGCCAGTAACGACGACGGAGGATATGACTGGCACTCAAGAATCGAGTTCGTGGCGGAGGAGGCTGGCTCCTACTACGTGATGCTGCATTCGCAGGACTACGGCGGTGCGACGGATCGCGACCCGTCTCGCGGCGAGTACAACCTGACCGTACTCAAGATGGATGGCACTCCGATAGTCATCACGGACGTTACACCCGATGAAGTGCCCGGCGAGTTTGTTCTGAATCAGAACTTCCCCAATCCGTTCAACCCGACTACGACCATTACATATTCCCTGCCGGAAGCGCAGGAAGTGGAACTGGTCGTGTTTAACCTACTCGGGCAGCGCGTAGACATACTTGTGAGTCAATTCCAGGCAGGCGGAACGTACAGCGTCCAGTACAATGCCTCCCGGCTGGCGTCCGGCATGTACTTCTACCAGTTGCGGGCCGGAAACCTGGTTCAGACCAAGCGCATGACCCTAATCAAGTAGGGGCATTTGCTTAGCGCATTGCGGGGACGGGAGCTGCGGGTGGAGCGGCTCCCGTCCTTGCCGCGTTCTTCATGCGGGCAAATCTTGGCCGCCGCCTGAGGCTGAAGCGCCCGGATCAAACCGGATGGGCCCGTGTATTCCGGAAAATGGACAGCAGGTCGTAGAAGGGGAGCTCGAGTGTCCGGGGTAGTTGAGCGTGTTGCTGCTTCGGTCCTGCTGACGCTGATCTTTTCAGCGTGCGCCAGACGGCCTCCGGAAGAACCGGTTATTGCACGCGTCGGGGACGCCCATATCACGGCCGAGGAATTCCTGCTGAACTATGAGTTTGGACACGGCCACCTGCGACAAGGCGAGGACGCACGCCGGGCTTATCTCGACTTTATGATTCGGGAGAAGGCGCTGGCGCTTGAGGCTCGAAATATCAGCCTTGATACGGCGCAGACCATAGTCCACGCGCTGCATACGCTGCGGGAAGAGCTGCTTATCGAACGGGTCTTCGAGGAACATGCCCTGCAGGGTGTGGAAGTGACGAACGAAGAAATACGGGAAGAGATTAACCGTGCTGCCGTCAGCATTCGGTTCCGATTTCTGCCGGCGGCCAGCGAGGCGAACGCATACGCGATCCGTGACGTGATGACCAGGCACGGCTACGGGCAAGCTCTCGAGCAATCGCAGGAGACCATCCCGGAACTCCCTATCGCTCGCGGTGAATTGACTTCGCCGCTATTGAGCGTGGAAGATATCGAGCCGGCGATACTTTCTATACTCGAAGGCCTTGAAATCAACACGCCTTCGAAGCCGGTCGAATACGAAGGATACTGGTACGTTTTCGAGGTAATTGAAATAGTGCGCCGCCCTGTTTCGGCGTCTGACTACGAGCGTCTCGCGCCGAGGTACGAGAAAGTGATCTACAATCGGAAGGCAATGGAAGCGGGCCAGGCATTCGTGGCGGGCACCATGCAGCCGCTTGACGTGATAACCAAGAGACGGGGCTTTGAACTGCTCAAGGAGGCCTTGTGGCAATGGTACAGCACGGAGACGCCCATACGCAATCTCCTGCACTACATAGAAGATCAGCGCAAAGATACGCCCTATACGCGGCTTCTGGTTTCGGGATACGACACGGACCTGGTGTATTTCGGAGACGAGCGGTGGTCGATCCGCTCGTTCCTGGAGCACTTTACGCCTGGACGCTACTCGCTCCGGGCCCGTGATCCGGCGCTGTTTGAGGCGCGCCTTGCGGACGTGGTGGCTCTCGTGGTGCGCGATGCAGTTTTTCTGCGCATGGCCGCGGACGAGCAGCTGGATGACACGCCTGAATTTAGGAGCACGCTTGAGGCGTGGAAGGACAAGTGGATGTTTCAGGAATACGTCAAGCTCTTGCTTCAGAGCTCTCCGGTTGTCGGTGTCACCGCGCTTGTTGATCCTGGCGGTCCCTGGCCCGAAGCCGAAGCTGGAGTTGCGGGTTCGGGTTCGGTCCCGGCAGACGCAACGCAGATGCGGACGCGCTCATGGCTCGCTCACTACGCGGACAGCGTAGCTGCCGGTTACGGCATATCGGTCGACACGGCTATGCTGGATTCCTTGCCGCTGACGCACACGGCATCCAATCCCCGGCTGACGGTACATCTGGTCAAGAGTAACTCGAACAAGATGCCATTCCCCATTGTGGATCCCGGATGGAGACCTGCTGCAGGTGATTGGCAAGCCCCGTAAGCCTTTTGATGCGATACTCTTGCCGGCGATCTATTGGACACGCCCGCCGTCCCGGGCGCGCGGCCCGGCATTGGCGGGGTGATCCGATGGCCGAAGGGCCTGCGACAGTTTCTGCAGGCCAGATCGCGCCAGACTCCTGGTCCCGAAGGGCGGCATAGAGCAGGATGCGATGGCACACTAGGATCACGGTATGATGTACGCATCGCAGCAAACGGCGGCTTTGCCCACGGGGCTCAGTCGACGCAAATTGAACAGTGCCCGGCATGCTGCCACGCGCGGGCCGGGCTTCGTGCCACCTTGGCATTGTTCGAGGCCAGACTCAGCGTGATGACTGACAAGCTGCTCTTTACACCGGGTCCGCTTACCACCCGCCGCGCCGTAAAGGAAGCCATGCTCCGGGACTACGGCTCCCGCGACGCGGCCTTTATTGGCTGTGTACGCCAGGTGCGCAACAAGCTCCTGGAGTTCGCGGGCACCTCCCGGCAGGACGGATTCGAAGCCATCCTGATGCAGGGAAGCGGCACATTTGGTCTGGAGTCAGTGCTCACTTCGACGGTGAGCGCAAATGGCCGCCTGCTCATTATAGTGAACGGGGCCTACGGCGAGCGCATGGCCAAGATGGCACGAGTTCACGGCATTGGTGTCCGGGTGCTTCGCTTCAGGGAAAACGAAATTCCGGCAGTAAATGCTGTTCGGCGTGCGCTCGCAGAGGATGCGGCGATTTCGCACGTCTTTGTTGTGCACTGCGAAACGACCAGCGGCATCCTGAATCCGGTGGAGGAGATCGGAGAAGTAGTTCGCGAGGCGGGCTGCTTCTATTTCGTGGATGCGATGAGCAGTCTTGGCGCCATTCCCGTCGATTTGGAAAAAGCCGGCGTTGACTTCCTGGTTTCATCTTCCAATAAGTGCCTTGAAGGAGTTCCCGGATTCTCCATAGTACTGGCTAGAAGAAGCGCGGTAATTGCCACGGAAGGTGCGGCCCGAACGCTGAGTCTGGACCTGCACGCGCAGTGGCGTGGACTCGAGGCCAATGGCCAATTCAGGTTTACTCCGCCTACGCACGCAATTGTCGCCCTCCGCGAAGCACTCGCGGCATTGGAGGCAGAAGGGGGCGTCGCCGGTCGCGCAGCGCGCTACCGCGCCAGCCACGCCCGGCTCCTGGCGGGCATGGCCAGGATGGGATTCCGAGCTTACGTGCCCGAGCATCTACAGTCCTATATCATCACGTCGTTCCATTACCCGGAAGATCCATGCTTTACGTTTGACGCTTTCTATGCCGAGCTCAACCGGCGGGGATTTGTCATTTATCCGGGCAAGGTGAGCCGTGCGGACTGTTTTCGCATCGGCACCATAGGCCAGATATTCCCCGATGATGTAACCCGCCTTCTGCTAGGAATCGGCGAGACGCTGCGTGTAATGGGAATGCAACTGAAGAAGCAGCCTGCAGCCTGATGCCTGGAAGGTTTTGTTCACACGCCAGTGCAGAGCTCGCGCCGGTATTCGACAGGACAACGAGCGTTATCCTTGAGGGCTCCTCCCCAGGTGCCTATTGGAGCTGCTGCGCTTGCACGTGGGTTGGCCCGGCGCGGATAGCAGCCGAAGGGGCGAATTCTGTTCAGTCCGAGGCAAGGCCCTAGCCCGCAATCACCAGTCCGTTAATGGAGCTCGCGCCCGGCGCGGGTAACAGACCTAATGAGGTGCAAGACCATGCAAGCAATTTTGAACCGTTCCTGGCTCTTCCATTTGGGCGCGGTGATCCTGGTACTCTCTTGTGCTGCTCCCGGAGCGCGGCAGGATGCCGGCTCCGAGCGCGTCCTGATAATCGGGGTGGACGCGCTGAGCCCGGACGGAATACGTCAGGCTCACACGCCGCACCTGGATTCGCTGATGTCGGGAGGTGCATACAGTCTGGCAGCACGCGCCGTCCTAACTACGTCCAGCAGTCAGAACTGGGCGTCCATGATCATGGGGGCCGGGCCCGTGCAGCACGGCATTACGTCCAATGCTTGGGAGCCTGACTACTTTAGCATAGAGCCAACAGCCACGGGAGCGGGTCCAGTCTTCCCCAGTATCTTCGACCTGCTTTACGAACAGCGACCGTCGGCTGTGACCGCATCCATTTATGATTGGGGCGGTTTCGGGCGCCTGTACAATAAGGGAATAGTCAGCATTGACATAGACGGGGATGGTCCTCAGGCCACGGCTGACGCTGCCGTTCGGGTACTCCGTGAAGACGCTCCGCATTTTACCTTTGTCCATCTCGACCATGTGGACGCCGCCGGGCACAGGTACGGCCACGGTACGCCCGAATTCTACGCTTCCGTGGAAGAAGCGGACACCTACATAGGCGAAATCTTGGCCGGGCTGGAGGCAGCCGGGCTGCGGGAAACCACGACGGTGATAGTCTCTGCTGATCACGGCGGCAAGGATTTCGGGCACGGCGGGGAATCCATGGCCGAGGTGGAGATTCCGTGGATCATCAACGGGCCGGGGGTCGTGGCGGGCACCGTAATCGCAGACCCGATCAACACCTTTGACACGGCCGTGACGGCGGCCTACGTGCTGGACCTGGACACACCCATTGCCTGGATAGGCCGAGTTGTATTTGGCGCCTTCGAACGGCCAGACCGCCCCGAGACGGTTGTGCCCGGAATTGACGGAGTTAGGCACGTCGTTGTCATCGGCGTTGACGCTCTGAGCCCGGACGGCATCCAGAAGGCCCACACGCCGGTTATGAATCGACTTCTGGCAGAGGGTGCCTACAGTCTTCGCGCCAGGGCTGTGCGCACTACGTCCAGCAGCCAAAACTGGGCGTCCATGGTGATGGGTGCTGGGCCTGTCCAGCACGGAATTACCTCAAACGACTGGGAGCGCGACAATTTCTCTATTGTTCCAACGGCAACGGGGCCGGAGGATTTGTTTCCCTCCATGTTTTCCGAATTGCGTGCGGCGGAGCCGGACGCCTATATCGCAAGCATCTACGACTGGGGTGGCTTTGGGCGACTGTTCCCCAATAGTGTTGTAGACGTGAGCGTGGACGCCGACGGACCACAGGATGCTGCTGCCCAGGCACGTAACCATATGCTGGAGCACCGTCCCCGCCTTAGCTTTATCCATTTGGACCATGTGGATCACGCGGGCCATACGTACGGACACGGATCGGATGAGTTTTATGCTTCGGTAGAAGAAGCGGACCGGCTGATCGGAGAGATTCTGACCGCCCTGGAAGATGCCGGAATCGCCGACGCAACGCTTGTGATCATCTCTGCGGACCACGGGGGTCTGGGGAAGGGCCACGGTGGAGACTCCATGGCCGAAATTGAAATCCCGTGGATTGCACACGGACCGGGCGTCGTGGCAGGGAAGCAGCTCACGGTGCCTATCAATACGTTCGATACAGCAGCGACTGTGCTGTTTGCGTTGGGAATCGAGCAGCCGTACGCGTGGATTGCACGTCCGGTGCTTACGGCCTTCAGCCGCTTTCACGATCCGTCCGAGGATCTCGGAATGTATGTGCCCGCACCCCGCATCAAGCCCCTGGGAGGATTGGCACTTCTGGAGGAGCCCGTTGAGGTCACGATGAGAGTCGATGATGCTGATGTGCAGATCCGATACACGCTTGACGGGAGTGAGCCCGCGGACGCATCCCCTCTCTATGAAGGCCCGATTCGGGTGTCAGAATCTGCTGAGGTGAGAGCCCGAACATTTCGGGACGGTGGCCGGAGTCCCGAGTCGAGGGCGCGGTACCGCATACTGCAGCCCGGGCAGCAGAAAAAGGTGGCCTACAGCTACTATGAGGGACAATGGAGCATGCTGCCGGACTTCTCCGAACTTCAGCCCGTGTACTCGGGCATGGCGCATGAATTCCATCTCGAAGGCGTCGAATCCAGGCGAGAAGACCATTTCGCCGTCAGGTTTGAAGGCATAATTGCGGTAGAGGAGTCCGGGACATATACATTCTACACCCGTTCGGACGACGGGACCAAGCTTTACGTGAACGGCACGGAGGTTGTGAACAATGACGGCTCGCATGGACCGCTGGATGAAAGTGGTGACATCAGCCTCGAGCCGGGCAGGCACACCATAGTGGTGGAGTACTTCGAGGACTACGGGGGTGAGCACCTGGAAGTGATGCTACAGGGTCCGGGAATCGAGCTGCAGCATCTTACGCATGAGTTGATCCTGCCGAAGTAGGGTTTGCCAATCAGACCGGCCGCGAAACCCATGGAGCTCGTTCCGTCCGGCCGAGCCACCGACCGGCTCGCTTCTGAAGGAGATCTCAATATTTCTCCGCAGCGCAGCGCATGGACTGCGGAGCATATTGACGACAAAACTCAGGCCCTTCTGGACGCCGACACGAAGTATTTCTTGCGCCAGTCGCTGTCGACTCCCTGCCTGAATGTCTTGCGCTCTTGCGAGGGCATCTACGTCGAGGACATGCAGGGCCGTCGCTACATGGACTTCCACGGCAACGGTGTGCACCAGGTAGGATTTCGTAATCAGCGGGTTGTCGAAGCCATTGTCCGACAAATGCAGACACTGCCGTTTTGCACGCGTCGCTACACAAACCTCCCGGCCATCGAACTGGCCCGCAAGCTCGTGGAGCTGGCCCCGGGTGGACTGGGCAAGGTCCTGTTTGCGCCAGGGGGTACCTTGGCTATGGGAATGGCGCTCAAGCTTGCCCGAGCAGCGACGGGCCGCTTCAAGACCGTTTCCATGTGGGATGCCTTCCATGGAGCGTCTCTCGACATGATATCCGTCGGCGGAGAAGCAATTTTCCGGCAGAATGCTGGTCCACTGTTGCCGGGTGCGGAACATGTACCGCCTCCGAATCCCAGCAAGTGCCCGTTTGGTTGCCAGAGGACGTGTGATCTCAGGTGCGCGGAGTACATCGATTATGTTCTGGACAAGGAGGGTGACGTGGCTGCGGTGATATCCGAGACCGTCCGGAGCACTCCCTACATTCCTCCTCCGGAGTACTGGCGCGTCGTCCGCCGCGCATGTGATCGTCACGGAGCACTACTTATTCTGGATGAAATCCCGCACGCTCTTGGCCGGACCGGAGCCATGTTCACGTGCGAGCACTACGAGATCGAGCCGGACATACTGGTTATTGGCAAAGGGCTTGGCGGCGGCATATTCCCGCTTGCTGCCATGATTGCACGCAGTGACCTTGACGTAGCGCCGGACCGGGCGCTTGGACACTACACGCACGAAAAGAACCCGGTAGCATGTGCGGCGGCGCTGGCCGCGATTCGGTTTGTAGAGGAGGAGGGCCTTGTGGCGCACGCCCGGGACCTGGGAGCGTGGGCGCTAGAACGATTGCGCGCCATGATGCAGGCCCGCTCCATCATTGGCGAAGTTACCGGCATTGGATTGTTGCTCGGCCTGGAGATTGTTACCGACCGGCAAACGCGGGAGCGGGCGCCGACGGCAGCAGAAGCGACTATGTACAGCGCGCTGTCCAAGGGTCTCAGCTTCAAGCTGACGATGGGCAACAGAATCGTACTGGCACCTCCGCTTGCCATCACGAAGGCCGAGCTTGGCACCGCGCTTGATATCCTTGAACACTGTATAGCGAACGTGGAAGCCGCCGCGGCAAAGCCGTGACGCCCCGCATTGCAAGGGGGGACTTCCCAACAGTTCAGTCGTGAGCAAAGCCATGGCCTTCTCATCCCGGACCGGTGCGCCTATCGCCACCAGTGCCTTTGTAGTAAATGGCCGGACATATCATCCTCCGGGCCAGCCGGTGGTGGTCATATGTATCGACGGGTGTGCCGACGAATACCTGAGCACATCGCTTGCGCGCGGATTCATGCCGAATCTTGAGCGCATGCTGGCAAGCGGCGCTTACCGGGGACTGGTGCGCGGCGCGCTGCCGTCCTTTACCAATGTCAACAATGCGTCCATCGTAACGGGTACCGCGCCCTCCGTACACGGCATCTGCGGCAACTTCTTTCTGGATCCTGATACGGGAGAGGAAGTGATGATGAATTCCGCTGATTACCTGCGCGCCGACACTATACTGGCGGCAGCATCGAATGCTGGCAGAAGAGTGGCAATGGTCACAGCCAAGGAAAAGCTGCGAGACATGCTTTCCAGCGGATTGCGGGGTATCGCCTTCTCCGCCGAAAAGGCGGACTGCGTAAGTGTAGAGACGCACGGCATCGATGATGCGGAGGAACTGGTCGGGTCCCGTGCTCCTGCCATCTACAGCGCCGAGGCAAGCCTGTTTGTACTGCGCGCCGGAGTTGCGGTACTGGAGCGTGGCCTGGCCGACTTCGTGTATCTTTCGCTCACCGACTACATGCAGCACAAGTTTGCTCCGGCCGATGCAGAATCCCTGCGATTCTATGGAGATGTAGACCACGAGTTGGGGCGCCTGCTCGATTGTGGAGCTGTGGTGGGGGCAACGGCGGACCATGGCATGAACGCCAAGCAGCGCATGGATGGCTCCCCGAAGGTGATTTACCTGGAAACGCTGCTTTCGGAACGCTTCGGCGATGAATTGCGCGTAATATTGCCTATTACAGATCCGTATGTCGTGCATCACGGGGCACTTGGCTCGTTTGCCGTGGTGCACCTGCCGGATCTGCAGCTCGTGCCTTCCGTGTCCGATTACCTGCTTCAGCTAGACGGCATTACAGAGGTATACGACCGAAACGTTGCCGCTCGCAAGCTGGAGCTGCCCGAAGACCGTCTGGGAGATCTAGTGGCCCTTTCGGGCAGGGACGTGGCACTCGGCCGCACTCCCGCGCACCACGATCTTGGTGCTGTCAGTGAAGGTCTGAGGTCCCACGGAGGGCGCTACGAGGAGATGGTTCCCCTGCTGCTTTCCCGTCCGTTGCGCCCCGCGTACGAGCGCCTTGCCGCAATGGACCCCCGTAATTTCGACATCTTCGATTTTGCTGTTAACGGCCTGTTGGCAGCCGAGAGTAATTCGTAGCAACGCTCTGGCCATGTGCCACGGCAAGGAGGCCATTCTGCGCCTTTACCATCCTCTTTCATCTTTCATGCCCAACATATCCAGCCCATGCACCTGCCCTGCTATATAGCCGGCCAGCCGGTAGATGCCGAGACTCGCATTCAAGTGTTCAACCCTTTCAATGGCAGCGAGGTCGGGAGCGTCGCCAGTCTGGGCCGCTCTCACACCCACGAAGCCATTGAGGCCACGCTGAAAGGCGGAGAGCCGCTGACACGCTACCGCAGATTCGAGATACTGAACAATGCGCGGACGCTCCTTGATCAGCGCCGCGAGGAATTTGCACACCTGATTTGCGCAGAATCAGGACTTTGCATGCGGGAAACTCGCTATGAGGTGGGCAGAGCCTGCGACGTGCTCCAATTCTCTGCCATGGAAGCACTCAAGGACGACGGGCAGTCATTCTCCTGTGACATTACGCCCGGTGGCAAGGCCCGGAAGATATTTACGCTGCGAGAACCGCACCGCCTGGTGGCTGCCATAGCGCCGTTCAATCATCCGCTTAACCAGGTCATGCACAAGATCGCACCGGCCGTTGCTGCCGGCGCGCCGATGGTGCTTAAGCCGTCAGAGAAGACGCCTCTGACTGCCGTGCGCTGTGTCGAATTAATGTACGAAGCGGGACTGCCTGGCTGGATGCTGAGCGTAATCCTCGGACCTACGAAGGAAGTCGCAGAGGAGCTCGTCGTGGATCCCCGCGTGGAGGTAGTCAGCTTCACCGGGAGCGTCGAGGTGGGCAAGCACATCGCCAAGGCGGCAGGCTACAAGCGACTGATTCTGGAACTGGGAGGGAACGCACCCCTCATTGTCCTTGAGGATGCCGACATGGATCTGGCAGTGCATCTTGCCGCAGAAGGGTGCTACCGTAACTCGGGCCAGCGCTGCACTGCGGTGAAGCGGCTGCTTGTTCACGAGGCTGTGCTGGGAGAATTCACCGAGCGCCTCGTGGATCGCACCAAAGCGTATACACACGGCGATCCCATGGCTCCGGAAACACGAGTCGGTACCGTAATTGACGAACCTGCCGCCATTCGTCTGGAATCCGTCGTGGACAAGGCCGTGCAGAGCGGAGCACGCGTGCTGGCAGGGGGAGAGCGCAGCGGGGCGCTCATGGCCCCAACGGTTATCGCCGATGTGCCCCGAGACGCGGAAATGGTTGTGTGCGAGTCGTTTGGTCCGCTGGCACCGATTCTTCCGATCGAGGATGTCGACGATGCTATTGCATTGGCCAATAGCACGGATTACGGCCTATCTTCAGGAGTGGTGACCCGGGATATCGACAAGGCCCTGGCAGCCGTAAGGGGCATTCGGACCGGCACGGTCAACATAAACGAAGTACCGGGCTACCGCATCGAGCTGTCCCCCTTCGGTGGCGTCAAGGACTCTGGACTGGGGATAAAAGAAGGAGTACTGGAAGCGATAAAGGGGATGACCGTCGTCAAGACGTTTTCCTTGCCCTGGTGAATGCTCTCGGCCTCTTTCATTGCCACCATGGCGGGTGGTACGCGCCCTCGCGGATCAGACCGGAACCTGAATAACAGGGAGGGTTTATGGCTTCAGGTCGCAATTCAATGCGTGTACCTAGCGGCAAGCAGACAGCCAACTGGCCCGGCTGGAATACAGGCGTCCGGCGCAAGAGGTTGTGTGCAAGGGCACTTGCTGCCCAGGCGCCGACCACGCGGGTTTCGCTTCGTCAGAGTTTCTGAACACAACGTACGGGTAGTGTGATGCGTGCAAGATGCTTGCCAATTGCAGCGGTTCTTTTCGCGTTGAATGCAGGGCTAGCTCCTGCGCAGCCGCTGCCCTTCCACGACAATTTTGACGACGGTGACTACAACGGCTGGACGGTGCAGGACGATGTGGAGCCGCAGTACGGCCCGAGCAGGTGGCTAGTCGAATTCGGCGTGCTCGCCCAGAAATCCAATATCTGGTCATACGGCCCCGTAGAACTCGAAACCAAGTACCACCTCGGTACCCACATTCATACGGGCGATGATGCGTGGTCGGACTATACGTTCAACGCCCTGGTTCGCTCTACAGACAACGACGGTGTGGGACTGATCTTTCGCTACCAGGACGCACGGAATTACTACCGCGTGCTACTGATGAACGACCCGGCCTGGTCGGGCCGGGATTCGTCCGGCGTCGAGGTCAACACGCCGCTGCAGCGCATCCAGAAGTTTGTGGACGGCGAGCCTTATATCCTCGCGGAGAACCTGGTGTCGCAGGCATTTCCCCAGGGATACTTTGCGCTCACGGCAGACGTGCGAGGAGATTCCATCAAGGCATACCTGAATGGCCGGCTGATTCTTTCCGCACTCGACAACGAGTACGACGCAGGGCGTATCGGCATGCTTTCCTATGCCAATACGGGAGCCTATTACGACAGCGTGTCGGTTACGGCCGAGCGCACCATCTATGACAAGCCCAAACAAGTAGCCATGACGTATCCCGTCCGCGAGTTTCGGGCTCCGTACATACAGAATCCTACTCAGACCACCGTGGAAATTGCGTGGCGAACGCTTGAGCGGCAGGTGGGACGCGTTCGGTATGGCCTAGAAAAAGGGCAGCTCTTGCAAGAGGTCTCCGAAGCCGAGGCGCGCCAGAAACACCATGTCAGGCTGCAGGGCCTGGAGATCAGCACTCGTTATTTCTACGAAGTTTACAGCGGCGAGGGGCTCGTGGCGGGCGAAGAGAATTTCCGGACCGCCCGCAGGCACGACGAAAGGACTTTTTCATTCCTGGTTCTCGGTGACAGTGGAGTGGATACTCCCACCCAATGGGATATTGGCAGACAGATGCAGCGCAGCATGAATGAGCAGGAAGTTGACTTCGTGGTTCATGTAGGTGACGTGCATCAGGGGTCCGGTGACTATTACGACAACATATATTTCAAGCCGTACCGGAGTCTGCTAAAGAACATCAACGTGTTCACGTCGCTCGGCAACCACGATGTCATTACGGATAACGGTGCCGTGTACCTGGATGACTTTTACCTGCCGAACAACAATCCTGACAGTACGGAACGGTACTATTCGTTCAGGTGGGCGAATGCGTACTTCATCGCGCTCGATACCAACGGGGATTTTACGCCCGGCTCAGCCCAGCATGAATTCCTTGTCGGGGCGCTGACGGACAGCCTGCGGCAATCGGCAACCTGGACGTTCGTCTACGCCCACCATCCGCCGTACACCGAGCACTGGACCAACTACTACGGCGACAAGCGGGTAAAGGATCATTTGGTGCCGATTTTTGAGGAGTACGACGTGGACATGGTCATGAACGGCCATACGCACAGTTACGAGCGCGGCGAAAAAGAGCACGTGCACTATCTGGTCACCGGTGGAGGAGGAGGCGGCCTGGACGATTTCTTTGTTGACTATGATCACATCACGTTCTCGGACATGAAGCATCATTTCACGCGCATCGACGTGGACGGGGAGCAACTGCAGGTGTCCGCGATTGACCAGGTTGGCACCGTCATAGACCGCTTTACTGTTAACAAGTACTTCGCCTCGTCGACGGATGAGTTTGCCGCAACTCCTCTGCCCCGTACGGCAGGCCTTGATTCGATCTTCCCGAATCCAATGGCGAAGCAGGCTACCATTGTATACCGTACTGCCCGCCAGGCACGGACCCGGCTTGAACTCTTTGACGTTCAGGGCAGGAGACTTACGACCTTGATGGAGCGCGAGACCCCGGCCGGAACATACCGTTCGGAACTGGACTTGTCCTGGCTGGCGCCTGGCACCTATTTCGTGCGCATGACAACCGGTGACGAAGTGCACTCCCGCAAGCTGGCCGTGCTGAGATAGGTGCGGCACAGAAGAGGCTACGCAGGCGCATATCCGATAAGGCTCGACTGCATTCTTGGCGGAATGCCGCGGATGCTCTTGAGCGAGGGCCCGGGCCGCGCGCGGGGGCGGCCGTAGCAAGCCCGTATCATCAGGTTACATATCTATGCCTCTGCCACTTTCCGATTGCGGACATTCGGTCCCTGTTTCCCGGACCGTGGATGTCGCAGTCGTAGGCGCAGGCATCGTCGGCGTCGCCCATGCCCTTGAGGCCGCTCGCCGCGGACTTACGGTTGCTCTGTTCGAGCGAGGCATGCATGCAACCGGCGCGTCGGTCCGCAACTTCGGATTGATACTGCCGCTGGCGGCTCCGCCAGGACCGGAGCGCACGCAAGCGGCACGGAGCAGGCAGGTATGGATGGA
>CAZXEU010000014.1:0-3977 GCA_964639665.1 uncultured Rhodothermaceae bacterium | reverse complement strand
CCGACGCGGCGCCCGGACAGGCTTCGCCTGGCTTTCGTCCGCAGCGATTGGAGCGCGGGCGCGATTGCCATGCGGCTACAACACTCCGGGCTCGCCACCCGGCCCGACTAATCCGCGATGTAAGAGATGCAAACGCCGGTTACAAGTCTTGCATTCATGATTTTGGTGCTCATCCTGGGCTCGTGTGCAGCGCCCCAAAGCGAGAGTAACACGACCGACTCCGACAAGGCAGACGCGAAAAGCCCGGAAGCAGACGCCGGAGCATGGGTGACGCTGGCAGACGGCGCCTGGCGAGCCTATGGAGCAGAATCGCTTCCCGGCGCATGGACGTGGACGGAGGAGGGCACGCTGCACTACTCTGGAGAAGGAGAGGGAGGCGACATCGTAACCGCCGACCAGTTCGCAGACTTCGAGCTGGAGCTAGAATGGCAGATCTCGCCGGGCGGCAACAGCGGCATCATGTTCCGCGTCAGCGAAGACCACGACTACCCGTGGCGCACAGGGCCCGAGTACCAGATTCTGGACGATGCCGAGCACCCGGATGCCCTGGAGGGGCCGGACCGGCTCGCAGGTGCCAACTACGACCTGCACGCGCCCGATACCAGCGCGGCGAAGCCGACGGGCGAGTGGAACAGCGCCCGCATCGTTGTGCAGGGCCCACACGTGGAACATTGGCTAAACGGCCAACGCGTGGTGTCGTACGAACTCTGGAGCGAGGACTGGAAAGCGCGCATTGCCGAGAGCAAGTGGATCGACATGCCCGATTACGGGATGAAAGAGACTGGCCACATCAGCCTGCAGGATCACGGTGATCCCGTGTGGTTCCGCAACATGCGCATCCGGCGCTTGGCCAGTGACGATTCCTAGTCTTCTTCGCTCGGCAGGGCAAAGGCCACGTAGGTGTCGCCCGACTTCGTGCCCATCTTGCCGCCTCCAGCGGCGATAACCACGTATTGCCGACCGTCAACGGCGTAGGTAGCAGGTGTGGCGTAGCCACCCGCCGGTAGCTCCACCTCCCACAGCACAGCGCCCGTGTCCTTGTCGAAGGCGCGGAAGCGCTCGTCCTTGGAGGCAGCTATGAATAGCAGGCCACCCGCCGTAACGACAGGTCCGCCGTAGTTTTCCGTGCCTGTAAGGGGTATTCCCCGCGCCGTCAGCTCGGGAAATTCTCCCAGGGGCACGGTCCACTCGTACTCGCCCGTGTGCAGGTTGATCGCATTCAACGTGCCCCAGGGCGGCTTGACAGCCGGATAGCCATCCTGGTCAAAGAACCGGTTGTAGCCGGTATGGCCGTAGGGCGAACCGGCGAAGAATTCGCTCAGCCGGGAATCCGATTCGGGTAGCACTCCCTGTTCACGTCCCCACAGGAAATCGACGATGGCCGAGATTTCCTCCTCGGACAGGAAGCCGAATGCGGGCATGAAACCGAATCCGCGCCGGATCTGGTCGGCTACCGCTTCCTCGCTCGTACGTTCGGCGAGCCCCTCGAGCGCAGGAAACGACCCGTCCGTACTGCCTTCCAGGGCGCTTCGGTGGCAACCGGCGCAGTAAGCGGCGTACAGTCCTGGACCGGTTCCGGATGCCTCCGCGTCCAGCTCCACCATGGTGAGAATCCACGGCATTTCGTTACTGTTGACGTAGAGAATGCCGGTAGTGGGATCATAGCCGGCGCCGCCCCATTCCGCTCCGCCGTCGAATCCGGGAAATATCATGGTGCCCTGCGTGCTCGGCGGCACAAACTGGCCACCGGAGCGGGATTGCATGAAGCGTTCGCGTACGTAGGCATGCGCCTCCGGCGAAATGTCCGTGATGTCCTCTTCATCAAAGCGCTGGCGCGCAAAAGGGACCGGCTTCGCCGGCAGCCGCTGTGTGGGCCAGGCCTCTTCGCCGCGGAGATCCGACGGGGGATAGCCGTGCTCCTCAACGGGAAACAGGGGCTCTCCCGTTTCCCGGTCCAGCAGGAACAGGTGGCCGCTCTTGGTGACCTGCGCGACCGCGTCCCTTTCTTCACCGTCCATGCGCACGGTCACGAGGTTGGGAGGGGCCGGAAGGTCACGGTCCCAGATATCGTGGCGGACGATCTGGTAGTGCCAGATACGCTCTCCCGTTCGCGCATCCAGGGCCAGCACCGAATTGGCGAAGAGATTCTCACCCAGTCTGTTGCCTCCCCAGAAGTCAAATGCAGCGGACCCGGTCGGAAGAAAGACCATGCCGCGCTCCGGATCCAGGCTGAGTCCGGTCCAGGCGTTGGCGCCACCCGCATACAGGTAGGCATCTTCGGGCCAGGTCTCGTAGCCAAATTCTCCAGGATGCGGGATGGTATGAAAAATCCACGCCATCTCGCCGGTGCGCACATCGTAGGCCCGGATGTGTCCGGGCGAAGACACCGGACCTTCCGAGACCTGGCTGCCCTGGATTAGCAGATCCTTGAAAACTATGCCCGGTGTTCGGGCTCCAACGGAAAGGCCCTCAGCATCTCGTCCAAGTCCTTCGCGCAAGTCTATGCTGCCGGCCTGGCCAAACGTGGCGACTAGCTCGCCGGAAGCTGCATCCAGGGCGAATAGCTTTGATCCCGCCGTCAGGAATACGCGGGCGGCTTCGCCGCCGTCTCCTGCCCAGTAGGCAACGCCGCGGCTGATGCCCGGTCCCTCGGAGACCGCCCCCGCTTCAAACGGATCGAAGGACCAGAGCAGCCTGCCCGTCGCCGCGTGCAGCGCCAGAGCCTTGACGCGCGCCGACGTGGCATACAGCACCGAATCCACAATAATGGGGTTGCACTGGATCTGCGTGCGACCTTCGGCGCTGGCGTCGCCGGTCGCGTACGTCCACGCAACTTCAAGATTCGCCACGTTCCCGCGGTGAACCTGATCCAGCGAAGAATAGTGGCTGCTTGCGTTATCGCCCAGGTACACGGACCAGGTGGTATACGCGTCTTCAGCCTCAAACCGGGGCGCCGCGCAGCCCCAGACAATGAGCAACAATGGAATAAAGCGCTGCATGTATACTTTGGCAGGGTAAGCGGGGAAGTGCCTGAAGATAAGGCTGGGTCTGCAACGGCGTCGATCGCACGGGCGCGAGGCTTGTCCCGGACCTATTGTGCCGAAAACCGGCACGGCCCGGAATAGGCTGCAACGTTCGAGTGTCCTGCGAGCGCACCCGGCGGGCAGCCAACGAGGCAAGACGACACTTGTCGTTAGGGAATTATATACGAAAGTGCCGCCGGCACCTACCTATACGATCCTGCATCGTGACCGTGCTTAACACTGGAACTAGGCTCCAGCGCCAGAGGCACAGCGTGTACAGCCGTAGCTGCCTCCGCCCGATGCACAGGGCCTCCCGCCCTGCCGAAGAGCGCAAGGCCCTTCATGCGGATGTTCCTGGCCGCATTGATGTCCCGGTCGAGGACAAGACCGCAGTGCACGCACCGATAGGTGCGCACGGCAAGCGTGATCCTGTCACGGGGCATCCCACCGCAGCCGCTGCAGGCCTGGGTGGTGTTATGCGGACGTACGGTAACCAGCCTGCCTCCGGCTCTTTCAACCTTGTAGGCAAGCTGTCGAACAATAAGGCCAAGGGACTGCTCGCGCATGGACCGGTTAAGGCCTCGTTTGCGCCTGCCGCCCCTGGCCGTCATCTTCTGAAGGCGAAGCTCCTCGAGTGCGATGTTCGCGGAGTGATGCTTGATGAGGTGGGCCGTGAGCCTGTGCGCGGCATGGCGCCGCCTGATGGCCATGCGCCTGCTCTCCTTGGAGAGCGCCAGCTTCTTCCTGGCGCGATTCCTGCTTTGGCGCCTGGCACGGCTGAGAGCGCGCTGCGCCTTCTTGCGCCTCTTCTCGGACAACTTGATGGGCGCATACTGCGCTCCATTGGACAGCGAACACGGCGCCTTCACGCCAAGATCAATGCCCACTACGTCCCGCTCGTCCACAACTTCGGAATCGGGAAGCTGAAGGACGAGCTGGACATCGAAGCCGGTT
>CAZXEU010000013.1:0-6933 GCA_964639665.1 uncultured Rhodothermaceae bacterium | reverse complement strand
GTATGCAGGCCGCCAGGTGTCCCGGTCCGGTTTCGCGCAGCGGTGGCACCACGGTCCGGCACTCGGCGGTGGCAATCGGGCAGCGCGTGTGAAATACGCAGCCGGAGGGCGGGCTGACCGGGCTGGGGATGTCGCCTTTCAGCACCATCTTTTTTCGGCTGCGCCCGGGGTCGGGCAGGGGCACCGAAGAAAGGAGAGCCTCCGTATACGGATGCACGGGATTGGCATAGAGCTCCCGCGCAGGAGCCACTTCCATGACGCGCCCCAGATACAACACGGCCACGCGGTCACTGACATGCTCCACAACGGCGAGGTCATGGGCTATGAAGAGCATGGCAAGCCCCAGACGCTGGTTAAGGTCCTTGAGCAGGTTGACGATCTGCGCCTGAATGGAAACGTCCAGCGCGGAGACGGGCTCGTCAGCCACTACGAATTCGGGCCTTACGGCGAGCGCCCGTGCAATGCCTATGCGCTGACGCTGCCCGCCGGAGAACTCGTGCGGATACCGGCGAGCATAGTCTGGCGACAGTCCCACGAGCTCCAGGAGCTCGGCCACGGCACCCTCCCGATCCAGGCCGTGCAGACGGAGCGCATCTCTTAGGATGGCGCCTACCTTCATGCGAGGGTTCAGGCTCGCGTACGGATCCTGGAAAACCATCTGGAGGCGCCGGCGCAAGCCGCGCAGCTCCCGGGCCGGTACATGCGTGAAATCCGTTCCCCTGAACAGGACCCGGCCGGACGTGGGCTCGATGAGCCTGAGCAGCGCCCGTCCGAACGTGGTCTTGCCCGAGCCCGATTCTCCCACCATGCCGACCACCTCGGCAGGTCCGATGGACAGGCTCACGTCCTGCAGGGCATGCACGTGTCCCGATACGCCGCCAAGAGCACCCCTGCGAACAGGATACCGCTTGGTAAGTGCTCGGGCCTCGATCAGGCCTTCATCCGTTGCTATCGGGCCCGTCATGTGATTTCCCGAACCGAGAGTTCGAGTTCCCGCCAGCGCAGGCAGCGCACGCGTCGGCCAATGCCTGCGCCCTCCAGCGGCGGCAGGGTCAGGCTGCACGCCTCCATAGCGTGCACGCAGCGCGGATGAAAGGCACACCCGGCCGGCAGGCGTGCCGGATGCGCAGGCGCGCCTGCGATGGGTTGCAGGGGCCTCCTGCGGCCCGGCTTCGGCACGGATTGCAGCAGGCCCGCGGTATAGGGCATGAGCGGGACCCCAAAGAGATCGCGCACGGGCGCCTCCTCCACGCAGCGGCCCGCATAGAGCACCAGGACCCTGTCCGCCATCTCCGCGATGACGCCAAGATCGTGCGTGATAAACAGAATGCCCATGTCGAACTGCGAACGCAGCGCTTTAAGCAGCTCCAGGATCTGCGCCTGGATGGTCACATCGAGCGCCGTTGTGGGCTCATCCGCGATGAGCAGGCTCGGCGTGCAGGAGAGCGCCATGGCGATCATTACGCGCTGGCACATACCACCTGAGAGCTGATGCGGAAAGTCCCGCGCACGTTTTCCGGGCTCCGGGATCCCGACGAGCTCCAGGAGCTCTTTGGCCCGCCGCAGGGCTGCGGCGTAGGAAATCCGCTCGTGCAGCACGATGGCCTCGGCGACCTGGCGCCCAACGGAAAAGACGGGATTCAGGCCGCTGCGCGCATCCTGGAAGATCATCGAGAGCTTCTTTCCGCGCAGCCTGCGCAGCGCGGACTCTGGCATCGTTACCAGATCCTCACCATCGAAAAGGATCTCTCCGCCGGCTATGCGGCCTGTCGGCGCCGGCACCAGGCCCATGATGGAGAGGCTGGTTACGGACTTGCCTGATCCGGATTCCCCTACCACGCCGAGCGTTTCGCCCCGGTCGATACGAAAGCTCAGCCCGTCGACAGCCTTGACCGTCCCGGCATCTGTATCGAAATACGTACGGAGGTCCCGTACTTCGAGGAGTTTCTTGCCATCTGCCATGGGACGCAGGCCTCGCGCAAAGACAAGATACCGACACCGTTTGTCAGCGATTTCCTATAATCGCTGTGGTGTCCACCTGCTCCCGGCCGCATGAGATTCAGACTACACCTGGCCTGCATTCTGGCCGCGGTTCCCTCGCTCGCGGGATGCGAGCGGCAGACGGCCCTTGTGGTGGCCACCACTACCGATATTTCCACGCTCGATCCCTTTGCCATGTTCAGCCGGATGGAGACCGGCGTGGCCGATCATGTGCTGGAGACGCTGACGTTCAGGGACCGCGACATGGCGATTGTGCCCATGCTTGCCACGTCGTGGGAGCGGCTCGAAGGGGACCTGAGCTGGCAATTCCACCTTCGTGAGGGCGTGCTCTTCCATAACGGCGAGCCCTTCGATGCCCAGGCAGTCCGGTATAGCATTGCGGAGGCCAACCGGCGCAACAGGGAAGGCATGACGCTCGGGGGCGCCACGGTGGCCGTTCCCGCGGCGGAGATCACGTCCGTCGACATACCGGATGCACACACGGTGGTGATCGCGACATCCAGCCCCAAGGCCCTGCTTCCCTTTTACCTCTCGCAGATTCCCATACTGGCGCCCGGCTTCTACGAACAGGCGCCGGATGCCGTGCGGGCAGAGACCATGGTTGGAACCGGGCCATATACCGTCGTCGAGCGCGTTAGGGACAGCCACATGACGCTCGGCCGCCATGCCGGCTACTGGGGCCCTCTGCCGGCCATCGAGCGGGTAACGTTCCGGGTCATACCGGAGATTTCGACGCAGATAGCAGAGCTTGAGACCGGCGGCGTGCATATCGTGCCGGCGCTGCCGCTGGACCAGGCCCAGGTGCTCCTGGATGCGCCGGGGATAGAGGTTCAGACGATTGAGGGAGGCCGCCGCATGATGATAGGGATAACGACAGCGGGAGGTCCGGCCCCGCTTGCGGACAAGCGTGTGCGGCAGGCACTCAATCATGCGATCGACTTCGATGCCATCAATGAGGGTTTCTTCCTGGGACGGGCACGGCGCATGTCGCACGTATTCAATCCTCCTTTCGAAAACAGCGGTGTCGAGGCCTACGGCTACGATCCAGACCGGGCCAGGGCGCTGCTCTCTGAAGCTGGCTATCCGGACGGTTTCACGCTCGGCTCGCTGGATACCCCCATTGGCAAGTGGATCCATGACTACGAGATGGCGCAAGTCATTGCCGCGCAGCTGGAGGCGGTGGGCGTGCGCCTGGAAGAGGGCGTTCGCAGCTACGAGTGGGGCAACTACCGCCAAAAGCTGCTCGGCTATGATCTGCCCGGCCTGTTCATGCAGGCGAGCGGTGGCGAGTTCGAGCTTTCGCTTGAGGCGGCAGATCTGACGATTACGAGCCCGAGCAACTTCTATCGGTGGGAATACCCGCCGTACGAGGCGCTGTGGCAGGAGCTGCAGGGCGAACTGGACATCGAGCGGCGCCACGCCATAGGGATTGAGATGCAGGACATCGTGCGCGACGAGGCGCCGTGGATCTTCCTGCTGATACAGCCCGATACCTACGGCGTAAGCGACGCCGTGGACTGGAGGCCGCGCGTGGACGAGCTTATCCATGTATGGGACGTAGACTGGACGGGACTGTAGGGCACGGGATGTCTTCACTGCGACTGCAAGCCGCAAGGGGCGGCGCGGACCGCGGCTGCCCGCCATGCTAGGCTACATCGTCCGCCGGCTGATACAGGGCGTCTTCATCCTGTGGGCCGTGGCCACCATAGCCTTTGGCCTAACGTTCCTGTCTGGAGATCCGGCCACGCTGATGATCGGCGATCACTGGACGGCCGAGCAGATCGCCAATTTTCGGGAGTACATGGGATACGACCGGCCTCTTCTTGTGCAGTATGGCGAGTATCTGGGGCGCGTCGTTCGCGGCGACTTTGGCGTCTCTGTACGCCAGCAGATTCCGGTGACCCGCCTTATCATGGAGCGCTTCCCCGCGACGCTGCAGCTTGCGGGTCTGGCGCTGGTCATCATAGTAGTGGTTGCGATACCGGTAGGCGTCGTATCAGCCGTGCGGCGGAATTCTGCAGCGGATAGGCTGGCCATGAGCGGTGCGCTGCTGGCGCAGTCGGTACCGACCTTCTGGCTCGGCATCATGCTGATCCTGGTCTTCGGCGTCGTGCTGCGGTGGCTACCCGTCTCCGGAAGCGGCAGCCCGCTTCACCTCGTGCTGCCGGCCGTGACGCTGGCCACTTTTTCGACGGCCCGCATCGCCAGGCTGGTGCGGTCCAGCATGCTGGACGTGCTGGGCGAGGACTATATCCGGACCGCGCATTCCAAGGGCCTTGCCCCGAGGGCCGTCCACTTTCGCCATGCCCTGCGCAATGCGCTAATCCCCGTAGTCACGCTTCTGGGCATCGAAGTGGGCAGCCTCTTGGGCGGCGCACTGGTCACGGAGACCGTATTTGCCTATCCCGGCATCGGCCGACTCACCATACAGGCCATCGCTGCGCGCGACCTGCCGCTCGTGCAGGGCGTGATCACCTTCGGTGCCCTGATATTCGTGCTTGTCAATCTGGCTGTAGATCTGAGCTACAGCGTGCTTGATCCCCGCATCCGCCATGAGCAGCAAGCCTGAGCTCCGGGAATGGCCCGCCGGGGCAGCCCTGTCCGGGCTGCGCAGCCCTTTCGGCAGCATCTTCCGCTCCCGACTGGCCTTCTTTGGTGCCATCATTCTGGCAGCCATGGTGGCCATGGCGGTGCTGGCGCCCGCTCTTGCGCCGCACGATCCGGAGCAGGTGGACGTACGGAACCGCCTTCAGCCTCCCGCCATGCTGGAAGGAGGAACGTCCGCGCACATCTTGGGCACGGACAATGTGGGCCGGGACTTGGCCAGCCGCGTCATTTACGGCGCGCGCGTCTCCCTCTTTGTTGGGCTGTCGACCGTGCTGATTGGCGGCCTGTTGGGCATGATCCTGGGTGTGCTGGCGGGGTATTTCCGGGGCATGGTCGAAACCGTCATCATGCGCCTGGTCGACATCCAGCTCGCATTTCCGTCCATCCTCCTGGCGGTGGCGCTGATGGCCATCCTGGGCCCGAGCGTGCGCAACGTGATCCTGGTGCTGAGCCTCTCTACCTGGGCGCCCTTCTGCCGGGTGGCCCGGGGGCAGACGCTGAGTGTATGCAGCCAGGATTACGTCACGGCAGCACACGCCCTGGGAGCCCGGAATGCGCACGTGATCCTGCGCTACGTCGTGCCCAACATTCTCAGTCCGCTTATTGTCATTGCGAGCTTCGCGCTGGCTACCAACATTATCAACGAGGCCTCGCTGAGCTTTCTGGGCGTGGGGGTGCCGCCAACCACGCCCACGTGGGGCGGAATGCTGGGAGAGGGCCGCAACTATCTGCGTCTGGCCTGGTGGGTGGCCACCTTGCCGGGCATTGCCCTCATGCTGACCGTCTACAGCGTCAACGTGATCGGCGACTGGCTGCGGGACCACTTTGATCCCCGGCTCGTGGACTAGTACCTTCTCGGAAACCGCAAGCGGCATGCAGTCTTCCCTCAAGATCGGCTTTCAGGTCTCCACCGATGCCGTGCATACGGTCACGGGCTATTGTGCGGCCGAAATGGCCATCGATGAGGCCAATGCAGGCGGCAGGCTGCCCCGGCGCATCGAGCTGGTGCCCGTGCTGGACGAGCGGGATGAGGCCTCAGCGCGGCAGGCGGCGGCGCGCTTTGCAGCCCGGTCTGATGCCCTGGCCATACTGGGTCCGCTAAACAGTGCCCTCGCGGTAGCAACCCAGGACATCTATCACGAGGCCGGGCTGGCCCAGCTCAGCTCCGAGGCCTCGAGTCCCATGCTGGTCGAGAAGGGCTACCGCAATTTCTTTCGCCTCGTGGCGAACGATCGCTTCCAGGGGCGCGCGCTCGGGCGCGTGGCGGCGTGCTACCTGAACGCAAGGCGCATTGCGGTCCTGCACGACAACTCCGCCTGGGGTAGGCCCATCGCTGAAATCATGGGACAGGAGTGCCGCCGCCTCGGCAGCTCTCCGGTATTGGCATACGGGTTCTCGGAGCGCGAGCACCGGCTGGACTTTGACGCCCTCGTGGATGCGACGATGGCAGCCGAGCCCGACCTTGTCTACTATGCGGTCTACTGGAACAAGGCTCACATCATTGCGCACAGGTTGCGGGACCGCGGTCTGGGGGCCGTATTTCTGGGAAGCGATGCGCTCAAGCCGTATGCCTTTCTTGAGGTGCCGGGCCTGGACGCCGAGCCGCCCTATCACACGCTGGCGGGGGTCGATATGCGGATTAAGCCGTCCGCGCGCACGTTCCTGGAGGCCTTTGCCCGGAAGTATCCCGTCATGCTGGCGGCACCGCAGTATGCGGCTGAGGCCTACGATTGCGCCACCTTGCTCTTGGAAGCATTTCGGCAGGCGCCCGAGGCGAGCCGCGAAGGCGTGCTGAATGAGATGCAGAAGATGAAGCAGTATGACGGCGCCATTGGCCCCATAACGTTCGATAAGCGCGGCGACCTCGTAGACCCCGAAATCGGGCTCTACCGGTGCCTGGACGGACAGCGCATCTACCTTGGGGCCGTGCGGGACCTGGTCCCGGCCTAGCGCCGGTACGATTGCCCCAACATTCAACCGTAACAGGTCACATGGCAGGCAGCAAGGAAGCCCTATTCCTGAGCCGAACGGCGGCCGACGGAAGCGTGGTGCGCATGCCTGTGGGCATCATCCACGGGGCCCGCGCGGGCGAGCAGATCACCGTAATAGGGGGGCAGCACGGCACGGAATACGCCGGACTGGAGGCGGTTCAGCGGCTGTACCGGACGCTTGATCCGGCGGCCGTGCGCGGCAAGATCGTCATCAGCCTGGCTGCCAACGAGGACTCCTTCCTGAACTGGACCCAGTTTGCTCCCACGACGGCTGAAATCAAGGACATGATGATGGAGTGCGCGCGTGGAAGCAACTACCTTATCAATTGCCACG
>CAZXEU010000012.1:0-22198 GCA_964639665.1 uncultured Rhodothermaceae bacterium | reverse complement strand
AGTCGGCATCGAAGAAGCCGGTGGGGGAGGCCCAGTTCTCATCTCCGACATGGATGCGCACGATGATCTCGCGCAGGTCGATGATATCCGTGGTAACGTCGTTGTCGTCGTCGAATTTCTGAAATATCTCGGCATAGTCCGCGATGAGATCGACTTCCAGGAGGTAACCTTCGTCAGCACGGCTCGGCCGCTGCGCGTAGTTGAAGGTTACGGGCTTGAATATGGCCTCGCTGCCTTCCTCGCGGAAGCCGGCGACGACGTATTCCACATCAATCCTCGGCATGTTTGGAGGCCGCCCGCGGATAAGCACCGGCATAAGGGCCTCGCGCGGATGCAGCGTATCGGGCTCAAGCACTTCCAGTTCGACCAGGGGCGGGATCGTTGTCTCGGCGCTGGTAACCTCGCCGTCGGAGCGGCGCACCTCCAGCCGGTAGGTCTCGCCCGCATGAGCTGAAAACATGGACCAGAATACGTGCCGGTAGTCCCCGTCCGCGAGCCGAATAACGGAGTCCTGCCACGTCGATTGCTCTCCGGTCTGAAGCAGTGTCGTGCTGACCCTTGCATCAATGGGATCCGGCCGCACAAGCATGATTTCGGACTTGATCTCAAAGACGCGCACGGCGTGCGTATCCAGCTTCGGATTGATGAGCCCGTACAAGGAATACGGGTAATCGATCCTCAGGCGCGTGTCCACGGATTCACTGCAGCCCGCGGCGATCAAAGCGACAGCCAGAAACAGCGCCGGGAGCCGCGGCTTGCGCGAACGCCTGCTTGCTTTGTCGCTGCATTCTGTCATTGCACCTCAATGCGCAAGCCCACCGTCGGAACCACAGGAAGCTGGTAGTTGCGCTCTGTCGTGAATAGGTCCAGGGCAAACAGGTTGCGACGGTCATAGAGATTGATGACGCCGATTTGCGCAGCTAGAACGCCGCGCTCAAATTCGAACCGGCGCTCCACAGAGGCATCAAGCCGGTGGTACGTCGGAAGAACACCGCCAAAGGGCCGGCCATATATAACCCGCTGGTCGTCCCGCACCGCAAAAAGGTCCTGAACGCCGTCGAGATGTACGAAACCGTCGAAGCCGTACACGCGCGTATAGGGGCGCCCGGAACCGAAATTCCACCGCAGGCTGATGTCGTACTCGCCCAGGGAGGTATTGCCTACGATATTTAGCTGGTGCCTCCGGTCATGGGGCGGGCGGAACTCCAGCCGCTCTGCGCCAAACCACAGCGCAATGTTCTCCTCCTTGGCAACGTATCGAACGGAAGAGAGGCCATAGTTGACGTAGCCGTAGAACCGTCTTCGTCGCAATTCCGCTCGTGCTTCGAGGCCCACGACGCGTCCGTCCGCGCGCTGCAACCGGGTGGTGAAGCGCGGAAATGAGGTCCATTCCGCAATGAAGAGGTTGCGCAACCGCTTGTAGAATCCTTCCGCGGCCAGTTCCAGCCACGGAGTTGGCCGGAAGCGGTAACCGGCGAGCGCATGCACCGCGCGGGAGAGGTCTTCTTCCGGTGCCGAACGCCAGGCCGTGAATACATTGGTAGCGTCGCGCCTGTCATTCAGCCCGAATATTTCCTGGTGATAATAGCCGGCGGCCAGGCTGGCCTCGTGACGCCGGGTTTCCCAGATGAGCCGGAATCGCGGTTCGAACAGTGTGCGGTTTCGCTGGCCGGGAAAGATCTCCGTGATCAGGGTAGTTCGGATTCTAAGCTGAGAAGTCACGTTGAAATCCGGCTCCAGGTAGAGCCCCGCCTTGTGGCGCCGGCTAAGGCCAATTTCCAGGTTCTGGAAGACGCCACCGAGTTCCGAGCGGATTTCCGGGGCGCGCCAGTACAATCCCCACTTCCACTGCGTGCGGCGGTAGAAGCTGGTCATGTTTGCCGCATAGTGAAAGCCGTGGACCCTGGACCACCGCACAGGATTAGCCCGGGGACCCTGCTCTGTCTCAAGCCGCGAGTAAGACAGCTGTACCTCGGCAATGAACGGAAGCGCGCGGGGCAGCACGACGTAGCGAATGCCTACTGCGGAATTGCGCCATCCAATTGACTCCAGGATGTTATCCTCCGACACTAGGCCAATCCTGCCACGGTCGTACGTGTGCAACGCACTCAAAGACAACTGGCTGTTGTGGCTCAGGACGGCGTGCGCCTTTGCAAAGGCATCGCCGAATGTGTAGGGCATATCCTGGGCCACGTATCGCTCGGCTGCCTGCTCGACGACGCTCTGCCGTAGCGATGCCATAATGGAGGCCCGCTCACGGATAAGCGGGCCTTCGAACTGCAGACCGCTAACAAACGGAGAGACGGATGCCGCGCCGGCATATCGGTTCTTGTTGCCGTTTCGAGACTGTATGCTGATCGCGGAAGAAATTCGGCCGGTATAGGGGCCGCCGTAACCTGCCGTGTGAATGTCGGCCTGGTGGATGATGTCGGAAGGGAACGCGGAATAAAACCCGAGAATGTGGTACGGCTGGTGCACGTACATGCCGTCGATCATCGTAAGGTTATGGGACGGCTCCCCGCCCCGCACAAAGAACTGGCCTCCTCTGTCCCCGAGCGTGACTACGCCAGGCAGCGCCGTAAGGAAGCTGGCCAAATCTCCCGAGATATCCGGACTCGGAATGACTTCGATGTCCTGCGGTCGGATGACCTGCAGGCCGGCCGTGACGTTCGCTGCTCCGGTTTCCAGCTCGGCTTCCACGACGACTTCGTCGAGTTCGGTACCGGACTCTTCAAGCGCAAAGTTCAGTGTGAGCCGCTCACCTGCACGCAGCTGCAGACTGTCGACGCGGGGCGTATACCCGACAAACGTGGCCCGCAGCACGTACGGACCCGGGGCCAGACGCGTGATGCTGTAGATGCCATCGCCGTCCGTTGCCGCTCCGCGGAGATCGCCGCCAGCATCTTGCAGGATTACATTTACGCTAACCAGGGGCTCGCCCGTGGCGGAATCCGTGATGAATCCCCTGACCTGTGCCGCCTGCCCGTATGCCGGTGGTGTCAACAGCGCACCCAGAATCACCGTCAGGAAATACAGGCGTCCGGGCATCCTGCTATTCCGCTCGGTCGGGATGGCACAAGTCTTGGCGGCTACGTGCTGCAAGGCAAGATACCGGATATTGAAAGCAGCCATTGATTATGCGCCGGAAGGACAACGCGGTTACCTGCCTTCAGACAGCCGCGTCCGTCCCGGCACTGGGGCCGCAAGACCATAAACATAGTCTGCGGGCACGTAAAGAACAGCGCCTGCTTGGCCGCAGCAGACAGTCCATGGTGCCGAATGTCCGGACTTGACATGGCGCCTGAGAATGCGAGCGAATTCCGGCTACCTTAATGCGATTCAGTTGTACGGCGACTGGTCGTTCCATCGGCCCACGAATTTCCGGCGGTACTGCTACGGAGAAGAGGCTGTCACGCGCAGTATTCCTCGCATGGTTGTCGCATGTCCCGGGAAGGTGCATACGTACGGGTAGCTGCCTGGCACAACGGGCGCCGTAAAGTATATGGTTTGCTCTGCACCAGGCTCAAGCAAGCCCGTGTGAAAGAGCACATCGTCCGATATGGGAACGTATGCCAGTTCGTGGCCGCTCAAGCCGAGCTGTAGGGCACCCAGGGCGACGCTGTCTGCCTTGTCTTCGCGCGTGATCACCAGGTTGTGCAGCATGTCGTCGTCGTTGACAAACGTCAGTGCTACACGGCTTCCCGCGACGGCTACAAGCTCCTCCGCGTCGAAACGCAGGTTCGGCCGAGTGCCAATCGTGAGCACCGTTGTCGTTCCATCCGCCCACGCTGCCGGCCGTGCCAGCTGGTACTTCGGCTCCGCATCGGCAATCGTGGTCCGGGCCGTCTGCGGGACGTCCGGCAGGGCCTCGCCCTCCGGGATGCGATTCAGCGTGTAATAGGCCGCATCGTGCAACAGCGGCTCCTCGTCGGACGACCGGATGCCGGGCATCAGGATTTCGTAAATGTAGCCCTGGCGCAATCCCACAACGGCTATGCGGACTATGCGCCCATCAGGCGAGACGGCTACGCTGGCAATGTCGTGGGCCTGCCGGCGTATGGGCGGGCTGCCGTACGTAGAATGGTAGCGGTATGTGAAACTCTGTACGCGGTACGCATCGGCTCTGCCTGCTGCAGTGCGGGCCACGGGCTTTGTGAAGGAAAGTTCGAATCCGTCCGCCTGTGCCCGCACTTCGTGTACCTCGAATGGCACCTTGCCGGTCCACTCCAGTCGCTGCAGGCCGAAGGGCTCCCTGCCCGTCGAGGCCCAGCCCCGGTTTGTCATGCCCACGTATAGGCTGCCGCTCTTGCCCCAGGCCAGGCGCAGCACGCCGGATGAAAAGCCCTCTCGGAATGGGAAGGCGGCACCCTGGTATATGCCGTCAACCTTTTCAAGAAAGATTCGCGTGATTTTGCTGTGCCCCTGGTCACCAACGAAAAGCTGCCCGGTGAAGGGACCAAACGCACCGTCCGTGGAATCCGGCACGATGTCTGATGTGGAAATGCCGAGGATGGCGTGGGGCAGCCAGACGGCTGGCAGCTTGAGCGCCTCAATCTCGCTGGCGACTTCAAACATGGGTGCGCCGCTGTCCGGGATATCGTCCGGCGAAAGGGCAAGCGGCGATGCTTCCTGTCCTGCCCACCTAAGCCCCGCCGGATTGCCCACAAAATCGCCTGCTTCCACGTGCGTGATATAGCCTGAAGCTACCCAGTCTCCCTGGTTCTCGGCGTAGAACAGGTCTCCGGACATGGTAAAGCCCATGCCCGCCGGTGACCTCATGCCGGCAGCGATGGGTGTCATGGTTCCGTCGGGTTGGATGGCAAGCATCCATCCGCGCCAAGGCGACAGGCTTGCCCCGAATCCTGTCCAGCCGAGGTTTAGCGCCACGGTCATGGATCCGTCACGGCCCACCAGCGGTCCGTACGAGTACTCGTGATAGTTGCCGTCAAGGGGCCAGCTGTAAATGGCCTCGTACAGGTCAGCTCGTCCGTCACCGGTTTCATCGACGAGGCGCGTAAGCTCTCCACGCTGGGCCACGACGAGTGCGCCGTCCACGTAAGCTGCCCCCAAGGCCTCGTGCAGACCGTGCGCGAACCGCCTGAAATGCGGTTGAACCCCTTCCGGATTCTCTACCATCCATACTTCGCCCCGCCTCGTGGAAACCGCCAGTTGTCCGTCAGGAAGCGCGGCCAGGCCGCCTACTTCAAGAAAGATGCCTTCAGGGACAGGTATCGTCGACAGCCGGTAGTAGTCATTTTCCTGCTGCGCCAGCGCACCACAGGCAGCGGACAGCATGCTGAGCAGTATCGGCAGGGCTCTCATTTTGGGGGGCTTACCAGACAATGGCATAGGTTGTGGATGCTTCGCCGGATTCAAGCGGAAGCGCAATGACCAGTTCGCGCCCGCCGGCAGACTCGCGAAGCCTGACATCGGAGTCGTTGTCCGTTTCGATCAGGTAGTGACCGGGTCCGACCGAGTACGTACCCTCGCCGATCCTGGAGACGGCCTTTGCAGCCGCTGCGCGGACCCAGAGAACAGACCGTGTGCCCTCGTCGGCTACTGCACGGATGGTGCGTACGAGGTATGGTCCATCGGTGGCCGGAGCCAGGTGATCCTCAATCGTTGTCTTGTCCGACCGGTACCGGACCGTAGGCTTTCCCGCTTCGTCAAGCCGGTATCCGACAAATTCCGCGGGGAAGGCAATAGGCCACGGGGCCTCTCCATCGGGAAGCAGGGCAAACGACGGAGCACCGTCCAGCATCAGAAGGTTGCCCCGCGGTACGGCTACCTGGTCTCTTCCCCGGTTGTGCCACATGGGCGTGGCATCAAGGAAGGCGCCGCGCCATACGAACAAAAGGGCCGTCGTCTCCAGATCGAGGCTGTAATGCACGCCGCCGGGATCTCCCACGGACAGGGCGTGCGTCCGCTTCTTTCCGTCGTGGAAGACAAAGCTGCGGAGCAGGCGGGTCTCGTCCTCCGGCTCCACGAGAATGGGAGGCGGTGGCTGCAGGCCGGGGAGCGATGCCTTGAGCACATGCCTCGGCGTGTCAGGCCCTTCCACGTGCAGGGAGATGCTGGAGGCACGGCCGCCGACGGTCTTGAAGTAGACGAGCGTGAATGGATGCAGGCCCGCGGCCAGTTCTGCCGCACCTTCCGCGCCGGGATAATTGCTGTCGTGCACAAATATTGCCGCACCGCCAATCTGCAGTCTAGCACCGCCAATGCGGGCGGACTGGAAGTGCGGATCACCTGTGATCCAGTCCAGGGTAAGGGCAAAGTGGTAGCGTCCCTGAGTCGGTATGTCCAGCATGCCTTCATAGCTTACCAGCACGGGCTCGCGTGTGGTTACATCATGCTCGTGAAGCGATTTTGTCTGGCCACTTCTAGTCGGCGACGCGGGAAGAACGTCAGGTATGGATTCGAACCTGTCTTCAAAGACGGCAAAGGAAATGTCCCGGGCCTCTACGAGCTCGTCACCCAGGCGCTTGTAGCGAATGTTTCGCAATGCTACCGGTCCGTGATCTCCCTGAATCATGAGCGGTCCCAGGGGCCGCTCGTCTTCGAAGGCGCTGGCGCGCGTCGGACCGGAAACGTCAATATTCTCGTGAACCAGGAGGCCGTTTAGCGCCACGCGAACGAAGCGCGCGTCCTGCAGCTTCCTGCCGGCATCGTCAAAGCGCGGTGCCTGGAACATGATATGAAGTTCCTGCCACAGACCCGGTGCGCGTGCAGCGTTGTGGCGCGGGGCGCGCCCGCCGTAGCCTCGGCTGGCCGTCTCGTCCCAGCGCTCGTATAGTCCGCCGACATCGCTGAATGTAGGCCGCTCACTGTGCCAGCTGTCCAGCAACTGCACTTCGTAGCGGCCCTGGAGATAAATGCCGGAATTGGAGCCGCTCGGCATCAGGAATTCCAGCCGCAGATCCAGGTCGCCGTGCTCCCAGGCGGTGAACAGGTTTTCCCTTGCGTCAAAGTCCGGCCTGTTTACCAGGACTCCTGTGCCGGGCACGGCTTCCAGCGACCATCTGGCATGCCTGTCGGAAATTACGTCCGAAGCCAGGGCCCAGTTTGGTGCGGGATTGTCAAATGCCTCCAGCCCAAGCAGCGAGAGCACTTCCAGTGGCAGCTCGCTCTGGGCCATTGATTCAACTCGTGACCCGCACGCCAAGAACAGAAGTGCGAGAATGAGCGGTCGGCTTGTCATGTTAGCGGGGCAGCGGGCATTAGCCAGCGCCTGCGTGCGGCCACGCCATGATACGGCACTCCTATCGGTTGTGCAGGCTGACGTAGTACGCTTTCGTGGCAGGTTAAGTGCGCGAGCTGAGCGAAGTGACAGCAAGGAGTTGGCTGCCGTGCACAGACGCAATGAGTCCGGTCATCCGGCATCCGGTCCATTTCCCAGCCCATAAAGTCGGGCGGCGTTCTGCCAACAGATCTGGTCCAGGTATTGCGACCGGTTGCAGGCCGCTTTGATCTTGGCATATTCGGCCTCGAAGCTTCCCCACGGTGCGTCGGTGGCGAAGAGCACGCGCTCGCAGCCTGTTCCACGCCTGTCCAGCTCTCCAAGCAGCCATTTTGGAGCGAAGCCCGGCACAAGCGAAGTGTCCGTGTAGATGTCGCAGCCCGCATCGAGCCATTGAAGGAATTGCGGTACAAAGGAAAAGACAGGCGCAATGGCTTCGCCCATGTGAACGAACTGGTAGGTTGCGGCCTTGCCATAGCTCTTCATGAAGGCATCAAACGCCGCGGGTTGTGCTCCCGGAAGATACCCGGTGTGAAAGTGGATGACGAGCTTATGCAGACGCGCAGCATCAAGAATCCGCTCCACGTTTCGACGCACGCGGACCGACCAGCCTGCCGGATCTATCCCATAAGGTTGCCACGTGTTACTGGCAATCTTGAGCGCCCGGATGCCGGGTCGGGGCAGTACGGCCAGCGCGGCGAGGCACAGCGTTTCCACTTCCGGCAGGGGGGAGACCCAGAGTCCGCCCAGCAGCTCCTCATGCCCCTCTACAGCTTTCAGGACGAGTTCGTTGTAGCGGAACGCTGCGGTCTGGTCCTCGAGGTACGTAGGTACAACAAGGCCGCCGCGAAGGCCATGATGCCTGATGTGCCTCGCGCATTCCCGCGCTCCATGGTGGTCAAGGTACGCGGGGATTGGTCTGATCGTCTGCCCTCCAATGAGCTGGGCTCCGTAGGCACCAATGTGAAAATGGGCGTCAAATACCAGGCGCGGAGCGGCTGCGGCCATGGCGGTGCGGCCGGTCAGACCTGCCGGGAGAAATGCCGGTAAAGCAGCAACGTGACCACGAATGCGATTACGAATATCAGTGCGGGCACGAGGATGCCCCAGAGCAGATTCGTCGACTGCTGCAGAGCCGAGGCGATCATGGCTGGTCCTTCTTGTGGTGTTTCCTGTACGAGCGCCATGCGAGGATGAGCCCGAGGAATGAAGCGGCGTAGGCGATGGTCATGCCTATGACGGTGGCCAGTCCCTGGGTCATGGCGCTCTCTCGTCCTGGTCCTGCCAGCGAACGTTTTGCTCAAGTTCGCGCAGGTATTCCTGTTGCTTGGTTTCGTATTCGGCCGAAACGGCTTTCAGCTTCGGATCAATGATCCAGTGCATGACGGCCGTCAGCACAATGCTGCCCGCAAGCAGCACGAATCCTTGCCATAGCAGCAGCACGCTGAGTGCAACGCCCAGCGTCATGCAAATGTAGCAGATGGGTGAGATGACGATGGTAATCCAGTCTTCCCGGGTCCATTCATCGGCTTCAGCGGCCGACCACGCTCGTCTGACTAGTGGCATGGCTTGGAAAGTTGGGTTTAGAAGTTTCCTGTTCGCAGGGCTTCTTCGCTCAGGCCCGCCAGGTCTCCGCTGGCCGTTATGAGGCCGCGACGCTGGGCTTCGCGCTTGACAGGCCCCCACCAGCCAATGGGCCGGGACATGACGTAGTAGCGGACGAGATGATCCATGTTCTCCGGCCGTGAAATCAACGTCACCGGGATGAACACGAAGGCACCCAGCACCATGAGTAGCCAGAACTGCTGGTAGTCCAGGAGGTCAGGTATCACGCCGAGGGCCGGAAGGATCCAAACGACGAGCCAGCTGAATCCGAGGTTGGCGATCCATGCGGACAGATAGCCCCATGCATTGAAGCGCCACCAGACGACCTGCAAAATGTTGGGCAACCAGATGCCGGCAGCCATGACCCAGAGGGCAAATATGAGCCAGGAGGTGATGTCCTCCATCATCAGGCCGTAAAAGAACGACCCGATTAGCAGGATCATCGTCGAAATCCTGCCTACCTGCACAAGCTTTTTCTGGCTTGCTTTCGGATTCACATAGTGCTGATACAGATCGCGCGTGGCGTACAACGCGCCCAGGTTCAGATGGGAGGAGATGGTCGAAAGGTGGATCGCGAGAATGGCAGCAAAGAAAAAGCCCAGCATGCCCGCGGGCAGGTAGTCGAAGCCAAGGCGGAACCAGCCCATCTCATATTCTTCGGTGGCCGTCATGCCGGGAAAGAGCACGAAGAACGCCAGTATGGACGCGGCCCAGATGGAGTTGCGAACCAATCCGATGAGCGTGCCCCACCAGATGCTGTAACTCGCGTCACGGACAGTCCGGGCGGATTGAATGCGCTGTGCTTCCACGTACCAGTCTATACTGGTACCCATGCCGAAGCCGCCCAGAATCGCAATTACCAGCATGGTTACGAACCAGGCCGTCGGGAATGATCCGGTCCACCAGCCGGAGAAGGCAAAGGGGTTGATGCGATCAAGCTCCCCCAGGGCCGCGAGCTTATCGATGATGCCAGCCGGGCCGCCGGCAACGGCGATGCCCCAGAAGGACACGATAATGATAACGAGAAAAGCGATGATTCCCTGCTGAAAGTCCGCCATCACCACACCCCAGTAGCCAGCGGCAAGAACGTAGACCGCGCAGACGAGCGAGAAGCTCACCAGCCCGATCCAGGTGGGCCAGCCGAACAGGAATTCGCAGATCTTGCCCATGGCTATGCCGACCCAGCCCAGCACAAACATGTTCATGAAGAACTGCCATCCGGCCATCCATCCACGGAGGAGCTCCGAACCCAGCCCGGAAAACCGGACGACGTTCCATTCGGCTTGTGTGTAGGCGAGGGAACGCCGGAATATGCGCGTGGAGACGAACGAACTGATGGCGCCCCAGGCCGAAAAGAACGTATACCATATGCCGGCCAGCCCGTGCTGGTAGATCACGCCCGTGATCCACATCGGAGTGTCTGTGGCTGTATGGGTCGCATACACGCTGGATGCGGGCAACCACCACGGCAGTCCGCGCCCTGCGAGGAAGAAATCCGATGCCGAACGCTTGCCAAGCCGGTAGAAGAGAACCCCGCTGCCGATCATAAGAAGGAGAAATACTCCCACCCAAAACCAGTCGAGCGGCGTAAAGAGTACTATCATGGATTCAGTTTCGAAACCCCACAGTATACCATTCTTGGCAATGGATATGGAGGATAATCAGACGGCTTCCGGGTCGCCAGCCTCCGGCCAGTTGCCCAGTAGCTTCCAGCATAGCCACAGCGCGCGAGGCACGTGGAAACATCCCTTGTAGGGACCTCCCTTGAAGCGATGTGTTACGCGACCCTCCCTGTCCAGGTATCCGTACCATTCGCCGTATTCGGCGTCGACGAAGTGCTCGAATACGTAGGTCTGCACGTCCCTGAAGGCCTGCAGATCGGCGCCGTTTCCGGACAAGGCGAAGCCCAGCAAATGCGCGTAGAGGGCCTCCGTGTGGGGCCACCACAACTTCATGGACCATTCCAGCTGGACCGGAGAGCGTCCTCCTGCGTCCAGAAAGTAGAACAGTCCGCCGTGATCGTTGTCCCAGCCGGTACTGTGCGACCACCGGACCATGTTGAGCGCCAGTTGGGACAGATCCTTGCGCTGCAGGCGCTGGGCCCAGTGCTGTAGAAACCAGCCCGCCTCGATGGCATGGCCGGGATTGAGCAAGCGCCCGGCGGGTCCGTCCAGCGGGCCGCCGTCCGGTGCAATGTGCTCATGCACCCGCTTGGATGTGGCATCTACGTGAAGCACTACCCTTCGCATGCAGTCCTCAACTTCCGAGCCATAGCGATCCATACGGTCGCCTGCCACCTCCTCGATCAGATTGAGCAGGATCATGGGCACGGCTAGGGACTGCGAGGCGACCGTGCCCTGCATCGCAGGCCGGCCCAGCGGTGCCCAGTCATAGGCCCATTGCCATACGAGGGCCAATTCATCCTCGGCCTTACGCACGAGTTCGGGTCTGTCCGCCGCCCGGCCGTATTCTGCCAGGGCCATGGCATAGAAACACTCCGTGAAAATCTTTCGCTGCTGGTAGACGGGTCTGCCGTCCGCAGCCAGGGCGAAGTATACCCTGCCGTCAGGCCGTGCGGCGTGCTCCATGAGAAAATCTATGCCAAGTCGGGCGTGCATCAGCCACGACTCCCGCTCGTCAACGCTCCTGTACAGCTTGCTGAACATCCAGACCTGGCGCGCGAGCAGCCAGATATGCTTGGTCGTGTCGTAAACCGAACCATCCCGGTCGAGATTGTTATAGTATCCGCCGTGAGAGATGTCCGGTGAATGTCGCTCCCAGAACGGGATCACTTGCTCGAAGAGTTCGTGCTCGAATCTGGCGCGGTACCGTTGAAGTTCCGCGGCCTGAAGCGTACTATCCATGGTGTTTCGGCAGGTGGCTCGTGGCAATATCCAAAAGCGCTCGTCCCGCCGCCACGCACGGGCCGCTCGTCAGACCAAGATTTGAACAAGACCGATTGGAGGTACCGCCATCAAAACAAGAAGACGTGATTTTCTGCGCAATGCGGCGCTCGCTGCTGCGGGCCTCGGCCTTGCGGCGGACCAGACACCGCCGCCGAAGCGGCGCCCCAACCCGATAGGCGTCTCCACGTACTCCTTCTGGCGATTCGATGGCCCCAAGGAGAATTACCCGATCGAGCAGTGCATAGATGATGCCGCCGCCATGGGATTTGACGGGGTGGAGCTACTCCATGTCCAGATGGCTTCGGAGGATACCGCCTACCTCCAGGATATCAAGCGCCGGGCATTTGTCAACGGGCTGGATCTGATGGGGTTTTCCACCCACCAAGGCTTCATGTCTCCCGATGCGGAAGAGCGCCAGCGCAACATTGACCGCACCATACACCAGATCGAGCTGTGCTACCAGCTCGGCATCCCGACCATGCGGCTCAATACGGGGAGATGGGGAACGTCTGAGTCCTTCAGCGCGCTCATGGACAACAGGGGAATTGAGCCTGCACTGGAGGGATACTCGGATGAGGATGCATACGACTGGGTCATTGCCAGCATCGAAAAGTGTATTCCCAAGGCCGAGCAGTGCGGTGTTTTGCTGGGCCTGGAAAACCACTGGGGGCTTGGTCGCACGCCCGAAGGCGTGCTCAGGATCGTTGAGGCACTGGATTCACCGTGGCTCCAGGTGACGCTGGATACGGGAAACTTCCTGGAAGATCCCTATGACAAGCTGGAAATGCTGGCTTCCCGTACGGTACTGATGCAAGCCAAGACCTACTATGGTGGCGGAACCTGGTATACGCTGGATCTAGACTATCCGCGCATAGCCGAGATCATGCGCCGACACGATTTCAGGGGGTACGTATCTCTGGAATTCGAGGGAAAGGAAGACCCTCAGACGGCCGTGCCCAAGAGCCTGGAGCTGCTCCGGTCGGCCTTTTCCTAGCGCGCATGCGGGCGGTCCAGTATTCTGCCCCGGGCGAAATAGAATGGGTTGACGTCCCGGTGCCCGATGCGCCGCACGATGGGCTGCTGCTGCGCGTCCTTCTGACGACCATTTGCGGCAGCGACCTCCACTTTCTGCACGATAGCCCGGCGGACAGCTATCCATTCGCTGCCGGCCAGTCCGGCCATGAATGCGTGGCCGTGGTGGAGAAATCCTCTGTGGCGGCGCTGCCTCCGGGCACACGCGTGCTCGCGCTGGTCCCGCGTTTTGATGCATTCGCCGAGTATGTGTCCGCATGGGCTCACGAGGTGATCCCGCTTCCCGAAGGGCTGCCGCTGGAGCGCGCCGTACTGGCACAGCAGCTGGGCACCGTCGTGTACTGCTGCCGCAAGCTTGGCAACGTGATGGACAAGCGCGTGGCTGTGGTGGGTCAGGGGCCGGCCGGGCTGCTTTTTACCATGCTGCTGCGAGCGATGGGTGCGCGCGAGGTCTACGGGCTGGATATCGTGGATCGCAGGCTGGAGCTTTCCATCGAGGTGGGAGCGGCCTGTTCTGTTGACGTAAGGCGCGGCGACGCCGTGGAGCGCATACGCGAGGCGACAGGCGGCCGGATGGCCGACGTGGTTGTTGAAGCGGTGGGCAAGGCAGAGACCATCAACCTGTGTCCTCGGCTTGTGCGGCAACACGGAGAAGTTGCACTATTCGGAGTGCCAAAAAAGGCGACGCTGCCTGTAGCTATAGAGTCATACTTGCGTGGCAATCTGCGTGTGGTTACAAGCGCGTATGCGCAGCACGAGCCGAACCTGGCCTCCTTCAGGCTCGCCCTGGATATGATAGCACAAGGGCGACTGGAAGTGTCGCGACTCGTGTCCCATCGGTTGCCGTTCTCCCGGCTGGCAGAAGGCATGGAGCTGGCTGAAACGAAGCGGGACGGGGCCGTCAAGGTGCTGCTGGACTTCTGAAGGCGCCTGAAGGAGCTTCCGGAGCGAGGGACCCGCGGTAGGGGCCCTTCGAGCGCTAGCGTAGTATTGGGAAGCGAAGGTTGCAGGCTTCCCTGGACGTCAGACACCAAAGTGCGATGGACGCTTTGCAATGGGCCTGGCATCTCTTGCCTCAGGATTGGCGACGCTTCCTGCGGCGCCGGTTGGCCCTGCATTATTAAATCGGGATGGGGTCCGACGCCCCGCCGGGAGCCAGCGCAACCCGTGCAGCGAATGCATGATTCATGCCGTCGCGGACCGGAGGGCCCACATATCGTTTCTGTATAAACGCGCCAGGGAAGTTGAAAGGCATTTCGCAAGGGCCTCGCAACGACAGTCTCCTGGGACTCTTGTTCAAGTCTTGCTGCTGATTCCGGGAAACGGACACGCGTAGCGGCAGGCAAGTGAGCCAATGCGCCGGGCGGCACTACCTGATCTGTCGGACCTGGCCGCAACCCGCGCTCTGCCGCACCATGGGCAGCTGATGCTTTGCTCTGGAGATCTTGCTGAGGCCGGTGCGCTTCAGCACTTCGCAATGCGGTATGAAGGTAGCGCCTTACTGTGAAGCGCCATTGGGCCGCTGCGGGGTCTGGAAGGACGTGCGATGGTGCGACTCCGGACATCCACCGCATTTACGTCCGGGTTTGCTCCGAGCAAATTGCGCGTGCCGAGGCGATCAGGGTCCGCTGGCCTCCGCTCTTTCCCCAACCAACTGCGCCCGTAATTCGGCGCTGGCGCCTGTTGTCTCCAGAATCACTTCGTAGAGCGACTCCAGATCATGAGTCCGGCCACGGACCACCCCTTCCCGGTCCACGACAATGTATGTGGGCAAACCCTGGATGGACCAATCCTCGTAGAGCTGAGACTGCTCCCCGACAAACCAATTGACGAAGGGCAATTCAAGGCGATCATCCATGAACTGCTCGACCAGCTCCGTGCTTTCGTCCGTGCTGATCGTAATGACCTGGAATCCCCGGTCGCCCAGCAGCTGCTGGAGTCTGAGCACGTCAGGGAAGCTGGCGATGCAAGGTGCACACCAGGTCGCCCAGAAGTCTATGAGCAATACACTTCCCCTGTACTGGCTCAGTGATTCCACGTCCCCGCGAATGCGCATTGCGGCGGCCTCCGGAAGCACGCTCCCGATAGCCAGATTCTCAAGGGCGTACAGGACAGGCTTGATTGCGTCACCACCCGATTCGCCGCGAAATACCTCCACATCACTGTACTCATCTGCGACCAGCCGGGCCATGCGGGAGACCTCGGCGCGCACACTTGCCCGTGCGGAAGGTGGAGTCGCAAGATCGTCGACATCCATCAGGCGCTCCGTGGCCGACCAGAATGCTGCCTTCGCGCGAAGTTCGCGTTCGTCGCTTTGGGCTACAACCCTGTCGACAAGATCGACCCCGCGTTCACCTCCGAAGCGGATCAATCCCAGGAGCATGCGACTGAGTCGCAGGTCGTCAATATAGTGCTCGTCCAGAAGCTCGAATACCGTGTCCTCGTACTCTCCCCGTTGAGGACCGTCGATCGCTCTAAGTTCATAGAAGGCGAAATGCACTGCCAGGAATCCCAGATCGTCTACGGGATTGACTTCCGCAATCCGCAATGCCGCATCGATGGCCGGACGCGGATCGAGCGCCCCCATTCCCAATGCCGCCTCGGCATCCTCGGGCGTTTTGCCTTCATTGCCCGGCAACCTAATCCATTCTCCGACACGCTGACGGTGGATCCGCTGAGCTACTTTGAAGCTCTCGACCGTCCGCCAGTTATCAATTCTACCCGGCGCTGATTCGCCGCCTGCCTGTTCGTCTGTGCCCGAGCAACCCGCCAGCAGCAGCCCGGCGAGAAGCACTGCGCAGATCCTGGTCACTACGTTGCCTCCATGCGATTGGCTTGAAAAATCCCGTCGAGTGGTGGGCTGGGACGCGACCGGCTGGAGCGTCGGGAAGCCGTGGGGATTGCGAGCCATGTGGCCAGGCCTATTGTACCGCGTCCCGTCCACGATACATCTTTTCCGCGATACTCGCAAAGCGCTTGGCCAGTCGGCAATTAGTGTGGGAACCAGTAGTAAGAGCATTGATGCATCTAGCGAGGCCAGATGGAATCAGTTGGGTCGTACCCCTAAGAGCTACGTGGGCCGTCGCGCCGTCCGTCCCTTGACGGCAGGCATGTCGAAGCCGAGAGGTACTTCACCACCGGTACGGAAACATGCCACCTTGGGCACTGGATTGGCAGGCTATGGGCCGGATTTCCCATGCGGCCGCGGTAATTCCAACGGTGTGCTCCAGGCGGGGGAAGTGGCGTCGATCAGCGGTGCCGCTCGCAGCAACATTGCATCAGCACCCACCCGCACCGGAATGCCGACCGCCCGGGCTACTTGGCGATGTCCGGCCGGTGGCAGGGAGCGCGAGTCAGCAGACGTGCTGCAGCTCGCGCGCGTATCGGTGCACGAGGCCATGCTAAGGGTCAGGGCCCGTCTGCCTGTATGCCGGCAGCGACAAAGCGTTTAGCCACCAACGGTGACGCCGGGCCGGTACCATGGGCGTCCATCCTATGCCGGGTCGCTCTTGAGCGGTCCGGGAAGCGACACGGAGGACTTGCGGCTGACAGTGCCAGGCTGCGCGACGAATTGGGACAAACCCCCTGGATGCGGCGGACCACCTCCGGCGCAATGTCACCCTGATTGCAGCGTGGATGCTTATCCGCGCCGGACAGTCTCGGCTGGCAAGCCTGCGCCGGCATCGTGCCCCGGCATTCAGGCAATAAATAGCGCCGGTCCACCTACCAGCGATAATGCTCGAGGGTCCGCTTGCCCGGGAAACTCCCCTTAGCGCTGATTGCCGAACACATCGCCCGTCGCGGGCTTGCCTCACAATGGCTGCCGCGTACCACCTGATGTCCTGCAGGGATTCTGTAATCGCCCTGAAGGCTGGCCACAACGCCCCACGATTGGAGGGCTAATTGGGTTTAACTGGCCGAGTTTTGCCGGCGAGGACCTGCCAGCATGGCCCTACATTGTCAATAATTGCCCAAGGTAGCGCTTATGGGCAGAGGCCCGAGGGTTATTCCGCAAGTAGTGAACGGATCATTGACGCCCGCTAGATTGGGTCTACATCCTGGGCCTGAAAGCCCTTTTGGCCTTTGGTTACGGTGAACTCGACACGCTGATTCTCTTCCAGCGTGCGAAATCCGTCTACGCGAATCTCCGAATGATGCACGAATACGTCGCTACCGCTGTCACGCTCGATGAAGCCATAGCCTTTCTCCGGGTTAAACCACTTTACCCGGCCTGTTTCACGACCTTCCATGTTGATCTGCCTCTGTACTGATTGGGTGTTGAAAGAGCCACAGAAGATATGACCGTGCCAAACAACTGTGGAGCCTCTGCAGAATTTTCACCAATCGACACTTTCGGCCAATCGTGCGCAGGTCGAGGGACGTGGCGATTCGCGGAGACAGTGAGTTTTCTGGCACATCGCCGGTCCACGTGGAATGCCAGCCATTCTCGGTAGTAGGAGGAGATTACCGCCGGCGCTGGTCCCGCCCTAGCCAACAGAGTGTGCCAAGTTCATTAATATGGGGGCGCCTGCCGCCGGGCTCCGGCGGCTCCGTTCCACTATGAACCGGGAATTCGATGCCCAGCGTCATTAGCAGGCAGGAATTTGATATTTGTATTGTCGGCTCCGGCGCCGGGGGAGGCATGGTGGCCAAGGTGCTAGCGGAGGCAGGCGCAAAGATGGCGCTCCTGGAAGCGGGCCCCTTATGGTACGCCGAGACGCACAGCAAGATGTTTCAGTGGAACTATGACTCGCCGCGCCGTGGCGGTCCGACGCCGGAGAAGCACTGGGGGGAGTTCGACGGCACGATCGGCGGATGGACCATAGACGGGGAGCCTTATACCCACGTCAGCGGCACGGAGTGGGACTGGTTTCGGGCCCGCAACCTGGGTGGCAGGACGAACCACTGGGGGCGCATTTCGCTGCGATTCGGTCCGGATGACTTCAGAAGGCGCAGCATTGATGGCCTGGGAGACGACTGGCCCATCGGCTACGAGGACATAAGCCCCTACTATGACCGGGTGGAGCGTCTGGTGGGCGTTTTCGGAAGCCACGAAGGCATGAGGAACGAGCCGGACGGGATCTTCCTTCCCCCGCCCAAACCGCGTTGCTACGAACTGTTGATCAAGCGGGCCTGCGACCGCATGGGAATCCCCTGCATCGCTTCGCGCCTGTCGATCCTCACACGCGAGCACAACGGTCGGCCAGCCTGCCACTACTGCGGGCAGTGCGGACGCGGCTGCACCACCAATTCCAACTTTTCTTCCCCCTCCGTCCTTATCAGGCCGGCCGAGGGTACCGGCAACCTGACGGTGATGCCGTTTTCGATGGCGCGGGAAGTGCTGACAGACGAAAACGGGCTCGCCGCGGGCGTTTCCTACGTGAACAAGAATGACATGCGGGAATACCAGGTCCGGGCCCGCATCGTGGTGCTCGCGGCCAGTGCCTGTGAATCTGCCCGCCTGCTGCTGAACTCGAAATCACCGCGCCACCCGAATGGCCTTGCGAACGACAGCGACACCGTCGGCAGATATATCACGGATTCAACGGGCACTACGGTACAGGGCCTGTTTCCGCAGCTAATGGACATGCCGCCGCACAACGACGACGGCGTCGGCGGCATGCATGTGTACATTCCTTGGTGGCTTGATGGCGAGAGGCTCGACTTTGCCCGCGGCTATCACATTGAGCCATGGGGCGGGCGCCACATGCCGGGCTACAACTTCATGGGAGGTATTGAGCGGCTGAACCGCTGGCAAAATGGTGCATCCGGAGACTTACGGCCGCGTGGAGGCGGGGGTTACGGCATTCAACTCAAGGCGGACTACCGCAGGCTGTACGGTGCAGTCTTGGGCTTTTCCGGCCGCGGCGAAATGATCGCCCGCCGCGAAAACCGCTGTGAAATCGATCCGCAGGTTGTAGACAAATACGGCATACCTGTCTTGCGCTTCAACGTTCGGTGGAGTGACCAGGAGTATGCGCAGGTAAAGCATATGCAGGAGACCATGCGCAGCATGGTGGTCGAAATGGGAGGGGAGTTGCTGGACGAAATGCCATCCCGCGAAGAGGGCTACGGCATCCTGCCGCCCGGCCGTATCATCCACGAGGGCGGCACTACCCGCATGGGCAGCGATCGGCGCAGCAGCGTCCTGAATGCATACTGCCAGGCCCACGACGTGAAGAACCTGTTTGTGGCAGACGCGGGCCCCCTGGTGTCTCAGGCTCACAAGAACGTCACGTGGACCATTCTGGCGCTAGCCTGGCGCACGGCAGACTTCATCGTGGCAGAACGAAACAAGGGAAATCTCTGATGGATCGCAGAACAAGCCTCCGTCTGCTGGCCACGGCCTCGCTTGCGCCGGGTGTGTCGTTTGCCCGCCCCGTGCGTACCGGCGAGACAGCTGCGCGCGAGCCCACCTTCTTCACCGAGCACGAATACGCGACCGTGCGCGTACTGGCGAATCTCATACTGCCGGCCGATGACCGCTCCGGCAGCGCCTCCGAGGCTGGTGTGCCGGAGTACATTGATTTTGCGATGACGGACCAGCCCGAGCTGCAAGTGCCCATTCGGGGCGGCTTGGCCTGGCTGGATGCCCGTGCCCGTCGCCGCTTTGAAAATCTGTTTGTGGATCTGGATGCCGCCAGGCAGCACAGCCTGCTGGATGAGATAGCCTACCCGGAAGCGGCTGCGCCGGAGGTGAGTCAGGGCGTGGCGTTCTTCGGTCTGCTTCGTGACTTGGTGGCTGCAGGCTTCTTCAGCAGCAGGATGGGAGTGGAGGACCTTCGGTATATGGGTAACGTCTATGTCGCGGACTGGACCGGATGCCCGAGCGAAGCCACTGATAGCCTGGATGTAACGTACGACAGGTAGTGGTGGGGACCGGCGCCGGAGGGATTCGGTGCAGATTGACGTGCCGGCGTGGCGGTGAGCGTGGAGGTGCATGGCGTTCGCCGATTGATACAACGGAACACCCTTAGCCGAGCTGTTACCTCATCGGGTACGTCTCCCGGCGCGTGGCTCCAATCGATCGCATCGGAGGTCTGCGGATCTCCCCGTTCCTATTTCCACGCAAAACCGTGCTTACGATTCGCTTTGGCGCAATCGCTGTGCGGTTGCGACAATCAAGTTCCAGGCCCTTTCGACATGTTCTGCCTCGGTGCGGGCCTGGCCGATGCATAGCCGCAAGACGAAGCGGCCGTTCAACCTGGTGTGGGTTAGGAAGATCTCGCCGCCGTCGTTGGTCTCATTCAATATGCGCTCATTCAATTCGTCGCTGCCCCGGTGGCGAAAACAGAGCAGGTTGAGTGGTGTCGGAGCCATGATTTCGAAGTGCCGATCGGCTTCGATCCAGTCCGCCAATCGCCGGGCCAGCTCGATGTGCCGGCGAATGTGGTGCCGTAGGCCCTCGACACCGTAGTAGCGCAGTACGAACCACAGCTTCAGCGCCCGGAAGCGGCGGCCGAGCGGCACTTGCCAGTCCCTGTAGTCGAAGACGGCACCGCTGCTGGTCGCTTCGTTCATCAGGTATTCGGGCAGGATGGACAATGCCCCGATCAGCGCCGAGCGGTCGGCCACCCAAAAGCAGCTGCAATCGAAATTCGTGAACATCCACTTGTGCGGATTGAAGCAGTAACTGTCGGCGTATTCGATGCCCTCGTGCAGATACCGGTATTCGGGACAAATGGCTGCCGTGCCCGACATGGCGGCGTCTACGTGAAACCACAGGGCCTCCTCACGACAGATCTTGCCGATGGCCACAACCGGGTCCATCGCATTGGAAGAAGTTGTGCCCATCGTTGCGCAGGCGAAAATGGGCCGCATGCCGCTGGCTCTGTCGGCCTTGACCTGCGCCGCTAGTTTGGCCGCATCGAGAGCGAAATGCTCATCCACCGCGATCTGCCGCAGTTTTGCACGGCCGAGACCAGCGATGCCCATTGCCTTTTCCAGCGACGAGTGCGCCTGCGTAGAGCAATAGGCGACCTGTGTGCCGTCGCAGCCTTCCCGATTGGTAAGAAACCGCGAATCCCTTTCCCGCGCCGCGATCAAGGCGCACAGCACGGCGCTGGAGGCAGTATCCTGGATGACGCCGCCGCCGCTGCTGGTGGAGCGAAACGCTTCCGGAAGGCCCAGGAGGCCGACCAGCATGTCAAGCACCCGGGTCTCGACCTCGGTGCAGGCGGGACTTGTCGACCAGAGCATGCCCTGTACCCCGAGACCGGCGGACAGCAACTCGCCCAGGATGGCGGGTCCGGATGTATTGCTCGGGAAGTAGGCGTGGAATCCGGGCGATTGCCAGTGCGTGATCCCGGGAAGGATCCGCCCTGTGATGTCTTGGAATAAGGCCGTGAAATCCTCGCCCTCGGCTGGCACCTCGTTGCCCAGGGAGTCGGCAATTTCGCCGGGTCTGACGCGTGAGAGAATGGGATAGCGGGCGACGTTCTCGTGGTAGTCGGCAATCCAGTCGATCACTTGCTTGCCGCACCGGCGAAATTCCTCCGGCGACATGTGGTAGCTCTTGTGGTCGGGCATTGATTCCGGGGCTGGTATCTGTTGGAATAACCCGATCTTACGGGATCGACCGGGCGAATTCCAGCCGGGAATCGATTCATCCGGTGCATGTTCTGACCGTCCCAGGCGATGCAACTTGTGAATTCACGGGCACCGGGTAATTTCCCGTGTATCTGTCACCCGGCCAATTTGGCTCCGATCGAACGTTGGCCTGGCTGCTGCAGGACGATTACGGGATTCGTCAGCCTCCGGGGTCCCGCAGGCAGGGCTCAGGCGGCAGCTGGCAGTCCGGGATGTTCTGGGGCGAAAGAGGGCACGGGCCGGAGGTCCGGTATCCGACGGTTCGCAGGATGACGTCGCTTGGGATCCATCGCGTGGATACGGTATAGCCGCCTCCGAAGTAGCCCAAACCGTTTTCGACATTGGAAAACGTGCCAGGCTCGATCAGCAGATTGGGATCGAACGAACCTCCCGGCGGATCCCACTGGCTGTCGGCTGCGAGAAAGCGAAAATCGATTCGCCTGAGGGCAATGAGGTCATCGCGCAGGCAGTTGATCGCGAATTCTTCCTGGACCACCGCGAAGTCGCGACGCAGGTTGATGTCGTAGCGCCATCCGTCCTCTGTCGGCTCCTGCTCGCCGGAATAAGGCACGGCAACTTTCAGCAGTACCGGAGGCGGAGGGGAGGTGCCCGGCGGCCAGGGATTGGCCGGAGGCAGCGTTATGGCGTCGTAGATAACCGATACGTCTACCAGATTCGGCGGCTTTCCGTGGATGAGGGCCGGGATGACTACCCGGTCTCTCTCGCCTACCAGCTCTACTTCGACCGGCGGCGGAATGGTCACTTCCGCCGAGGTCGTTTCGCCGTCCGAACGCCGCACTTCCAGCCGGTAACTGCGCTCGTACTC
>CAZXEU010000011.1:0-8715 GCA_964639665.1 uncultured Rhodothermaceae bacterium | reverse complement strand
GCGGCGAATTCACGGAGGCCATGTGTCCGTACGTAATCTGCCGCCTGATTGGTGACGCCAGCGCGGAGGCCGCCGCGATGCGCATGGCAAGAATGTTCGGCCTCGGCATCGTCAGCGTCTCGAAGTACCGGGGCGAGCCTCCGCCGAGTGCCGGCGGCGAGCGGCCGGCGTGGTGGCTCTGGCCGAAGAAGAGCCTGGGAGACGAGCTGTCCATCCCGGAAATCACGCCTGAATTCGGCGAACGCGGAAGCCGCGCCGACGGCCCGATGTTTGACGGCATCGTGAACGTGCTGCGGGACCTGGACTTTCTGCCCGAAGCGCCGCGCGAGATGCCAGAGCCGCGCGTAATAGGGGACCGGTACTGGCTGACGGCATCCGCGCAGGGCGTCTTTTTCCCCGAAGTTGCCATCTGCCAGGATGTCCGGAAGGGCGATCGGCTGGGCGTGGTCAGGGACTACTTCGGCAAGGTATTGCAAGTGGTCGAGGCGCCGGCGGACGCCAAGGTCATGAACATGAACGTGGGCATGCCGGTCAAGAAGGCGGCCTTTCTGCTGTGGCTGGGGGTGCTGTGATGCCCGAGTCTGACCGCGAAGGCGGAGCGGAAGAGCTCCGCGCAGCAGGCGACGCATTGCTGCCCGAAGGGCGCAGCATGGAAATGACCCGATCGCTGCTCGAGGGGGCCATCGATATCCACGTGCACGCGGGGCCGCACATCGTCAGCAGTCCGCGGCGCGTGGACCCTGTCGAGGCCGCTATCGAGGCACGCGATGCGGGCATGCGGGCGCTGGTATTCATGGATGTCTTTGAAATGAGCAGTGGCACGGCCTGGATCGTCAACCGGGTCGTGCGTGATTTCGTGACCTTTGGCGGCCTCATCCTCAATACGGTCTACGGCGGAATGAACCCGCGAGCCGTGAAGACGGCCCTGCATTACGGCTCGGGAGCCAGATTCATCAGTTTCGGAGCGCATTCCACGTATTTCCAGGCATCACGCGAAGGCCACACTTTGGGCGGCCGCTTCGTGCCGCTCTCCGAATTGTATCCGGCCTTCAAGCGCGAAGAGCTGGATCGGTGCATCCGCATACCTGTCGACGAGCCGCCGGGTGCCGAGCTCGACGAAATCCTTCGCCTGATTGCGGCCCATCCGCAGGTCTACCTCAATACGGGGCACGTCTCCGTGCCGGAAGCGCTGCGGCTGGTCGAGCTAGCGGCCGAGTACGGGATTGAGAAGGTACTCGTTGCAAGCTCCGTAACGAAGATTGCGACCATGCAGCAGCTGCGCCGCATGGCTGCCTCCGGCGCATTTATAGAGTACACGCTTGCCGCCTATACGCACACGACTCCCATACCCAAGACGCATTACTACGTCGAACGGGAATACATGTCCATTGACGAAGGCATGCACGAGGCCCCGGCGGGCGGTGTGCGGCGCGTGGCGGACCAGATCCGGGAGCTCGGCGCCGAGCACTGCATACTGGCCACGGATTTTGGCGTGTACACGCTTCCGACACCCGTCGAGGGCCTGCGTGCCTTTATGGCTTGCATGCTAGACCTGGGGATCGAAGCCGCCGACATTCGCATCATGACCAGCACCAACCCGGGGCGGCTGCTGGGCCTTCCGCCTCTGCCAGACCGGGACGCAGCGCACGGTCTTCCGGAGCCTTGATGCGCATTTTCCAGAAACACGTGCGGATCGGCGATCCGCACACGACCAGCGACGACGCGGAGCGGCTGAGCATCCTTGGAGCGGTCTTTGAATCCCTGGTCAGACGCAATCCGGACGGCATGTACGGACCCTGCCTGGCAACGCGGTGGGAGGTGTCGCCGGATGCGCGTTCGTGGCGATTCGAGCTGCGCGGGGATGTGCGGTTTCATGACGGGAAGCCGCTCGAGGCCTCCGACGCGATTGCGACTCTGCGCCGCGTGCAGTCCGGGGAAACGGGCGGTGAGCTTGGTACGGCCGGCGTCTTCCAGTCCTATCTTGCAGGAAGCACCATCCGCGAGGAAGGAGCGGGGCGGATTGTGCTGAGGACGCCGGAGCCGACGGCCGACCTTCTGGACCTCCTGGTGGACATCCCGGTCCTTTCGCCCCATGGCATCGCGGCGCTTCCCGACACGCTGGTCGGAACAGGTCCCTACCTCGTGGCCGCACGCTCTGATCAGCGCGTAGAGCTGAGAAGGCACGAAAACTACTGGGGAAAGGAAGTTCAGCAGGAAAAGCTCATCTGGAAGGCCGAGCCCGATCCGGAAGCTCGGCTGCTCCGTCTGATCTGGGGCCACGCGGATATCGCGACGGATCTTGCGCCGCCGGCGGAGGATGCGTTGCAGGCCGTGCCGGGCGCTGCCCTCGTGCGCGCGGCAACGAGTGTGTGCACCGCGTTCATGTGCAATTTGCGATACGGGCCATGCGCGGACCGCAGGGTGCGCGAGGCGCTTAACTTCGCACTGGACCTCCACGGGATCATCGACTCGGTGATGCACGGGGCCGCGGAGCCCCTGACGGGACCGCTGACGCCCCTTCACATGGGATTCAATCCGGCGGTTCCGGGCTACTTCTATGATCCTACGCTGGCGATGGAGCTGCTCGACTCGGCAGGCTACGGCAGTTGGCTAACCATTACGCTGGATGTGCCCGACACGCTGCCGGATGAGGCCCTCTCGGTAGCGGACGCCATGGCAGACTACTACGGCGACATTGGCGTGGAGACGGAGATCGTCCGGCACGCCGATCGTCCGGCGTATGCCGATTGCGTAAGGTCAGGGGAGATTCACGATGCGGCATGCTTTGATTCGAGTCCGCTCAGCACCTTCCGCATCTTCCGCGAGAAGCTTCATTCGAAGATCCGCGGCCCCTGGTGGCTGGGATACGAGAACGCCCTCGTGGACAGTCTCGTTGACGAGGCAAGGAGAACCGTGGATTTCAAGGCGCGGCAGAAGCTGTACCGCAAGGCGTATGCCGAAGTGAGCCGGGACGCGCCCTGGATATTCTTGTACAGCTCCATGCGCCGAATCGGCGCGCGGAAGGGCCTCGAGGGCTGGGCGGTTGCGCCTGACGGACGCCTGACCTTCAATTGACCATGGCATTCGGGAGCGTAGGCGCGCTGGTAATCGGCCAGTCTCCGCGGAGCGACCTGACGGAGCTGCTGTCACTGGTCGAATGCTATTATAATATAGTATGCCGTGGCGCGCTGGACGGCGTGGATGCGTGCGAGCTGCCTCCGGCAAGGAGGTATCCGCTCGCGACCCGCCTCCGTAACGGTGCATCTGTTACGGTGGAAGAGTCCTTTCTCACACCGCTGTTGCAGCAGGAGCTGGACGAGCTGGAGGAGGAAGGCGTGGTGGCATCGGTTCTCCTGTGTGCCGGACAATTCGCCGGACTTGCGCCCCGGCGCCCGCTCGTGCGGCCGTTTCAGCTTGGCGCAGGCCTTCTGGCTTCGATGGGGCTCCGCAACCTGGGCGTGATTGTGCCGACAAGCGCCCAGACGGATGCCGCGCGAGGCAAGTGGAAGGGCACGGGCTTCGCTCCTGCCGTCTGGCCCATGGACCGCCGCTCTCCGTCCGAGCCGCTTACCCACTGGCTCCAGGAGCAGATAAGGCGGGAAGGAGACGTGTCGGCGATCGTCATCGATTATGTGGGATATCCTTTCGAAGTGGCAGATACCATGAGGCGTGCCGTTCAAATGCCTGTTCTGGATCTCGGGCATCTGGCGGCAGAAGCGTTGGCGTCGCTACTTTGCATCCCGGCCAGGGAATCTGCCTGAGCATGCGCGAACAGGAGTTGTTTGACCTCACGGTACAGGGCGATATTGTGCGCCCGGGCGGCGTGCTTCTCAAGGATGGATGGCTGGGCGTGCGTCGCGGCAAGATCGCGGCGGTATCGGCGGTCGCGCTGGTTGGAAGAGCCCACGTGGACGCCAGCGGCAGGCTCGTGCTTCCCGGATTCGTGGATGCGCACGTCCACACGCGCTCCGATCCGGAGGAAGGCATTACGGCCGCCACGATAGCCGCAGCGGCCGGGGGCACAACCACGGTGGTGGACATGCCGTTTGACCGCCCGGCGCGGCCCGTGCGGCACGTGGATGCCCTGGAGCGCAAGATTCTGGATATTTCGGCCGAGGCGGTGGTCGACGTGGCCCTGTATGCCACGTTCGCGCCGACCGGGCCTCTGGATGCCATCGCCAGCCTTGCCGCAGCCGGTGCGTGCGGATTCAAGGTCTCCACGTTTCACGTGGACGCGGACCGGTTTCCGAGGGTGCCGGACGGACAGCTGTACGAGGGGTTTCAAGAGATTGCCAGGCACGGCTTGCCGGTTGCGGCCCACCAGGAGAACCAGGAAATCATAGATCAGCTTACGGCCAGGCTGCTGCCGGCGGCGGAAGCCGACGCCCTCAGTCACGCACGCAGCCGTCCGCCCGCGGCAGAGGCAGAGGCGGCAGGGCGTCTCCTTGAGCTGGCCTACTGGACCGGGGTGCGTTTGCACATGGTGCACGGCACGATCCCGCGCACGTTCGACCTAATTGGCTGGCACAAGAGCCAGGGCGTGGCCGCCACCGGCGAAACGTGTGTGCAGTACCTCGTATTGACCGAAGATGCGCTTCGCACGCTCGGCGGCCGGGCCAAATGCAATCCGCCCCTTCGGACGCAGCAGGACGTGGACGCCCTGTGGGAGAGGCTCACATCAGGTGACATCGACATAGTCACGAGCGACCATTCGCCGTATCCGCTGGCCCGGAAGGAAACGGCCAGCATCTTCCAAGCCTATGCCGGGCTGCCGGGAGCGGAGACGCTGGGCACGCTGCTCTTCAGCGAGGGTGTAGCAACGGGCCGGATAACGCTCGGGAGATTCTTGGAGGTACTGGCGGAGAAGCCTGCCGGTATCTTCGGGCTGCAGGACAAGGGCCGCCTGGAGGTTGGCCGGGATGCGGATTTCGTGGTCTTTGACCCGGATCATTCGCACGTGCTGGATGAGCGCATGCTGCATCAGCGGTGCGGCTGGAGCCCGTACCATGGCAGACTGGTTCGGGGGAGGGTGGAGGCCACCTATCTTCGCGGCGACTGCATATTCCGCGACGAGCGCATTCTTGCCTCGCCCGGCACCGGGCGCTTTCTGCGTCCGGCCGCGCCACGCGCCGAATTCTCACCCATCAAGGAACCATGACTGCCATGAGTGCACACGGCGTTTTTCCCATCCTGCCTACTCCGTTTACGCATAGCGGTGCGGTAGACGAGACCAGTCTTCGGCGGCTGATTGACTTCGAGCTGGAAGCCGGTGTGCACGGCCTTTCTATTCTGGGATTCATGGGCGAGGCCCACAAGCTGGCGCTGGACGAGAGGCGCCGGGTGATTTCGACGGTAGTGGGCCAAGCAGCCGGAAGCGTACCCGTATGGGCAGGTGTGCGGGCATTTGGGGCGGCCGGTGCCGTCGAGCAGGCCCGGGAGGCGCAGGAGCTGGGCGCAGCGGCGGTATTCGTGGCTCCGATAGGTGTGCAGAGCGACGACGTACTATTCGCATTCTATGAGGAAGTGGCTGAAGCTTTGGAGATCCCCGTCGTGATTCATGACTTTCCGGAGTCGTTTGTCACGACGCTATCGCCTGACCTTATTGCCGGGATGTCGAGAGAGATCCCCGGCGTACAGTACATCAAGCTGGAAGAGCAGCCCGTTCTGGTCAAGCTCAGCCGCATTCTGGAACGGGCGGAAGGCAGCATCGGCATTTTTGGCGGGCTGGGCGGCGAGTACTTCCTGGAGGAGCTGCAGCGCGGCTCGCAGGGCATCATGACGGGATTTGCCTTTCCCGAGGTGCTTGTTGCCATCTACCGCGCATTCAAGGTGCGTGGAAGCGACGAAGCCGCCACGATATTCGACCGGTTCATTCCGCTAATCCGATATGAATTCCAGCCCAGGATCGGGCTCGCCTTCCGCAAGGAGGTCTTCTTGCGCCGCGGAGTCATAGACAGCGCCTTTATCCGCTCGCCCGGCATGCGGCTCGACGCCCGTTCGAGAAAGGAGCTGGAGGACCTCGTCCGCCGCGCGGGCCTGGAGCTGGACAGGCACGGCGTGCAGGCGATCACGTAGCGGGCTGCCCTGGCGGATTGCGGCGCACGGCGCGAGATCCGGAGCGCTCCAATGCGACGGAGGTGGCAAGGCGCCATAAGGCGCCGCTTCAGGCGTCGAACCGACAAGGCCTGAACCAAGGCAGCAATAGACGCCGGTATGCGTGGCTATGCTGGCCATCGGTGTATCCCCTTTACGCTGCCTGGCGTCGGAATAGGGCGGAGTCCGGAAAGCCCTGCCGCAGCACTTATCTGACTGGCATCTGCGCGGCTCGCAGCACGTCCTGACGACAAAGGAGTGACTACGGCCGCAGCCTGTCGGGTGTGGTATAGCGGACTGTTTATATTTCGTGACAGTTTCTATAGATATTTCATAACACGAACGCAAGTGGTAGCTATACTCTTGTTTTTCCATCTGAAAAGGAGTATTAGACATGGCAATTGTTACTTATGCGTCTGATCAATCGTGTATCTTCAGATACTTACAGTAAGGCGCAGGCACGCGCCATGACCTGCGCAGGCTCACAACTGGCCGCGCGACATACTCACCAACCTACCTGGAGGGGACTCCAAACATGAATAACCTTACTACACTCATGCGCTCCATGACGGTACTGCTGTTTTTCGTCATGGTCGGCGCGTCAACCGCGCTTGCGCAGAACCGCTATGCCGAGCGCAACGGCATCGGTGCTGCCCCGTGTGCGGAGACGGATCCTTGTGATCTTGAGGCCGCGCTTGCCGCCGCCACGAGCGCCACGGACACGGTGTTTGTCCGCGTGCGGTCAAGCGGCGCCATGACTCGGATTGACGACGATCTCTCGTTCGGCGCACGGACCATCGGCATCTACGTAGATGGCGATGAAAACGCCACCAAGGGCATGATTGCCCTAGAAGGTGATGTGACCATCACCGATGCAGTCGAAGTACTTGGCGGCACCACGCTCTATCTGCAGGGTGACGTCACGCTCAATGGCTCTCCAACGGCAGGAATTTTTTCCGGTAACGTAGAGCTTGGCGGCGCGGGAAATGTGATGCTTACGCTTGGGGCGACCTGTCCCACCGGCGGCTTCTCGATCGCGAAGCTCGGCATAAACGACGATGTTGAGGTGGAGGACAACTGCTCCACTGCGACGGATAACGAGATCACGATCACGAACTCCCTGAATGTCAAGTCAGGTGATCTCGACGTGGGAGGCGCGACGCTGTCGCTGGAGCCGACCGCGTCCACGGACCCGATGGTTGCGGACGGCAAAGTGACGATTGCGGCCGGTTCGATGATTTCCGGAGGCGAGCGCCTCATGCTGAATCCTCAGGCGCCGGCAGGCGGGCCCGTGACGGGCACCGCGAAGCCGGACACGCTCGTACTTACTGGACCGGCGAACGGATCGGCCGATGTGGACTTGTCGGCCTTTGGCGATGCTTTGGATGCTTCTACGTTTACCACCGCGGGTAACACTTTCCCATCCAATGTCGCGGTAGCCAGTGCTGCTGCTACCGATATCGGAACCGTTCTTGATTATCGGGCACCGCTTGCAGCGGATGCAAATGCGGTTCAGGCGCGTCTAAGGATTTTGCTTTTCGTCCACACTGCTGGCTTTAACGTCACGTCGGGCGACTGCTACAAGATCGAGGGCGGCGGTACTCTGGAGCTTGACGTCGTCAAGGATGGACAGGGCGGCGCCTGCATCTCCGTTCCCCACGTTGGTGACGGAGGCACGACCGACGTCAACGGCGGCGCGCTTATCCTGAATGGCGTCAGCAGGCTGGACGGCCGGCTCCGCAACCTGGGCAACGCCCGGACAGAGCTCCGCGGCGTCGAGCAGATTACGGAGGATCTGGTGATTGACGGCTCCGTGGATACGGACGCCGACAACACAGATGATTCCTTCGCCGGTGTAGTGGGCTCTACCATGATTCGCCAGGCGGATTGCTCCGGCGATGCGACCCATCATGGCCGCTCGGCAGGCGTCTATGTCTATGGCGCAACCACCATCGTGGGTGATCTTACTTTGGCAGCTACGAATGCGGACAGTGATCCGGCCACCGATGGAGACCAGGGCACGGATTGCAAGGAAGGACTGTATCTGAGCGGCGTAAGCAATGCTGCGAGTCCGGGAGCTGCCACTGCCGCTGACAAGAAAGGATCGATCACTTCGTCCGTGCTGGGTGCGGTGGAGTCGACGGGACCGTCGTACATCGATCTCGGTGATCACAACAATTACCACAGTCTTGCTCTCGAGGATGACCTCAGCTCCGATGGCATGCTGAGCGTTGGCTATGCGACGGCTGCGGCTTATGACGCTGCTCAGAATCTCTGCGGCATCAACAACGCTGCCGGAAAAGGCAACAGCGTCGTGTTCGCCGGGCAGTTTGAGCAGGATGTCGAAATACAGAATGCGACCAATAACCCTCGGTCGCTGACGCTGGCTTCCGTACGGCTGGCAAAGTCTGATGCGCCTCCCGTGCAGTCGCTGGGCCCCGTGCGGATCGGAACGGGTACTCTTACGGTGACCAATTTGTTGGAAGCTGAAACGGGCACGCTGGTGACGGAAGGCAACCTCGCGCTGGGGAGCAACACTGTTCTTCGAATCGCGGAGGGAAGGGTGCACAGCGGAGATGCCAGAATTGCGTATTCGGGTGCCCCGGTCGCGATCCACTATAC
>CAZXEU010000010.1:0-6001 GCA_964639665.1 uncultured Rhodothermaceae bacterium | reverse complement strand
AGATGGAGCAATACCCGATGATCGGCCGCAATCCTCCAAAGGAAGTTTCGGGCGATGAACCGTAGAGGGAGGCCCCGTCTCGCGGTATTTCCGAAGGCATACATGGATCCGCTCTGCGTGACGGGCAGCCTGTCCCTGGCAGAATGGATCGCGATGGCCGCTACGCTCGAAGTAGAGGGGCTGGAATTCTACGGCGGCTTTATCGAACTGGAGCAGCGGGCTTCCTGGCCGGTCTTCAGGAATCTCGCACGGGAGCATGGGCTCGAGATCCCCATGCTCTGCTGCTCGCCGGATTTCTGTCATCCGGATGCGGAATTCCGCAGGGCCGAAGTGGATAGACAGATGCGGTGGATTGACATGACGGCCGCGCTTGGCGGACGCTATTGCCGCGTACTCTCCGGGCAGGGCCGGCCAGGAATTGGTATCGAATGCGGCCTGGACTATGTTGCGGATGCCGTGCATGCGTGCGCGGCTTATGCAGCCGAGTCCGGCATCACGCTCGTGCTGGAGAACCATTACAAGGACAATTACTGGCGTTACCCGGAATTTGCCCGCTCGCTTGAGGTATTTCTGGCGCTTCTTGCGCGCATAGATGCCCCCAATTTCGGCGTAAATTATGATCCCTCCAATGCCATCATGGCAGGTGAGGACCCGCTACATTGGCTTCGTGCCGTTAGCGACCGCGTGGTCACGATGCATGCGAGCGACCGGTATCTGACGACGGGCACGCTCGATGACCTGGCGCGGGAGGAGATTGGAGACGGGTATGCTGCTCGGCTGGCACACGGTGAAATAGGCCAGGGACTGAACGACTACGACGCCATCCTATCTGAGCTTGCCGCGGCGGGGTTTTGTGGCTGGATAAGCATAGAGGACGGCGTGGACGGCCTGGACCAGTTGCATCGAAGCGCGGCCTATCTGAACAAGAAGATCCGCGCGCACTTTCCTGCGGGCTCACTTCAATGATGCCGGAGGAGACCTTTACCGTTGCCCTGATTGGCGAGGTATTCGCGGACGCGGAGCAAGCGAAGCGGCTGCCCAGAGTGCTGCGACGGGCACGGCACTACGGCGCGCAGCTCGCGGTATTGCCGGAGTTGCCGCTGAATTCGTGGTCTCCTGTTTCGAAAATCGCGGTAGAGAGCGATGCCGAGGCGCCGGAAGGTCCGCGCTACCGCGCGCAGAGTGCGGCAGCGCGGGATGCGGCGATAGGCCTTCTGGGCGGCGCCATCGTTTCTGACCGCGAGACGGGGCTGAGGCACAACACGGCGCTCTTGTTCGATGCCGGTGGCACGCTGGTGCTGGAGCACCGCAAGATGCACCTTCCTGAGGAAGAGGGCTTCTGGGAGACATATCACTATTCTGCGGGCCTCCAGCCGCCCAGGACCTCCACTGCACTGGGTCCCCGGCTCGGCATTCAGGTCTGCTCTGACGCCAACAGGCTGGTCGGGAGTCAGCTTCTTGCAGCGCAAGGAACGGACATCATCCTGGCGCCCAGGGCTACAGAAGAGGCGACTGCCGCCAACTGGCTGCTGGTGTACCGGGCGATCGCACTGACCTCGGCCGCTTTCGTCATTTCCGTGAACCGTCCCGGTCCCGAGGCGGGTGCACCCTCCTATGTCGTTGGTCCGTCGGGCGCCGTACTCCTGGAAACCACGGAATCATTCGCAGTGTTGACGCTGGACTTGCAAGAGCTACACAAAGCGCGCCTCGGCTATCCCGGCTATCTGGGCTTCCCGGTGGGGGCCTATGCCGAGGCATGGATGCGGCTCGGCGGATCCGGAACCATCGTTTAACCATGAAGAGTGTTCGATTTGCTCCGCTGCCAGTCGCTCTGGCGCTAGTGGTACCTGCGGTAGCTGCCCAGTCAGTACACGAGCGTGTGGTCAGTTCCGTCGATGCCCGCATTGACGTCTACGAGAGCGTAGCGCTCCAGATCTGGGAGTGGGCAGAGGTTGGGTACCGGGAATCCAGAAGCGCGGAATTGCTGTCCGCAGAGCTTGCGGGCGAGGGCTTTTCCGTTACCTCCGGCGTAGCGGGCATACCTACGGCCTTTGTCGCCGAATACGGGGCAGGCAGGCCCGTTATCGGCATACTGGCCGAGTATGATGCCCTGCCGGGATTGTCGCAGGCGGCTGTCCCGCGTCGTCAGGCCCGCGCGGAAGGGGCGGCCGGACATGCTTGCGGGCACCACCTGTTTGGTGCGGCCTCCGTTGCAGCGGCTGTGGCCGTGAGGGATTTTCTGAATAACAGCGGCAGAAGCGGGACCATCCGCGTGTACGGCACGCCAGCGGAGGAGGGCGGCGCCGGCAAGGTTTACATGGTGCGCGAGGGTCTCTTTGGCGACGTGGACGCCGCGCTTCATTGGCATCCGAGCGACCGCAATGATGCCAGTGCCGCTTCTACGCTGGCCAACCGGTCAGCCAAGTTTCGCTTTCATGGCTTTTCCACGCACGCGGCGGGTGCGCCGGAGCGTGGCAGATCAGCACTCGACGGCGTAGAAGCCATGAACTACATGGTGAATCTGTTGCGGGAACACGTCCCGTCGGAGGCACGCATCCACTACGTGATTACGCGCGGAGGCCTTGCGCCAAACGTGGTTCCGGACTACAGCGAAGTCTACTACTATGTACGTCATCCGAGCGCGGAAGTGCTGGAAGGCATATTCGATCGCGTGGTCCTGGCTGCCGAGGGTGCAGCGCAGGGAACAGGCACTGAAATGGACTACGAAATAATCCACGGCATACACAGCGTGTTGCCGAACGAGGCTTTGGCGTCGGTCGTGTACGAGAACCTGACCGCGCTGGGAGGAGTCCATTACTCGGAAGAGGAAGCCGCCTTTGCCCGGGCCATCCGGGAAACGCTGGAGGGAGCCCTTCCGCCCATTGACAGCGGGCAGATGATTGAGCCCTTTGAGCTTCGCATGTCCAAGGGTTCCACTGACGTGGGCGACGTGAGCGTCGTGGTTCCCACTGCGGGCGTCGACATTGCCACGTGGGTGCCTGGCACGTCGGCGCACAGCTGGCAAGCCGTAGCGGCAGGTGGAATGAGCATAGGGATCAAGGGTATGGCATTGGCCGCCAAGACACTGGCGCTCAGCGCTGTCGATCTGATCACTGACCCGGCGCTGCTGCGTTCGGCCCGGGAGGAATTCGAGCGACGTCGGGGACCGGATTATATCTACCGTTCTCTGCTTGGCGACCGAATGCCACCACTGGACTACAGAAATTAGAGGGGACTCGACAGGATGACCGCCCCGGAACTGCTCCAGGCTCTCGAAGCGTGCGGCACCGCGCAGAACCGCAAGATTTACCGGCGCCACGGCGTGAGCGGCCCCCAGTTCGGCGTTAGCTACGCCAATTTGAAGGCGCTCAGGAAGAAGGCGAAAAGGAGCCACGTGGCGGCCGAGGAGCTCTGGAAGAGCGGCAACCACGACGCGCGTGTGCTGGCGACCATGATCGCGGATCCGAAGATGGCCGGTTCGGCCTTGTTGCAAGCATGGTCGGAAGATCTCGACAGCTACGTGCTGACGGATGCGTTTGCGAAGCTGGCAGGCGGTACCAAGCACGCGGAAGCACTCATGCGAGAATGGATGGATGCAGGCCACGAGTGGAAAGGGCAGGCCGCGTGGTGCATCCTGGCGCAGTTCGCATTGCAGTCAGAGGATGTATCCGACGAGTTCTTTCTTCCGTTCCTATCGGTAATAGAGCGAGACATTCATGGGCGGCATAACCGGGAGCGACATGCCATGAACATGGCGCTCGTTGCAATCGGCATGCGAGGCGGCGCGCTGGAAAAAGAGGCGCTGCGCGTGGCAGATGCCATAGGCACGGTAACCGTCGATCACGGCGAAACCAGTTGCAAAACGCCCAACGCTGCGGCCTATATCCAGAGGGCGAAGGCCAGAAAGTCCTCGCGGAGAAAACGCGTGGGCAGCTGCTAGATGGCAGACATAGCCGAACCGGGTTGCATGCCGAAGGCCATAACTTTGATGATCCACAGAGCCAGCTTCAAGCCGCGCACTCCCCTGCGTGGTGCTCAATTGCACTTGCAGCCAGGCGCGAATCTGATCCGATCCTGCTGGCGGCCGTAGCGCCATTCTAGCACATGCCGGGAGTTAGGTCTCTTGCTGCCGTGCCGGATCGTGCCATGGCGGCTGTAGCACTGAAGGAGCTCGCCGGGCCCGGACGGGTCGTCTGCAGCAAGCGTGCCAATCGCCTGGAGGAACAAACCTGCCGGGCTTAATGGGCCTGTCTGAAGGCGTCCTCACAAGCTCCAATTTACCAGAAACTCCGAACGTATTCGATCCCCATTGCACAAGGTATAAGTACTAGTGTCTCGCGCCCGCGCTACTATGGCAAGTGACTATCCTGTGATTCTCGGCGGCAATAGCATGTGACGGGCACCGAGACATCATGTGGCATGAACTCCAATTTGGCCGGGTTCGGCCAGTACGGCGAAGGTCAGGAGCCTGACGCAATTACTGGCCGCTGCGTCTCGAGATGTTCATCTCGTCACATGCAATAAACCAGCATCGAAGCCATGAAGAGTCTAGCACGAATCATCCTGGCGTGCGCCATTGTCGTATTTCTGGCGATGTGCGATTCCACTGAACCGGATGAAAACAGACCTCTTAGCGAAGAGGAAACGGTGGGTCTTCTGGAGGGAATGATGGCAGTTATGGCAGATACTATGCCGCAGATCACTGCCATTCACGGACCGGAGGAGGTTACCATTGCATGTCCGCAGGGAGGCGAGGCGCGTGCTAGGATCAGTGCCACGGATAATACTTCCGGCGATACTGTAAGCACGGGACTTGGAATCAGTTTTGTGCCGTCCGGATGTGGGATAAAGGGAAGTGAAGGGACAGATTTTGTGCTGGACGCCAATCCGGGTGTCGACTATAGCCTGAACATTAGGATTGTCGGTTTCTTCGACGATTTCGGCATTGACGGGGGCTTGGCCGGAACACTGGACTGGATGGTCGAAACCCGGTCAGGTACGTGCAGCATCGACATGGACCTGGAGGCCGAGCTGGACCTCTTGGCCAACCCGCCTGGGACGATGGCTTTCTTGACCGGCGATGCGTGCGATCACGCACTGAGACTGGATGTCAGCTCGGTCGTTTCCCCGGAGAATTCGAGCTCTTTCAAGCCGCACAGCCAGTATTTCTTCTAGGCTACTGCAGGCATATGCGAGCGTTGATTGCCGGTGCCTGGCCCTGCGGGCTGTGACAATCCTCCGGAAGCCTCGGAGCAGGTATTCCGGGGTCGCATGGGAAGGCAGGTGGGCGGCGAGCCTTCCATTCCTCGCACTTGGGCGCGCTTGGGTCAAGCTCCAACTTTGGCCCCAATCGAAGATTCAAGCGAAAACGCGACACTTGGTGCAAGGCACCGCGCCGACGCTCGCAGATCGGCGGAATTTCCTGGGCATACGCTACGCGACACAGTGCAAAGTGACGGGGGCGGATTGCCTTTCGCCACCCGCCCTCGAATCATAGCCTCGCCACTAACTATTCGGTGAAACCAAACGCACGGGCCGCACGCCTTTACGGGCACGCGTGGATGTTTCCGAGGAGCCAAAAGAAACCCGGGCCCGAAGGTAACCGAGCAGTTCCGGCCTGAGAGGCCCACCTACCTCTTGCCGGGCATGATTCCTTGCGAGGAGGGCACACGGACCAGAGTGCCCGAACGTTTAGTCAATGGTGGCCGGGATGTCTGATGATAGAGCGGCCGCGAAGCCGGTGCACGACACAAATCGCCTCTATTGCAGTTTCGGCACAATTACATTTAGTCTTCATTACTTTTGTGGCATCGCGCGTTTCTATGATGACACCGCTCGTAATGGGACCGCGCATTATGTATGTAAGCGTGCGGCGAACTGCATCTTGATCGGGTAACGAGTTCTCGGGAAATTACTGCAAGTACCGAGAACTCAAATCCTGGATCGCATGGCAAGACTCAGACGTACGGCGGAAGAGATGTTTCCGTTGGTGCAGCAGTAT
>CAZXEU010000009.1:0-7878 GCA_964639665.1 uncultured Rhodothermaceae bacterium | reverse complement strand
CAGTATGCCTACGTAATGTGTAACCCGAATTCTGCTGGGTCCATGACGGTACATGCTGCCCGGTCGCAGCGCCCGCCCGACGCGGTCGCTCTGGCGAAAACGAAAGCCCCGAGAGCGTGTCGGCTGGCAGCTTTGGTGCTGCTTCTTGTGCTCCCGGCCGCTTCCGTAGCCAGCGGCCAGCAAACGGCGACGGTCAGCGGATTTGTGACCGACGACGAAACGGGCGAAACCCTGCTGTTGGCCAATGTAATCGCCCTGCCCGCGGGTACGGGCGGCGCCACCAACCAGTCCGGATTCTACGCCGTTACCGGGTTGGCGCCCGGCACGTATACCATACGCTGCAGCTATATAGGCTTTGTAGCCCTGGACACTCAGGTCACCCTTTCTGCGGGCGAAAACCGGCGTTTGGACATTGCGCTTGTGCCCGAGAGCGTATTCGTGGGCGAAGTCGTGGTTACTGCCGAAACCCTGACCGAGGAGGCAGCTCGCAATGTGGGCGTCTCACGCATGACCGTGGCAACCATAAAGGAGCTTCCCTCCGTCTTCGAGCCCGACGTGTTCAGGTCGCTGCAGCTGCTGCCCGGCATTGCTTCGGCGTCGGACTATTCCAGCGGCCTCTACATTCGCGGCGGGAACCCGGGCCAGACTCTCATTCTTCTGGACCGGACGAGCGTCTACAATCCAACGCACGTTTTCGGCTTCTTTTCCACGTTCAACCCCGATGCCATCAAGGATGTCCAGCTCTTCAAGGGAGGGTTTCCGGCCTCCTACGGCGGCAGGATCGGCTCCGTGCTCGACATCTACAACAAGGATGGCAACCGCCGGGAATTCCAGTCCGGGCTTACGCTCGGCCTGCTCGCATCCAGGGCCTATGCCGAAGGGCCCTATTCCAAGGGCTCCTGGATGCTTGCCGTGCGCCGCTCCACGCTGGAGCCCATTCTGGCCATCCTGGACGACGTGAACGGGGTTCCCGAGGCCTTCAGCTTCGTCGACATCAACAGCAAGGTCAACTTTGACGCCACGCCCAACGACCGTTTGTCCTTCTCCTTTTACGTTGGCCAGGACAATCTGCGCCTGTCTTTCCTGGAGGACTCGGAGCTGCGCCTGCGCTACGGCAACCGGACGGCCAGCGCCACCTGGACCCACCTGTTTTCGGAGACCCTCTTTTCCACCTTCACGCTGACGACTTCCCGCTACCACAGCCAGCCGAGGGTCTATTTCGGGGGTACCCAGTTCGGCCAGGACAACCGCGTATACGATTCGTCGCTCAAGGCCGACTTCGAGTACCACCCTGACGACCGCCACGTGGTCGAGGGAGGGTTCTGGGCAGGGTACCTTGTGCTTCCCCTGCGCAGCATTTTTGATGGCGAGACGGGCATCGAGTGGCGGACGCGCTCTGCCTACGCCTCGGCCTATCTTCAGGACCGCCTCGAACTGGGTTCGCTTTGGACGCTACACGGCGGCCTGCGCGCCACGTTTTTCGCCAATGGCCGCCACACGAGGCTTTCGCCCAGGTTTTCGGCCGAATTCCGACCCTCGCAGCGTGTGAGGCTGCAGGCGAGCCTGGGACGGTACTACCAGTTTCAGACGCTCATTACCAACGAGAGCTTTTCCGGCTTCGATGTATGGCTGACAAGCGGTCCGGGCGTACGCCCGGCATACGGAGATCAGGTCATTGCCGGCGCCAAGCTGCGTCTCGGCGACGCCTATACCCTGGATACGGAGGCGTATTACCGTACCATGCGCGATCTGTTTGAACTTGACCCCTTCCTGCCCGAGCCCGCAGGTCTGGAATACGCGGAGCTCTTTACCATAGGCCGCGGGGCCGCAAGGGGCGTGGAACTGAAAGTCGAAAAGGCAAGAGGTCGCCTGAGCGGATTCGTAGCCGCTACTCTGGGGGATACGTACCGCCAGTTCCCCATCCTCAACCTGGATCTCGGCGGAACGGCCCAGCGATACTCTCCCAAGTATGACCGATTGCTGGACATCAACGCTGTGGCTAATTATGATCTGGGAAGATCATGGCGGCTCACCAGCGTCCTGTCCTATGCAACAGGCCAGGCTCACACGGAACCGCATGCCCAGTTCAGGCTGGTAACCACGGAGTTGGTTACCGGGAACGAAACAACCGATGTGCTGCTTTCCCCCGGGCTGAACCAGGCGCGCCTTCCTCCCTATCACCGGCTGGACCTGGGAGCGGGCAAGTCGGGTCGCTTCTTCAAAATCGCGGACTACGAGCTGCAGCTCCAAGTCATCAATGCCTATGCGCGGCGCAACACGTGGTTCATCCTGCACCAGTTCGAAGACGACAACACGGTAACGCGCTCGGATGTACCCCAAATCCCCGTACCCCTGCCCAATGTATCGCTCAGCCTTGAGTTTTGAGGCTTCTGGAAAGCGGAGCAGCCTGGATGCCTCTGCGTGGTTCGCCGTAGCTGTTCTCACGGCCGGCCTTGTGGCCTGTGACAGCGTGGAAACGGGCACGACAGGCACGGAATACGTCGTCGAGAGCATACTGATTGCGGGAGAGCCGCTGCCCCCGGTGCGGCTCAGTCGCACGGCCGCCATCAACAGCGCGTACGACTTCGGCCGCCTTGCGGTATCGGACGCGGACATCTCCGTCGATCTGCTCGGGGGATCCCAATTGGCAGTCTCCACGATCGAATATGCGGAATCGCCTGATTCGGCGGGCGTCTATTTCCCGGTGGATTCGTCCCTGGCGGCCACGCCGCTGGGTACCTACCGCCTGTCGGTCCGCGTTCCCTCCTCCGGCGAGACCATTACTGCCACAACCACCGTTCCCGACACATTCAGCGTGATCAGTGGCAACCGGCAGACTGCCGTGTACCAGAGCACCGAGCAGCTGGAGCTCGGGATGACGCGATCGCACTCGCCGAGCCAGAGCCAGACCTACTTTATCGTCCTGAGCGAAGCCCTTCAGCCGGATCCCGATCAGCTGACGCCACTCGCGGCCGATATCCTCGAAAACGAGATCGGAGGCGCGGACTTTGAGTCGCTGGTGGTAAGCGCCTCGCCCATCTTCAATGAAGAGAACTATGACGTCAATCCGGACGGAACGCTGTCTCTTCGCTTTCCATGGATCGGCATCAATTTCTACGGTCCCAACCGCATCGGCATCAACGCGCTGGACGACAACGCCTACGACTTTTTCCGATCCCAGAGCGTACAGCAGGGCGGATCCACACTATCACCCGGCGAGATCCCCAATCCGCTTGAGAACATCCAGGGTGCGCACGGCCTCTTCGGCAGTTACGCACAGGCAAACTATGAGCTGCTCGTACTGCCGCCCGGCGAGCGCTAGTCAGAGCCCGTGCATGGTCTCCTTGATAAGCAGTTGTACGACGCAGCGAACGGCTTCATCATCGGTTGCACCTTCTTCCTTGGCCGCATTGAATACCCGCCGCTGCCAGTGGGCGCTGGTGCCGCGCCGCAGAATCGTTCGGGCATGCTCGATCTCCTCAACGCAGCCAAAGAATTCCGCGTCCTGGGTGATCATTTCGAGAAGCTCGTCCACCAGCTGCGCATACGCTACCATGCTACCGCGGCCAAAGTCCACCAGCGAACCGTCAATGCCGTAGCGCTGGGCCCGCCAGCGGTTTTCGTACACGAGCAGGTTGGCGTAGGATCTCCATCGTTGATTCCTGCGGCGCAGCCGCCACAGCATGCGTAGCCAGCACCGGTACAGCGCGGTAATGCACAGCGCATCCTCCAGCCTAGTGCATATGTCCGCTACCCGCATCTCGACGGTGGGAAACTTGCTGCTCGGGCGAATATCCCACCAGATCTTGGAGCTGTCTTCGATCACTCCGGCTTCCACGAGCGTGTTAACGTGCCGCTCGTATTCGGCGTGGCTCTCGAACCTCTCCGGCAAACCGGTCCTTGGAAGCGTATTCCACACCGCGATCCGGTATGACATCAGCCCCGTATCCTGGCCTTCCCAGAACGGCGACGACGTACTGAGCGCCAGAAGATGCGGCAGTACGTAGGCCGTCTGGTTCATGAAGTCGATGCGCATATCGGCATCTTCGATGCCTGCATGCACATGCATGCCGCTTATGACCATGCGCTTTGCGACAACCTGCAGATTCTGCGCGAGAATGGCGTACCGCTCCTTGTGCGTGTGCTGCTGCGTCAGGTACGTAGCCTTGGGGTGCGTGGAGGACGCGATGATGGCAAGGCCGTAGCGCTCTGCCACCGACGAGACAGCCTTGCGGAGCCTGGATAATTCCTGGCGCGCTTCCTCAATCGTGTGACAGACCCTTGTTCCCACTTCAATCTGCGACTGCAGAAATTCCGGGGCCACCTGACCCTCCAGGAGCGCCTCGGCTTCGCACAGCATGGAATCCGGCGCTTCCTTGATGAGGTCACCCGTCGTGCGATCAACCAGCATGTACTCTTCCTCGACGCCGATGGTGAAGGAAGGCTCCTGCGCTTCACTGAGCTTAACCATTAGACATACTCCGCCTTTGTCCGTGAAGGAAGATAGTCACACCTGCGCGAATCAATATAGGCTCCTGCGGCAGGCGCATTGATGGCCAGCAAGAGCAGGCCAATCTGCGAGCGGGGCCGGCTCACGCCCGCTGGCGGAATTGCGCCATGCCCGAGCGACTTGGCGAGATTCGCGGTACATTGCGCCGAAACGCCTGCTGCGCGTACGGACTTCTTCCGGAATCGCTCGGATCCGGGTTTCCAGTCTTCTGAACCGACCGCTCACGCAATCTCGCAGCATGAGAATCGTACTCAAGAGTGTGACAGCGCTGCTGATCCTGGCAGCAGGCGCGACCGCGCTTTCCTACGCGCAGGTCATGATCACGGGCACCGTGACCGAAAGCGACACCGGAGCCCCGGTCGCCGGTGCGACAATTGTACTGCAGGGCACGACCATCGGCACAATTACGGATTCCGGAGGCGCCTATGCCATTGAACTGCCTTCCCGGGACGGCATTCTCGCTTTCTCATTCGTTGGATTCGTGTCGCAGCGGCTACGGGTGCCCGCTGGAGAAACCACCCTGGATGTCGTTCTCGTACCCGACGTCCTGCAGCTGGAGGAGATGGTCGTCGTCGGTTCGCGGCGGCTTCCGCGCCTGGTGAAGGATTCCGCGGTGCCCGTGGATGTGCTGAGCCCGCGTGACATAGAAAGCGTGCCAACCACGGACATGGACGACATGCTAAGAACGCTGATTCCGTCCTACGGTGTTCAGAGGGGCGGCGACGAAGCCATGCTGGTAAGACCCGCCACGCTGCGCTCTTTGCCGACAGACAACGTCATGGTGCTCGTCAACGGCAAGCGGCGCCACCGGTCCGCCTCCATTGCGCTCTCCGCGACATCGCTCAACGAGGGAGCGCAGGGTCCGGATCTGAATATGATTCCCGGCATAGCCATAAAGCAAATCGAAGTGCTTCGCGATGGCGCAGCAGCGCAGTACGGGGCCGATGCCGTTGCCGGCGTGCTCAATTTCCAGCTGCGGGATGCAGCGCATGGCGCCCATGTTCACCTGCACGGTGGACAGTACCTTGAAGGCGATGGCGGATTCGGGGATGTCGGTGCCAACATTGGGCTGCCGCTTTCGAGGAGCGGATTTGTCAACATCAGCTTTGAGTACCGAAATACCGCACCTACCGTGCGAAGCGATCAGCGGGAAGATGCGCGGATCCTCGAGAGCCGGGGATATCCGGTAGCCGACCCGGCGCAGATCTGGGGCAGTCCGGACGTGGACCATGCCTGGGTCGGCTTCCTGAACGCCGGGCTGGATCTGGGGCCGTCCATCCGGGCCTATGCGTTCGGGGGATGGGGGCAACGCTCCTCCGAGGGAGGCTTCTTTTTCCGCTCGCCAGGCACCACCACAGCCCGCGGCAGCGTCTTCCGGTTTGGCAGCGGCCAGGACGCCGTGCGCGCAGTACTTGATCTGGACCCGAATGACGGCATTGACTGCCGGGCCGTGCTAGCTCTGCCGGACCTGAATTCCGACAATGCAGCCGTGGAGCAATTCCTGCGCGAGTATGGCGACAGCTGCTTTCTGTTCAATGGACTCTTTCCCGGCGGGTTTACGCCCCGGTTCGGCGCGGACATGGACGACCTAAGCCTGGTCGCGGGCGCAAGGGGCTCTACGCCCGGCGGATTTACCTGGGATGCCAGCATCTCCGCCGCCCGCAGCGTGATGGACTACTATATCTACAATACCATCAACGCCTCGTACGGCCCGGCTACGCCTACCTCATTCCGCCCCCGGGACTACATCCAGGAAGACCTGGCAGCAAACGTGGACTTTTCATATCCGGTGGCGATCGGATTCTTTGCCTCTCCCCTGAATTTCGCCTGGGGCGCGGAATGGCGGCGAGAGACATTCGAGAGCACTCCCGGCGATCCTGACTCCTATAGCGCCGGACCCTATGCCGTGCAGGGCTTTAGCGTCGGCTCGAACGGATACCAGGGGCTGAATCCAAGATTTGCCGGCAAGTGGTCCCGGCCCAATTACGCGTTCTACATCGACCTGGAGACCGATGCTTCGGAGGCCGTGCTAATCGGCGCCGCGGCCCGCTACGAGAATTTCTACGACAGCTTCGGCAGCACGCTAACAGGCAAGTTGGCGGTACTCTGGCGGGCATTGGGCTGGGCATCGCTTCGCGCCACGGCCAGCACCGGATACCGGGCTCCCACACCGGGACAGATCAATCTGAACGTGTTCAGGACTACATCCTTCTCCGTGGAGAAGGGCCTGATCGAAGTGGGCCAGCTGCCGCCCTCGCACCCGATCGCCGAGGGTCTGGGTGGCCGGGAGCTTGCCGAGGAGCGCTCAACCAACCTGTCCTTCGGCGCCATCCTGGAGCTGGCGCCTGATCTCGACCTGACGCTGGACTTGTTTGACGTCCGCTTCCGGGACCGGATCGCGGTAACGGGCAGCATCCCTCTCACAAATGAAATCACCCGCATCATCGACGAGCGTGACATCCTCGGGGGTGTCGGAAACCTCGGAGAGATCAAATTCTATTCCAACGACTTTGACACGCGTACTCGAGGGGCAGACCTGCTCTTGGCATGGCGGCGGGACCGCGCCAACGGCCACGAGATGAGCGCCAGCGCCGCCTGGAACTGGACTCATACCGAGCTCCTCAGTTTTGCTCCGCCAAGGGAAATCAGCGAATTCCTTGGGACCCGGCTTGAAGAGCCCGTGATGCTGAGTCTGCTTACGCCCCAGCGCCAGGCAGAAATCGAGAAGTACAGTCCCCGGCACCGGGTAGTGGTTACGGGCCGGTACCAATGGGCTTCGCTGCACGGAATGCTGCGCCTGAACTACTACGATTCCTGGAGCGCCTGCCGGTTTCGGTCGGCATCTTGCGCAGGCGCCGGCGGCGTGAGCGTACTGGATTCCTATGACGGGGCCCTGATTGTGGGTGCGGAAATCGGGCATTCGTTCTGGTCCGCGTATCGCCTGGCCATCGGAGTGCACAATCTTCTGGACAAGGTTCCCGAGGCGCATCCGGAGGAAACCGCGCGGCAAGGCAACCTTCATCCCCGAAGCACGCCGTGGGACTACAACGGCGCGGCGTGGTACGTGCGCCTGGCGGCCGACCTGTTCTAGCGCGCGAGCCGGATGCCGGCACGTTTTCCCGGCCCGATCGGATTGCGCGGATTGCTCCTTTCTCGGTGGATCCACCCGGCCAAACCGGAATCTCTCGCACAGATTGGCTGCGAGGCGTGGCGTGCTCTGAGTGACCGGGGCGCCACGCCCTACCCTTCGTCTGGCATCTCCGGGGCCTTCGTGCCGGGGCTCGCCCCTTGGCTGCCGGATCCGCCGAGTGTACCGCGCCGCCACCCGTTCTGGTCGGCACGCCCCCGATGGCCCACGGGCCTACACC
>CAZXEU010000008.1:0-26947 GCA_964639665.1 uncultured Rhodothermaceae bacterium | reverse complement strand
GTGCGCGGCCTGTAGGTCAGCATCAGGTCCCGCGAATGAAAGACGGGTTCTTCATTCCTATTGCCGAACGGGGCAAATTGCCGAAGCAGAACCTGGAGGCGTTTCGCACGCGTCTGGCCGATGTTATCGGCCGGAAACTCGCGGCTGATTCGATGACAGCATCCTTGTCCTATGACGCGCAGCTGGACCTGGCTTCCGTCAACCGGCGGTTCGTGCGTGTGCTTCGGCAATTTGCCCCGTTCGGCAATAGGAATGAAGAACCCGTCTTTCATTCGCGGGACCTGATGCTGACCTACAGGCCGCGCACTGTGGGCGCCTCGGGCCGGCATCTCAAGATCTCCGTCCAGTACCCTGGACAATCCGGCAAATTCGACGCTATTGGCTTCAACCTTGGCGCCAAGGCAGGCGAACTGGACGCCGCCAGAAACCATGGCCGACCCGTCGAGGCTCTGTTTTCCGTGCAGGAGAATACATATCGTGGACGAACACGCGTGCAGCTCCGCCTCTCTGACATACGACCGCAATCGGGTCCATGACCATGCTCTCGCCCCGGCTCCCAACGGTACTCCTGACCGCGATACTTGCGCCATTGGCGGCGTTCGGACAACTCCAGCCGCCGGATGCCTTTCTGGGCTACGAGCTTGGCGATGCGTTTACACCGCACCATCGCGTAGTGGCCTACTTCGAACATGTGGCCCACAACGTGGAAAACGTTGAACTCGTCTTCTACGGGCATACGTATGAAGGCCGTCCCCTGCTGTATGCCACGGTTACCAGCCGCGCCAACATGGCCGTGCTGGAATCCATTCGCTTGGCCAATTTGAAAAGAGCGCGGCTGGCAGATGGTGACCCCGATAGCGGCGGCCCCTCCCTGGTCTGGCTGAGCTACAACGTGCACGGCAACGAAGCCGTCAGCGCGGAAGCCGCTATGCAGACACTATACGATCTGGCCGACAGCACCAACGCACGCACGCAAGGCTGGCTTTCAAACACGGTAGTGATTCTGGACCCGTGCCTCAATCCGGACGGAAGAGACCGCTACGTCGGTTTCTACAACCAGACCGTTGGACGCGAACCCAACCCGCGTCCCGAGGCACGCGAGCATCGCGAACCGTGGCCTGGCGGACGCACAAACCATTACTATTTTGACCTGAACAGGGACTGGGCGTGGGGCACACAGCTTGAAACGCGTCAGCGTCTGAGGCACTTCCGACGCTGGATGCCGCACATCCACGTGGACTTTCATGAACAGGGCGTCGACGATCCCTACTATTTCGCGCCGGCAGCGGAACCCTACCACCAGGCCATCACGCCCTGGCAGCGCGAAATGCAACACATTATTGGGCGCAATCATGCCCGGTATTTTGACCGGGAAGGCTGGCTGTACTTCACGCGCCAGGTTTATGACCTCTTCTATCCGGGCTATGGTGACACGTGGCCCATGTACAACGGGGCCATAGGCATGACGTACGAGCAGGGCGGATCCGGCCGGGCCGGCTTGCAAATAATCACGGCCGAGGCCGACACGCTTGCCCTTTCTGACCGCATCCGTCACCATCATGCCACAGGGCTTTCGACTATTGAGGTGGCATCGGTTCAGCGCGAGCGGATCCTTCAGGAATTCGCAGCCTATTTCGAGGAGCCCAGGAGCCTTGGCCGGTTTGCAGCCTATATACTTAAACCTCGCGGCGGAGACGCGCTCGCAGCGTTGGCAAGGCATCTTGACATGCAGGGCATTGCGTATGGAAGCGTTTCAGAATCGCGCAGGGTGGAGGGCTACGCCTATGCGAGCGGAGAGCAGACCAGCTTCACGGTAGCTCCCGGTGACATGGTTGTCAGCGCTTCCCAGCCGCTTGGCGTACTCGTACAGGTGCTGTTCGAGCCGGAATCCGTACTCTCGGACTCCTTGAGCTACGATATTACCGGCTGGTCCCTGCCCTATGTCTATGGCTTGGAAGCCTACGCTGCAGAGGAAGTGCCTCCCGGCATCAGCCCTGGCTGGAAGCAGACGCCGCCAAGTGCTCCGGAGTTGGACCGGCCCGCGGCCTACCTGGCCGAATGGACCAGTCTTGAGGATGCGCGCCTGTTGTCCGACCTTCTTCAGGCTGGTGTGCGCGTGCGCTTTTCGGAAGTGGCATTCAGCATTGCAGGACGCTCTCACGGCCCCGGCACCCTGATCATAACGCGCGGCAGCAATGCAGCAGCAGGGGAAGACTTTGACCGCATTGTCCGCCAGGCCGCTGCGGAGCTGGAGCAGCCGCTCTTTGCCGTCGAATCAACCTTGGTGACCGAGGGTGTTGACTTCGGTTCTGCCGATGTGCCTCCCATACGGCGGCCCCGCGTTGGCCTTGTGGCCGACGGCGCCGCGCGCTCCGCTTCTCTGGGAGAGCTTTGGCATTTCTTTGACCGACAGCTCACTTATCCTGTAACGCTCATACACGCAGATGATTTTGCCTCCTTGCATCTGTACGGGTATGACGTCTTGATCTTGCCCGACGGAACGTACGGAGACCTTCTCACCGAGGAAAGACTCGCCAACGTTGGCGACTGGATCCAGGCGGGTGGCAAGCTCATCGCCATCGAAGGCGCGGCCCGGTATCTGGCGGGCAGAAGGGGGTTTTCACTTGAGGAAAGGACCGGGGCAGAAGACACGACGGCTACCATTCGCACGTACGCCTCGCGTGACCGTGAGGCCATCTCCAATGATATTCCCGGAGCCATCTTCCGTGTATCGCTTGATGTAACGCACCCGCTGGCATTCGGATACGCCCAGGACTATTTCACGCTCAAGCGTGATGAGCACGCTTTTGAATACCTGCAGGACGGCTGGAATGTGGGCGTGCTGCAGGAAGACTCTCGCCTGAGTGGCTTTGCCGGTGCCAAGGCCGTTCGTCCGATGGAAAATTCTCTCGTGTTTGGAATGGAAGCGATAGGACGTGGCGAGGTGGTGTATCTGCTGGATAACCCCATATTCCGGGGATTCTGGTATGGCGGGCGGCTGATGCTGGCCAACGCGGTTTTCCTGGTAGGGCAGCGGACTCAAGCGGACTATTAGCCATTGCCGCATGCTGCATCGGGCCCTGCTTCTGGCGGGTAGCTTTCTCCTGGCGCATTGCGCCGTCGCGCAGCAAGCGCCGCTGAAGGGAGTGGTGTGGAGTGCGCCCACGAACATCAGGCAGGCCCTCCAGGACCTTGCCGAGATCCGGGCTCTAGGCGCAAATGCCGTCCGCACGGAGCTTGTGGCAGACCGGCTAATCCTTGACGCAGCGGACTCGCTCGGCCTTGTGCTGTTTCAAGACCTGCCTTTGGAGCATCTTTCGGCCCCGGACCTGAGTGACACCCTCCGCTATGCCCTGCTTCTGCTAGATGGCGTGCTGGAACAGGATACCGGAGGGGCATCGCCGGTAAGGTATTACGGACTTGCTAGCTTCAGCGACACCAGCTCTCCTCGCAGTTGCGAGTATTTTGCCCGCCTGACCAATCGACTGCACCAGCGACCGGGCCGGCGTTCGTACTATCGATCGCCCTTCGCCCGGGACGACCTTTGCTCCAGCGAAGTGGATCTGGTATTGATTGACACGCCGGCGGGCGCTTCACCCGCAGACAATCTGGGCCGGTGGCGCCGCAATACCCCTGCAGGAATCGCGGGACTGGGCACGACGGTGTCAGATCGAACCGAGGGGCTGCTTCAGCCTTACTCCCCACAGGCGCAGGCCCGGTATCTCGAAACCCATCTGAGTGAATTGCTGGATGGGCCGGAAGCGCCCTTTGCCGTGTTCGTTTACCGCTACCGGGACCTACATCCCACGAGCTCACGCGGCTTCGGCCTTGTTACCGCAACCGGGCAAGGCCGGCCTGCGCGTGACGTGGTCCGCGGCATATATACGGGGAGCCAGTCCGTATTTGCCTTCGCGCCGGGGCAGCGACCGCCTGTGCCTACACCCTGGAACCTCGTGATGGGGTGGATCACCATCGGGCTGCTCTCCGCCTGTTTCGCCTTGTCCAGCCGCTTTCGCGACCTGCTCCGCCGCTACTTTGTCAGGCACGGATTCTATCGCGACTCACTGCGTGACGGACGGGAGCTCCGCCTGCGGATAGCCCTTCCCGCACTTGCGGTAGTGGCGCTCTGCGCTGGCGTCTTTGGAAGCGTGCTTCTGGAGGCGCTCGGGCATGAGCCGGCCATCGCCTTCCTGATCGCCGCGATGCCGGAAAGACTTCAGCTGATCGCGGTGTACATGCAGGAGCAAACCTGGCCACTGGTGCTGGTCCTGGCCCTGATCAGCGCCACGATTGCAATCGTCTGGGCTGCCGGCCTTGCGGCCTTCAGCCCAGTCAGGTTCAAGGGAACCCTGACCATTGTAACCTGGACTTTCTGGGCGCAGCCCATACTGACTTGCCTCGCCTTGGCTGTACCCTCTCTTGCTCCGCCCACGGCCGGCGCCGTGATGATTGCGCTGTGCGCAGCCTGGATACTTGCCACCTTCATTTCCATCGTACGCGTGACGCTGGATTTCGGCGCGGTGTGCTCGGTTCGTCGAAGCACACTGGTCGTGCTGGCCGTATGCAACCCTGCCGTGGTGCTTCTTCTGGGCGGCCTGCTGACCTTGGCATTGTGGCAGGAAGCGGCAAACAATTTCGGCTTCTTCTGGCACCTGGCCACCAGAAGCTGAGCCCTTATCCGGAAGCCGTCACGTCAGCCCAGATCCTGTCCGCCAGCATGTGGAATGGACGCTTGGCGTGCAGCCAGCTGAAGTGAAGGACATAGGGCGTAACATGAAGCCAGTCCTTGCGCCGCAAAAGACGGCTGAAAGCCCTCAGCAGGAAAGAGCGGATTCGTTCGTTGCGTAGGCCCCTGATTTCGTAGATGAATCGGTCGCAATAGTAGAGGCAGGAGACTTCCTCAAAATCCCTGGTGTGCTTTGTCATGCCGGGAATGTAGTCCAGTTGCGGACTGTTCAGCCCCTGATACCACGGATAGGTTGGCAGAGACAGCCTGCTCATCGCCATCGCCAAACTCCATTCACAGGACTCCTCGGCGCGGCCCTCGCTGAATCGCGTACGAAAATGGGTCTCGGAGTGCCGCGCGAGGAAGCTGGACGCTTCGGCACATACACTGCGCGCACTCGCACGGTCCCGGGCATATATCATGCCGGCCTGTACGCGCGGCAAGTACGTCAGGCCAAAGGCGGCCAGCGTGCGCTGGCGCCTGTTGCGCAACACGTCTCCGATCACGCTCAGGCTCTTTGGCCCCCCAAAATAGAAATCGGCGCGCTCAAGGCCCGTAGCCGTAAAGGGATAAACAGAGAGCTGGGTCCAGAGCGGATCCGGATTCCGGCACCAGACCATATCGGAGTCTGTGTAAAGGCATCGGTCGAATGGCATGAACCGGTGCAAATGGTGCTTGAATCCGACGATCGAGCGATGCTCCGCCGGAAGAACTTCGACCAGGCTAAAGAGGCGGAGTAACCCCTGCCTGCGCAGAACATGCCGGTGCCTGTCGGAGCAGTACAAGGCCACCGGACGATCTTTGTCATGCCGACGCAGCGTCACCAAGCACGTCAGCGCGTGACGCAGGTATGCCTCCTTGCCGTACGAATGCAGTACGTATCCTTCTTTCCCCACGCGCCAATGGGCTGAAAGCAACGCGAGAAAGATACGCCCCCCTGCGCTGGGGCGCCCTCGCGCTAAGGCTGCTGGCCCAATCTGCTCAACCGGTTCTCAAGGCTCTGCATGAACCGTTCGAACCCGCGCTTGCGGATATAACTCCGGAACGAGACGGAGTAGCCGTCGACCGTTCCTACGCCGTCGATTACTATATCGTAAAGCCACCAGCCATCCTCCTGGTGGTAAAGGAGATAATCGACCTCAAGCATCGTCCCGGACACGTTTGCACGGGTTCGTACAAAGGCGTTCGCTCCCGTTACGCGCACAGAATCGTAGGTCACGCTAGCGCGGTAGACGCTGAGATCGGAAAGGGCCTGCGATCTGACGATCGCCGCAAAAGTCGAGACAAAGCGCTCCTGGTCCGCCGCTGACAGGTCTTCGTAGTGTGGGCCCAGCGCCAGCCGGCCCATTTCGGCAAAGTCGATGCGCTCGTTTATGAGTTCGGCAGCACGCTCGCGGTTCTGGCTTGAGTCTTCGGTCTCGAGCGCGCCTACTGCAGCCTTGATCTGCAGGTCCCGCTGCTCAAGGAATTGCCGAACCTCGCTGGCGGAGCCCTGCGCCATCGCCGATGCCGTAAAAAAGGAACACGCCGCAAAGACCAACGCCGGTCGGCCACAGAGAGACTTCATCTTCTTCCTAAAGCAGGTGGATCATTCCAACAGGATTGCGGCGCCTCCGGTTCGCAGCAGCCCGGCAGCGGCCAGAAGCCTGAACACAGCCATGTTGTAATCGCGTACGGCTTCCAGGTAACGAGCCTCAAGCTCCAGGTTTGCCCGCACGGCCTTGACCAGGTTTTCCGTGTCGCCCAGCTCCAGGTCGAAATTGATGTACTCCACGCGAAGCCACTCCTTGGTTATGGCCAAGGAAGAGTCCTGGGCCACCAGTGCTGCCTGCTTGACCCGAACCTCGCGCCACGCCGCTTCCGTCTCAAACAATACGTACTGTTCTGCAGCCTGCAGCCGGTAATCGACTGCCTCCAGTTCAGCGCGAGCCTGGGCAACCTTTGCCCGGGTCTGGGCGAAGTTCAGCTTCTGCCGGATGCCGACTCCCGTGCGTGCACGCGCAGCTCGAAACCCGTCGCTCACGTACGGATTGGGCTGGCGGTATCTACCGGCCGCTCCGCTAATGCTGGCCGAGGCAACCAGCACGACCTGGGGGTAATAGTCTGCCCGTGCAGCGCGCACCAGGGCATTGCGTGCTGCCAAACCGGCACGGGCCTGCTGCACCACTGGCCGCTCGAGTGCCGCCGCCATATACGAGCCCAGATCGTCCAATTCGAACGTCAGCGGCTCCAGGGCCATATCTGAGGGGACCAGCGCGATCGATTCCTGCAGCATTAGCTGACGGCGAAGCCCGGCGTACGCAACCTCTCGCTGCTCGGCCACTTCCGCCACCCGGCGACCGAATTCCTGTTCCGTAATCAATACCTGATAGCGCTCGGCTTCGTCAACATCCGGACTGCCCTCCTCCAGCAGCCGGGCGATCTCGCTTTTCGCCTGCTCGACGATGTCTCCAGCCCGGCCGGTCAGCCGCACAAAGTCTTCTGCCAGAAGCACGCTGAAATAAAGTTCGGCGGCTCGCAACGCAACTTCTCGCTCCTTTCCGGCTACTGCCGCAGCCGCTACATCGGCGCCGTAGGCCGCGGCTTCGAGACTAGCACCCAATTGTCCCCACGTGTACAGCGGCTGCGCGAGGCTCACATCTGCATATGCAAACGGTGCGAGGCTGGAGAAGTCATTGCGCACGGCAGGATCCAGATACAGCGCCTGGGGATCTACGCCGTTGGGGTTGCTTACACCCGGCGCCAGGGAAAGAGCACTGTTGCTGCTGAAATCTGTCAGGAATCGTCCGGCCCGCGCCAGGTCGCTACGGGCCTCCGCGAAATCCTGGTCTGCCCGCAGGGTGCCTAACTCCGGACTGGCTCCAAGTGCCTGCTCAATGACATCCCGAAGCCCTACATGGAGCGTGTCCTGAGCCGCCAGCTCCCCTGCAGTCGGCAACAGGAGCACTGCCGAAAGTATACTGACCAGTCGAATACCCATACAAGTGCCTCTAATCGGAAAGTCGCGACCGCTTACGCCGAAGTAACACGGTGCCATGCGGTACCCTTACGGGCGAAAGTACCGCCCGGGAACACCCAGGGGTCCTTGCGCACGCGTTGCCAGGAAAACTCGGCCACCAGATCGGCAGCCCGGCAGAACGAAGGTTCAGGGCGTAGCCCCAATGAATACGCCAGATAGCCCAGCAAGTCACCAGCGCGCACTCCCTCTGCACGCAGCGCCCGTATTGCAAGGCTGCCGTGCCGCTTGGAGAGCTTGGTGCCGTCAGGCGCCACGACCAGTGGTACATGGGCGTAGGCGGGCGGTGCGCTGCCAAGCGCCTCAATGAGCTGGATCTGCCGGGCCGTCGACGTGATGAGGTCGTGACCCCGCACGACTTCGGTAATTCCCATCTGGAGGTCATCGACCACAACTGCCAGCTGATAGGCATACACGCCATCACGCCGCTTGACAACAAAGTCTCCCACAGACTCCGAGACGTTTTCGCACACGGTGCCGTGCACGCGGTCCTCAAACATGACAGGATTGCCCGACACCTTGAAGCGCAGGGAAGTCTGGCCGTCCTGGTAACGCCTGAACCAGTCGGGCGCAAGTCGTTGCGGGCGCAGCGCGGCCGGGTATGGTGAACCGAGAGGACTTCCGTGGGGAGCCGTCGCCAGCCGGCGAAGGTCCTTACGAGAATGTGCGCAGGGAAAGAGTCTGTCTTGGACCCACAAGGAATAAAGGGCTTCCTCGTACAGCCTTGCTCGCCGGGATTGCACGTAGGACGCGTCCGAATCAGGACCAGCGTCCCAGTCGATACCCAGCCAGTCAAGGTCCTCCAGGATGTCTTCAGCCATTCCCGGAACCGCTCGAAGGCTGTCCAGGTCTTCCATCCGTAAGAGGAAGGTGCCTCCCGCGGCGTGCACAGACAACCACGCTGCAAGCGCAGTCCTTGCACCGCCGACGTGCAATGGTCCGGTAGGTGACGGAGCGTACCGCCCGCAAGGAGCCTGTAGCGAGCTACCCATGGAGTCGGTGAACGCCCAAGCCTTGGGGCGGTTTGAGCAGGTTGAAGCGCGCCGGAATCTTGACGAAATTAGTATGCAATCGATGACCCGATCATAAAGTATGGCGCAACACATTGGCACCGCGCTCCGCGCAGCGATTGATCGTCTCGGATTGCGCAAGGGAATCGAGGAAGTCCGCATAGTCAACGCGTGGTCTGCCATTGCAGGACCGAGCATCAACAGTGTAACGGACCAAACCTGGGTCAAGGGCGGTACGCTTTACGTGCGGCTCTCGTCTGCAATCTGGCGCCAGGAGTTGCACATGCGCCGTAGTGAATGGCTATGCCGGCTAAACGAGCAGCTCGGGTCGGAAAGCGTAAGGGCCATCAAGTTCTGCTAGGCATACGGATCGGCGTGGAGCCTCTGCGGGTAGCCCAGGCGGCCACCTTAGGCGCCAAGTCTGCACGACAACCTTGAATCACAAACACGTGTTCGGCTCCATTATCAGGCTTCTGATTCACAACTGGCAATTCGGCCGCGACCTTGTCGACCGTACGGAATCCACGCGCACGATCATTGTCGTGGACGATGATCCGACCATCCAGTCCCGGCTGTACCAGGTCCAGCCAAACCATGTGCGCGTCGCACTAGGCATATTCCTTGTCCTTTACTTTGCCATTGTATTTGTACTCCTGGCATATACGCCGATGAGAGCATTGGTACCGGGCCGCTGCACGTCAGATGCACGGCGCATGGCTACGCTGACGGAAATGAGGCTGTCGGCTCTCGAAGACTCACTCGCCGTGCAGGAGCAATACCTGGCGCAGCTCCGCGTGCTGCTTACCGGCGAGCTGCAGGGGCAGCAACCCGAAGGCGATGGCTCACAGGCGCCTGACACCGGGTTCAATCAGAGCTTCGCCGTTTCGGTATCCGAGAACTGGCCGGACCACGAACAGCCGGCCCTGACCGTATCGCAGATGCCCGCCGCGACGGAAACTTCCGCTCTCCTGGTGCCGGACAGCCGACAATACCTTACCAGCCTGGAGTTCCCGACGCTGGCACCGGTGAGCGGCTTTCTGGCGCGCGGCTTCGACGCTCGAGCCGGACACTTCGGCATTGACATTGCTACAAGCTTGGAGACGCCGGTGCGCGCAATCGGAGACGGCTATGTAGTATTCGCGGACTGGAGCCAGACGGGTGGCTATGAAATAGCCGTCCAGCACGCGGATGGCTTCGTGTCGGTCTACAAGCACAACCAGCGGCTGCTAAAGCGTGTGGGAGACCGGGTAAGGCAAAGGGAAGCCATTGCCGCGAGCGGCGATACGGGAGAGTATTCTTCCGGTCCACACCTGCATCTGGAGATCTGGAACAACGGCCTTGCGCAAGATCCGAGCCTTTACCTGCTGGACCTGTAGGAAATTGTCGCAAGTACGCTCTACATTCCGGATACCCTACGCCAAAGAACCTCCCAATCCGTGGCACGGTAGCCCAGCAACACTCCCCATTTTGCGGCGTACACACTCACAAACCTGATGAGCACTCCGATGGCCCTCTTTGGAAACAGCGCCGATGCGGATCCCATGGCTGAAAGACATTCTTCGGCAACCGCATCCCCGAAAGTGAACATAATTGCCGAGGGCACGCAGATCGAAGGCATCATTTCCGCGGAGTCGGATATCCGAGTGTCGGGCCGTGTGAGTGGTCAGCTGCGGATCAAGGGTTGCTGCATCGTGGCCAGCGAGGGAAGCATCGACGGTGAAGTCCAGAGCGATCACGCGAAGATAGCCGGGCGTGTGGAAGGAAACCTGATCGTTTCAGAGCGGGTGTTCCTGTCCAGCTCGGCTGTTGTTGAAGGGACCATCAAGTCATCGAGGCTCATCGTTGAAGAAGGGGCCACTTTCAACGGAGAGTGTCAAATGGGACACAGCGGCCAGATCGTCAAGAGAGAAGCCGAATCCAAGGAAAGCGGAACGGTGGCACAGCTGGACATGCTGCGCCATGACGTATCCAGGGCAGCCGCTTCGTAGCCTTCGGTGCATGAACGGAGTTCCAGAAAAGGACGTGGGATCCCATTGGCGGCCTCGCGGCACGTCAGTCTTGGCATTCAGGTGGCCATGACCATGGTTGTCTGTGTCGGCGCCGGGTTATTGGCAGACCGTAAGCTGGGAACGGAGCCCTGGATGCTGGTAAGCGGAGCGGTCTCCGGCATCGTCTTCGTTCTCGTGCGTCTGCTGTACGTCGCGGGAGTGTTTCGCCCTGGCCGCAAGTAGCCCCTCACCGGCTTCATTCACATAGAATTCACCCCTGATTGTCGGCCGGGCAGGCTCCCGATTGGCGCTGGCGTGTTTGATTGGCCCGCATGATGGGACTTGCAACGTGGTGGGGGAGTGTAGGCGCCGGATGTGCCTTGGGTCTCCTCTACGCAGCCTCAAGCATGTTGGTGACCAAGTCGGCGCTGCGTCAGAATCAGCGCGTGTTCATGATCATAGTATTCGGAGGCATGCTCGGACGCATGGCGGTCGCCCTCGGGGCGATAGCTGCCATTGTCCTCTTGCTGCCCGTGCAAAGGATACCATTTCTGAGTGCCTTTCTGGTGTTCCTGGTAATTGGTATCGGATTGGAAATCCGATGGCTCGCAGTTCGCAAGAATGAGATTTCTGGATAAGGCGTCGTTCGCCGTCCTCTGCACTGTCCTGCTTCCTGTCAGCCCCGCGGACGCGGCCGAGGATGAGTTCGACCCGCTGCACCATACAGCTGATGCATACTATCTCGATTTTGAGCCGTTCGCGAAGCTTGAATTGCCGCGAATCTTCCTCGTGCGAAGCGAAGGCGGCTCGCTGAGTCTGAAGGCCTATTTCAGCACGGCAGCCGCGCTCCGGTCCGGCAGTTTTTCTGCTGATGGCCACGCTCAGGACGACCAGTCCGATGGCCCCCTTGGCGACGCCACGGAAGATCTTATAGCCTCCGGCGCTCATCTGGATGCCCATCTTTCGGCATCATCGGGAGCAGTCATCATAGACTTCTCGGTAACGAAGCATCTCGTATTCGCCATCCTGGGGGCATCTATTGTCCTGATTCTGTTTGTGCACCTGGCACAAATCTACAAGTCGGGCATAGGGCGCGAGACAGCACCACGCGGCCGGTTCCAGAATCTGTTCGAAACCCTGGTGCTCTTCATTCGAGACAATGTGGCCAAATCAGGGCTGGGGAAGGACTACAAGCCGTTTCTGCCCTTCCTTCTGACCGTATTCTTCTTCATCCTGACATGCAATCTGCTGGGCCTTGTGCCTTTTGGAGCCACCGCCACGTCTAATCTGATGCTCACATCGGTGCTTGCCACGTGCACATTTGTGCTGACGCAGGTTAACGGTTCACGAGACCATTGGCGGCATATCTTCTGGCCGCCGGGTATCCCGGTACCGATCCGATTCTTGCTCATCCCCACGGAGATCATGGGGCAGTTCACAAAGCCTATAGCACTGGCCATTCGCCTGTTTGCCAACATGACTGCGGGCCACCTGGTAATCCTGAGCCTGATCGGCCTGATTTTTACCTTCGGGGACCTCTTTGGCCCACTGGCGGGCTATGGAGTTGCGCCCGTAAGCATCGCATTTACGCTATTTGTGAATCTCCTGGAAATCCTGATCGCATTTATTCAGGCCTACATCTTCACGTTTCTGTCGGCGCTGTTTATCGGCATGGCCATCGCTGAGCATCCGCATCCGGAGCACTCCCACGCCTAGCGCTTTTTCGCACACGTTGTCCACTAACATCAAAACCCCAAATCACTATGGAATCCGTTGCATTGGCATGGCTCGGAGCCGGCCTGGGAGCTGGGCTGATCGCCCTCGGCACAGGCATTGGAATCGGGCGACTTGCAGGACCGGCCATGGAAGGCACGGCCCGGCAGCCTGAGGCTACAGACGATATCCGGCAAAGCATGATCATTGCCGCCGCCCTAATCGAGGGTGTGGCATTGTTCGGCCTTGTGATCACCTTTCTTCTGACAATCAAAAGCGGCGGGGCCTGACCGTGACCCCTTTCTTCGCCGCAAGCCTGCTGAGCGCCAATCCGGGACTCGTAGTCTGGCTGACCGTAGTCTTCCTCGTATTGCTTTGGTTGCTTCGGCGCTTTGCCTGGGGACCAATAACAGAGGCTCTCGAGACTCGCGAAAAGAAGATAGACGAGTCGATCAGCCGCGCGGAAAAGGCTCTGGAAGAGAGTCGAAAGGTACAGGAGGATAACAGGCGGATCCGCCGCGAAGCGGAGCTTGAAGCCCAGCGCCTGCTACGCTCTACGCGGGAGGAGGTCGAACGCCTGAAGGCCGACGAGCTGCTTCGCGCGCGGCAGGAAATAAGTCAGCTGCACGCGCAGGCACAGGATGAGATTCGCCGCGGCAAGGAGCAGGCCCTTGAAGCCTTGCGACAGGAAGTGGCAAACCTTGCGATAGAGGCGGCCGAGCGGATCATTCGGGCCAACCTCGACAAGGCGCGGCAACGTGGCCTCGTGGATTCCTTTCTGGACGAACTTCGCTCCAATTGATCGGCATGCGCGAGCAAAGCGTTGTGAAGAGATATGCCAGAGCCCTCTACGAGGAAGCTGCAGGCGAGGCCCGCATAGGCACCGACATGCGCCTGATAGGGGCAACACTGGAGCAATCACCTGCACTTGCGGCAAGCCTGCAAAGTCCTGTCCTGGAGCGTGAAGCCAAATTTGCGGCTGTCCGGGCTGTTTTTGCCGAGCGGCTCCACCCGCTTTCCATGCAATTTCTGCGGCTGGTAATCGAGCGAAGACGAGAGAACCAGTTGCCGGAGATGACAATTGCCTATGCCAGCTTGTGTGATGCCGAGTCCGGCGTACTGACCGCGCAAGTGCGAACGTGCCTCGATTTGTCCGAGCGCCAGAAGGCCGACCTGATGGCCGCCCTTGAGCAGCATACAGGACACGGTATCCGCCTGGACATCCATACGGATAGCACACTGATGGGCGGCATGGTGGTGCGAATTGGCGACACAGTATTCGATGGCAGCGTAAGCCACCAGCTGGAACGTCTGCGCAATTGCATGTCGCAGGCGCAGGTAGCCGGACTGCAAGACTAGAGCGACTATGCCAACAGCAATCCAACCCGACGAAGTTACCTCGGTCCTTAGACGCGAATTGCGTGCATTCCATCCTGAAACGGATGTCTACGAAGTGGGCACAGTACTGCAGGTGGGTGACGGTATTGCGCGGCTTTACGGCTTGTCCCATGTTCAGGCCGGCGAATTAATCTATTTCCCCGAACGGAAGGTATCGGGGATGGTCCTGAACCTGGAAGAGGACAATGTTGGTGCCGTGCTATTCGGCAATGTGCAGGCCGTCAAGGAAGGTGATGAGGCCCGGCGCACGCGCCGCATCGCGTCCATCCAGGTGAGTGAAGCCATGCTCGGACGGGTAATAAACCCTCTGGGCGATCCCCTTGATGGCAAGGGTCCGCTAACGGGAGAAACGTGCGAAATGCCGCTTGAGCGCAAGGCCCCGGGGGTCATCTACCGGGAACCCGTCTCACAGCCGCTTCTTACGGGGATCAAGGCCATCGACTCCATGATTCCAATCGGGCGGGGTCAGCGCGAACTCGTCATCGGCGATCGCCAGACCGGCAAGACGGCAGTCCTTATTGATGCAATCATCAGCCAGGCAAGCACGCACGATACTGACGAGCCGGTATTTTGCATTTACGTGGCCATAGGCCAGAAGGCCTCAACGGTCGCTCAGGTTGCCAAGGCCCTCGAGGACCACGGCGCGATGGACTACACGGTGATCGTCAATGCGCCTGCTTCAACGGCCGCCCCGCTGCAGTTCATAGCACCTTTTGCCGGGGCCTGCATAGGCGAGTACTTCCGCGACACCGGGCGCCACGCCCTTGTGCTTTACGATGACCTTTCCAAGCAGGCCGTCGCCTATAGGCAGGTGTCTCTTTTGCTGCGCCGTCCGCCCGGCCGAGAGGCGTATCCCGGGGACGTCTTTTACCTGCACAGCCGGCTCCTGGAGCGAGCTGCCAAGATTTCATCGAACGAGGAAATAGCCCGTCAGATGAACGACTTGCCTCCTTCATTGCAGGGCAAGGTAAAGGGAGGAGGCTCCCTGACGGCACTTCCGGTGATTGAAACGCAGGCCGGCGCTGTTGATGCCTATATCCCTACCAATGTCATCTCCATTACGGACGGGCAAATCTACCTTGAACCGGACCTGTTCAACGCCGGTGTGCGACCAGCCATCAACGTTGGGATTTCGGTCAGCCGCGTCGGGGGCAACGCACAAATCAAGGCTATGAAGCAAGCCGCCGGCATGCTGCGGCTCGATCTGGCCCAATACCGCGCCCTGGAGGCGTTTGCAAAGTTTGGCTCCGATCTCGATCCGGCAACCCAGCGGCAGATCCGGCGTGGCCAGAGACTGGTTGAAATCCTCAAGCAGGGCCAATTCGCGCCGGTGCCTGTTGAAGAGCAAATCGCTGCCATATCGGTAGGCAGCGAAGGCCTTCTGGACACCATTGAGGTGTCGGACGTGAGCGGGTTCGAGCGCGAATTGCTGGAAAACCTCCGGAGTCGTAAGCCGGAAGCCCTGGCGAGCATTCGGGATACCGGCAAGCTGAGCGAGGAAGCCAAGGCTGCCTTCCGGGAAGAAGCCATGCGGTTGGCCGAATTGTACGCTGCGCGCTAGGCATGGCAACGCTGCGCGACATCCGCATTCGCATCAGTTCGGTAGAGAATACCCGACAGGTAACGCGGGCCATGAAGATGGTGGCGGCCGCCAAGCTGCGCCGCGCGCAGGAAAACATCTTCAAGACCCGACCCTACGCTTTCAAGATTGGTGAAATAATTGGTCACCTCAAGTCACAGGGAAAGGTGACCCCTGCTGCGCATCCGCTGTTTGTGGAGCGACGGCAAGTAGATGCCGTGCTGCTAATCGTGATAACGGGTGACCGAGGCCTGGCGGGGGCGTTCAATAGCAACATTATCAAGACTGCGGAACAGTACATCGACCGGCACAAGGCCAAGCATCCCTTTATATTGGCGGCCGGCCGCAAAGGTCACGAGCATTTCCAGAAGCGTGGCTATGCGCTCGTTGGCGATTATCGCGGCATCTTTCGGGATCTGACCTTCGATACCGCACAAAGCGTGGGGGAAACTGCTGTAGGGGGCTTCGGATCAGGGAGATGGGACGAAGTCTGCCTTGTGTACAATGAATTCAAGAACACCATAGCGCAAAACCGCATCGTCGAGCCTCTGCTTCCCATCCCGGCCGCGCAGTTTCTGACACCGGTCATGGAGAGCGAAGGCTTTGAGCAACCCGAATTGAAGGATCGCTACGTAGCCGATTACCTGTTTGAGCCCGATTCGCAGACCATACTCAATATCCTCGTGCCGCGATACCTGAACTATGCTGTCTGGCGGGCACTCCTGGAATCCAACGCGGCGGAGCAGGGTGCGAGAATGGTGGCCATGGACAATGCCACTTCCAATGCCAGCGAATTGCTGCGCGCGCTGACCCTGCAATACAACCGCGCGAGGCAAAGCGCCATCACCACCGAGATCCTGGAAATCATCAGTGGCGCCAACGCGCTGGAACAGGGCTAGGCTTCTTCGGGTACTTCGGCTCGATTGGTTTGCGGGACACGTCCGAACATCGGAGAGGTGGCCGAGCGGCTGAAGGCGCTCCCCTGCTAAGGGAGTATGGGTCAAAAGCTCATCGTGGGTTCGAATCCCACCCTCTCCGCCGACGCAGGAATCGCACGCCACTGTCGGAGGGGTGGCAGAGCGGTCGAATGCACTGGTCTTGAAAACCAGCGTGCCGAAAGGTACCGGGGGTTCGAATCCCTCCCCCTCCGCGCGAACCGCAGCGCTGCTAACGCCTGCAGCCCAGGCAGCGCTCATTTGACCTGTGATGGCAGATGCGGCCGCTCGCATCACGGCCCCGGCGGCCGCGCAGGAAGAGCGGTGCGAGTCGGCACGCAGACTGGAATTGTAAGTGCCGGCGCAAGAACCCCGGTCCGGACTGATGGCGCCTGGAGCCCCCGTCGTGGTCTGGTTCCGACGCGATCTGCGTCTGGCCGACAATCCTGCGCTCCGCTGGGCTGCCCGTAGTGGAGGCCCGGTGCTGCCGATCTACATCCTGGACGAGACCGCAGAAGATCCGCCGGAACAGATCGCCTCGCGCTGGTGGCTCCACGGTAGTTTGGAGTCGCTGGCTGCAGACCTGGCGCGAAAGGGAAGCAGGCTGACCTTCCGACGGGGACCTGTCAAGCATGTCCTCGCCGCTTTCATTAAGGAGACGCTGGCCGCTGCGGTTACCTGGAATCGCCGCTACGAACCGCAGCTGATGGAGGCGGATGCAGACGTCAAGGCCCTCTGCCGGGAACTGCGCTGCGAAGCAATGCCATTCAACGCCGGCGCGCTGGTGGAGCCGTGGGATGTGTCGACGCCTTCGGGCAAGCCGTATCAGGTATTTGCGGCGTTCTGGCGCCAGTGCCGGAAACGCACGATTGATGCGCCTCTGAGCCCGCCCCGGGATTTGCCGCCGCCAGACACCTGGCCCGCGAGCGAATCGCTGGACTCGTGGCAGCTGCAATCAGGGGCGCGGGACTATGCCGCGGTATGGCGTCCGGGAGAGTCAGCCGCATACGATCGCTTCACTGCGTTTGTCCAGCAGGTAATCGCAGGTTACGCCCAGAAGCGGAATTATCCGGGCCTTGGTGGAACCAGTCGCCTTTCGCCTCACCTGCACTTTGGTGAGATAGGCCCGAGGCAAATTGCCAGTGCGCTGGCGAACCTCGATTCGGAAGGCGGCGAGACCGCATTCTTTCGGCAGCTCATGTGGCGCGAATTCTGCAGGTACCTCTTGCATTATAACCCGCAGCTGCCCACCGAAAACCTGCGCACATCATTTGACCGGATGCCCTGGCGCATAAACGCCGCCGAACTGCATAGCTGGAGGCACGGCACCACCGGCTATCCTCTTGTCGACGCGGGCATGCGCGAGCTGCTGGCCACCGGCTGGATGCACAACCGTGCACGCATGGTGGTAGCATCGTTTTTGACCAAGCACCTGCTCACGGACTGGAGAATCGGCGCAGCCTGGTTCAGTAGCCATCTCGTGGATGCAGACACGGCAAACAATTGCGCGGGATGGCAATGGACTGCGGGTACCGGAGTCGACGCCGCGCCCTATTTTCGCGTCTTTAATCCTGTTCTTCAGTCCCGGCGCTACGATCCCGAGGGCGTGTACCTGCGAAAGTGGGTCCCGCAGCTTGCCGGACTGCCTGATGCCCACATTCACGCGCCGTGGATCGCCCCAGCGTCCGCGCTGCAGCGGGCAGGAGTGGTTCTTGGCCGCGACTATCCCTATCCCGTGGTTGAGCATGCCTATGCAAGAAAACGCGCACTGAAAGCATACGCGACCCACGTAAGAGGCGCGCTCGCGCCACCTCCAAGGTCAGGCAATGGATCGTCTCCCGGGTGACCTGCCGCGATTGATTCCGGTTTCATAGCAGGAGCTCTTCCTCCTCCAGAGATCCTATCAGAATCTCCAGCGCCTCGTCCAGCACGTCTTCAGGCATATTGAGCGGAGGAGCCAGGCGAACAAGGGAACCGGCGTGCAGCGTCCACCCAAGCAGCAAGCCGGCGTCCAGGCAGCGACGAACCACCTTCACGGTCAAAGTGGCATCCGGCAATTCCATGCCCAGCATGGCTCCTCGCCCGCGCAGGTCACGAATGAGAGGGTGACGCAGCCTCTGACGCGCGCGATCTTCAATGGTCCGCGCGCTTGCCGCAAGGTCATCCTCCAGTATCACGCGCAGCGTAGCAAGCGCAGCTGCACACGAGACTGGATGTCCGCCAAAGGTCGTAACGTGGCTCAGCGGGGGATCGCGGCGCAGGGCGTCCATGATTTCGGGGCTGGCTACAAAGGCGCCGAGCGGCATGCCGCCCGCCATCGCCTTGGCGAGGGTCAGAATATCCGGTACGACTCCGGCGCCTTCGAAAGCGAAGAGCGATCCGGTGCGGGCAAATCCGGTCTGGATCTCGTCAAATATGAGCAGAGCACCGGCCTCCGTGCAACGATCCCGGAGCTTTCGCAACCATGACTCTGCAGGTACCCGCATGCCCCCCTCCCCTTGGATGGGCTCGGCTATAACGCAGGCCGCTTCGTCGTCGATAGCATGCAGCGCCGCCTCGTCGTCGAACGGCAAGAACTCCACGTTCGGCAGCAGTGGCTGGAATGGCTCTCGGTAAACGGCCCGGCCCGTCACACTCAAACTACCGTGCGTGTCGCCGTGAAATGAATCGCTGAAGGCGATGAGCTTGCTGCGGCCCGTGAACTTCTTTGCGACCTTGAGAGCCCCCTCGTTGGCCTCCGTTCCTGTCATCGTGAAGTACACGGACTGCAGGGTCGGCGGAAGCTGCGCGCATAGCAGCTGTGCGTATTCCGCCTGCGGCCTCTGGACGAATTCTCCGTACACCATTACATGCAGGTGCCGGTCAAGCTGTTTGCGCACCGCTTCGAGTACGCGAGGATGACGATGTCCGAGTGACGAGACTGCGATGCCGCTGACAAAGTCGATGAGCCGCCGCCCGTCCACCAGCTCTATGAAAGGACCTTCCGCCCGCTCAACGACCAAGCCGAGCGGTGTATCGCTCGTCCAGGCGATGTGCTCAGGCAAGGGGCGATGTTCTGGATGCATGTCCCTACAGATGCTCAGCGTGGCCCGCCGGAATCCGGGCGGCTGTACCTGCCCAGGCAGCGTCCACTACAACAGGTTCGCGCCCCGGTGCAAGGGAGATCCCACGCCAGGCGGTGATGTGCCAGCCACTTAGCCTGCATGCGCAGCCGAGCCGCTGTTGAGAACCACCTTCGATCAGATTCAAAACAGCGACCCCACATCCTAGTATAACGCCCATTCGTCATGAAGCAGCCATGGATCTGAAAGGAAAGACTGTTGTCATCACCGGAGCAACCGAAGGCCTTGGCCTGGCCTTTGCGCGCCGGATTGCTGCTCGGGGCGCCCGGATATTCGGCTTGGCGCGGAGCATGCCCGGGCTCGAACGCGCAAGGGCGCAGCTTGGTGCAGCATTTGTCCCGCTGCGATGCGACGTGACGGTTGAAGGCGAGGTCCGTGCGGCGTTCGATGCCGTGAGCGCAAATGAGGGCCGGCTCGATGTCCTGCTTAACAACGCAGGCGTTGGGAGATTTGGACCGGTGGACGAATTGCAGCCAGGCGACTGGGCAGTGCAGGTCGATACCAACCTTACCGGCGTCTTCCTTTGTACCCGCCTCGCCGTCCCCCTCATGAAAGCCCAGAATGTCCGGCGTGGCTTCGGCGGTCATATCGTCAACGTAGCATCCATTGCCGGTCTCGTCGGCAATCCGAACCTTAGCGCGTACAACGCCACCAAGTTCGGACTGCGCGGCTTCAGCGAGGCCTTGATGAAAGAAGTTCGCGCCCACGGTATCAAGGTGACATGCATTTGTCCCGGGTCCGTTGCCACGGACTTCGGCAGTAGAGCCGGCTCAAGAGGGGCGCCCAATCCTATGCACCCCGACGATGTCGCCTCCACGGTGGTGCACGTCCTGGAGGCATCCCCGAACTACCTGATTTCCGAAGTCGTCATGCGGCCATTGCGCCCGAAGGGTTAGGCCGCGGCGATTGCACACCCTAAACGCGCCAAAGCGATCCATGAAGCGCCGAAATTTTGTCCGAAAAGCCGCTGCGGGAGCATCCGCCGGCTTGGTGCTCGCATCCTGTGGCGGCGCTGCAACCGAGGCTCCAGCCGTCCAAACGGGCGGGCCCAGGTTGCGGTGGCGGCTGGCATCGAGCTTTTCACGGTCACTGGACACGATTTTCAGGGGCGCGGAGGTTCTGGCCAACCGTGTCAGCTCGCTTACCGAGGGCAGATTCGAGATCCAGATCTTCCCGGGCGGCGAGCTCGTCCCGGCATTCTCCGTGCTGGACTCGGTCCAGAAGGCCACAATCCAGCTCGGGCACACGGCGAGCTACTATTACCTGGGCAAGAATCCGGCCCTGGTATTTGACTGCACGGTGCCATTTGGCCTTTCGGCACGGCAATTCAACGCCTGGATGTACTATGGCAATGGCCTTGATCTGACGCGCCGAGTTCTGGCTGATTTCGGGGTGCGCAACTTTCCCGGCGGCAACACAGGTGTACAGATGGGCGGGTGGTTCAAGCGGGAGCTTCGATCCATGGCGGACCTGAAGGGCCTTCGCATGCGAATTCCGGGGCTGGGAGGACGCGTAATGGAAGCGCTGGACGTCACCGTGCAGCAGATTCCCGGCGGTGAGATCTATCCGGCACTTGACCGCGGCACGATCGACGCGGCTGAATGGGTCGGTCCCTACGATGACGAAAAGCTTGGGTTCGCCGAAGTGGCTTCCAACTACTACTATCCGGGCTGGTGGGAGCCGGGTGCCAACCTGTCGTTCTATGTCAATGAAGCGGCCTGGCGCGAGCTTCCTGTCCAATACCAGCAAGCGCTGGACGTGGCGGCCAAGGAAGCAAGCCTCGACATGCTGGCGCGCTACGATGCCCTAAATCCTCCGGCATATGAAAGGCTAGTAGCGAGTGGAACCAGTTTCCGCGTGTTTCCTGAAGACATCATGGCCGCCGCGGCCGAAATCTCCGAGCAGCTTGTCCGGGAGCCTGCCGCTGATCCGACCTATGCTGCGATACTTGAGGATTACCTGGCCTGGCGCGACCTGTCCAACCGCTGGTCTGCTACCGCGGAGTGGTCGTATGCGGCAATGGCATTCGGAAGGGAAACCGCAATGACTCCGGCGGCCCAGGCCTCATAGAGCCCAGAGCACCAGCTCCGGGAACACTATGATCAGTACCAGGCCCAGGAGCTGAATGCCAATAAACGGCACGGCGCCCCGGTAGATTTCCGTAGTCCTGATTCCGGGCGGAGCGATGCCCCGGAGGTAGAAGAGCGCAAATCCGAAGGGCGGCGTGAGGAAGGAGGTCTGGAGGTTCATGCCTACCATTACGCCAAACCACACCAGTGCGACCGCCGCCGGTACACCGAGCATTGGAGCAAGGAGCGTCGCCGCCGGCGTTACAAGCAGCGGAATCACTATAAAAGCAATCTCAAAGAAGTCAATGAAGAATCCAAACACGAAGATGGCCAGATTCGCGATAATCAGGAATCCTATGACGCCGCCCGGCAAGCTCGTCAACAGGTCCTCGATCCAGAAACCTCCGTCGAGCCCCCGAAATACCAGAGCAAAGGCCGTCGAGCCCACCAGCAGCAGTAACACCATGGTGGTCAGCTTGGCCGTTTCCTCCATGGTTTCCCGGAGGGCCGTGCGGGTCAATCGCCTGTTGAGTGCAGCTAGCAGAATGGCTCCTACCGCGCCAAGCGCCCCGGACTCCGTTGGCGTGGCAATTCCCGCAAAGATGCTGCCAAGCACAATCACGATCAGGAGCAGTGGCGGGAACATGACCAGCAAGATGCGGCGGACGAGCTCAGCCGCAGGGACTTGCCGGTCAGTCCTGGGAAGGGCCGGCGCAGCGCCGGGCCGCACGAGGGCCACAGCACCTGCGAACGCGGCATAGAGTCCTGCGAGGATAACACCCGGCACCAGGGCTCCAATAAAGAGGTCCCCTACCGAGATTCCGAGCTGGTCAGCCAATACTACCAGGACGACGCTCGGCGGAATGATCTGCCCCAGGGTTCCGCTAGCGGTGATTACGCCAGTGGCAAGTTCTTTGGAGTAGCCATACCGGACCATTATGGGCAGTGATATCATGCCCATGGCAACAACCGAGGCACCCACCACGCCCGTTGCCGCGGCCAGAAGCGCACCCACGAATACCACGGCGAGAGCCAATCCTCCGCGGACGGGACCGAACAACAGTCCGATCGTCTTTAGCAGGTCCTCGGCCAGCCGGCTCTTTTCCAGCATCGTGCCCATGAAAATGAAGAACGGCACGGCCAGAAGTACATAGTTCGACATGATGCCGAACAGACGGTCCGGAAGGGCGAGCATCAGGTGCCAGTCGAAGTAACCGACCAGAACGCCGATCACGGCAAACACTAGTGATACTCCGCCCAGTGCAAACGCTACCGGGTAGCCGGAAAAAATGAACAGGAGCGCCGCCGCAAACATCAGCGGCGCAAGCCACTCATATCCCATGACGTTGGTCGTACGGCTGAGTGGTGGCGCTGTCGGAGACCGTCGAGCGTAGCGCCGAGACGCTCCGGACCAGCTGAGCCACGCCCTGCAGCGCCAACAGCAGGAATGCCAATGGAATGACGGTCAGCAGCGGATAGCGGGGAAGCCCGCCTGGATCAGGAGAGACTTCAAGCACAGCCCAGGACTCCACCACAAACGGCCAGGAGGCAAGTGCCATAAGGGCGCAAAAAGGAAGCAGGAAGACGGCAGCCCCCAGTACGTCGATCCGCGCACGGTCGCGGGGCGACAGCCGCTGGTACAGGACATCGACACGCACATGCGCACCGCACCGGAGGCCGTATGCGGCACCCAGCAGAAAGATGATGCTGAACAGATACCACTGGAGTTCTATAAACATGTTGGAATTGAGCGGAAGGGCCAACTCGCCAATAACCTGGAGAACGCGGCCGAATCCCGTGGCTGAATCGCCGTCGATGCTTGAGAATCCGGCCAAGTAACGAACCACGGCATTGTAGGCCCCAACCAGCACCATCAGCAATGCCAGCCACGAGACAAACCGACCGATGCGCCCGTTGAGGCGGTCCACGCGATCGGCAAACTTCAACCAGCGCTGCATGTGCTATTGGTCATGCTGCTTTTCAGCCGCGTAGTGTCGCCGTCGCTTGTCAAGGCCCGCTTCCGCATCTTGCTTGCGCCACCAGTCCAACCGGTCCCGAATGGACTTCTCAAAACCCATTGCACCCGGTTCGTAAAAGTATGTACCTAGCATGCCGGACGGAAGATACTGAGCGGGCACGTAGTGGTAGACATGGTCGTGGGGGTAGCGATATCCCTTTCCATGGCCAAGCTCCGAGCTATCCCTCGAAGCATCCTTGAGAGCATCTGGTACAGCTCCACCGTCCTCGCTCCTCACGTGCCGCAAGGCGCCGAAGTACGCCTTGGTACTATTGCTCTTGGGGGCCGTGGCCAGGTACAGGCAGCATTCAGCAAGCAGGTACTGGCCCTCGGGCATACCCACGTATTCGAATGCCTGCGCCGCACTCGCGGCCACCTGAAGGCAGCGGGGATCAGCCAGACCCACGTCTTCGGCGGCAAAAACCAGCATCCGGCGGAGGATATAGCGCGGATCTTCTCCTGCATACAGCATCCGTGCCATCCAGTACAGTGCGGCATCGGGATCGCTGCCTCTCATACTCTTGATAAACGCGCTGATGGTATCGTAGTGGGCATCCCCGTCCCGGTCATACAGAACAGCACGCTGCTGGATGCTGTCTTCTGCAATTTCCAGCGTAATGTGCACGGCGCCCTCCGCATCAGGGGGCGTCGTTTCAACAGCAAGTTCCAGGGCGTTGAGTAGCGAGCGAGCGTCGCCTCCCGAAGTGCGGACCAGGTGCTCAAGCGCTTCATCTTCCAGCACGACCTGCCTGTCCGCATACCCCCGCGCATCTGACAGGGCGCGTATAGCAAGCTTCTTCAGGTGGACTTCCTCCAGGGGCCGGAATTCAAAGACGCGTGATCGGCTGACCAGTGCCTTTATGACCTCGAAGTACGGGTTTTCCGTTGTGGCGCCGATAAAGATGATCGTACCGCTTTCAACGCTCGGCAGAAGGGCATCCTGCTGGGCCTTGTTGAAACGGTGCACCTCGTCCACAAAGACAATGGTGCGCCCCCCATGCAAGCGCAGCCGTTCATCGGCCTGCTCGGTCGCTACGCGGATATCCTTTACTCCGGACAATACCGCATTGAGCGTAACAAAGTGCGCGCGCGTGGTGCGGGCTATTACGCGCGCAAGCGTCGTCTTGCCCGTGCCGGGAGGCCCGAACAGTAATAGGGAGCGGATCCTGTCGGCCTTGATGGCCCGGCGCAGCAGCTTCCCCTGGCCCAGAATACGCTCCTGACCCTCGAACTCGCCCAGTTCCCGCGGTCGCATTCGGTCAGCAAGCGGTGCAGCTCTGTTGCGGTGGCGCGCTTCAGCTTCGGCAAAAAGATCCTTCACAAGAAGCCCCCTTACATTCGAAGCAGCGCAGGTTCGTCCTTGTACCTGTCGGCGATGGCTGCCGCCTCCGCAGCCAGCCTGTGCTTGAGCGAGGCTGGTGACAAGACGCGTGCATGTGCCCCCCAGCCCAACAGCCACGGCATGAGTTCCGCCTCGCGATCTACTTGCAGCTCAAGGATCAACCCCTCGGGCAGCTCTTCCATGGAAACCAAGTAAGGCGAGGGAGCCTTCCTGACACAGTATGCGGCCGGATGCCCGAACTGCACACGCACGGCTATTTTCTCCCTGGCGGGCTCAGGCACTCTGACCTGGCGATAGGCCGGCGGTCTCTCGAAGCTGTCTCCCAGAATCTGAAATTCCACAATGTCCGCCAGTCGATAGTGGCGCACCACGCCTCCGCCACGATCCAGACCTACAAGCTGCCAGGCACCTCCGACGTGACTCAATGCGTATGGTTCGAGGTCAACCGTGCGACCGCTGCGCAATTTGCCGCGGATGGCTTGCCGCTCCACGAGAGCCTGGTTCAGGATCTCGACGCCAACCAGTTCCTCGGGATCGTCAAACAGGTTGATCGGAACCAGTTGCCAGGCGTTTTCAAGTCTGCGCACCGATTCTTGCAGCCGGTCCGGCAACCCGGAGCGAAGCTTGACGCGAACCGATTCCGCGGCGGCCTGGTGGGTGATGGCCCTCCGCCTGTCTGCCAGGTGCATGGCCTGCAAGAGCACAACCGCTTCATCTGCGGTCAAGGTTACGGGAGGCAAGAAGAAGTCTGCCTGCAAGCGGTAACCCTTTCCAGGTACGGCCATGACCGGCAGTCCTTCGCGCTGCAGCGCGGCCAGATCCCTGTAAATGGTCCGAATGCTGACGCCGAAACGGCTGGCCAAGTCAGCCGCACGGTGCCACCCCTCGGATTCAAGTTCCGGTATGAGCGCCAGGCGCCGCCGGTGCTTCATCATGCATCCAGTTCCGGCTTCTTGCGGAAATGCTCCTGCAAGGAACAAAGGACTTCCGCCAGGTGCAAATCAGCCATCCGGCACGGTCCGAACCCCTTCCGCGACCTCCACGGTTCCCTATTGCGCAGAATGGCGAGTGTAGAATCCCTGCCCGCCTGCAGTCCGAAGTCCTTCCAGGGCCTTCCGGCCCGCCGCCAGACTCAGCCGAGACCGCGCGTGGCCGCGTGGCTTCGGTATCGCGGTACTGCATGGCAGTGGCAGCGCTTCCTTGTTCTGCTGCGAGTTCTTGCGCAATCCCGCGCAATCGCATATAATCTCAGGGAATTATATACGTAAGTGCCGCCGGCACCTACCTATACGATCCTGCATCGTGACCGTGCTTACCGCCGGAACTGTGCTCCAGCGCCAGAGGCACAGCGTGTACAGCCGTAGCTGCCTCCGCCCGATGCATAGGGCCTCCCGCCCTGCCGAAGAGCACAAGGCCCTTCTTGCGGATGTTCCTGGCCGCGTTGATGTCTCGGTCGAGGACAAGACCGCAGTGCACGCACCGATAGGTGCGCACGGCAAGCGTGATCCTGTCACGGGGCATCCCACCGCAGCCGCTGCAGGCCTGGGTGGTGTTATGCGGACTTACGGTAACCAGCCTGCCTCCGGCTCTTTCAACCTTGCAGGCAAGCTGTCGAACAATAAGGCCAAGGGACTGCTCGAGCATGGACCGGTTAAGGCCTCTTTTGCGCCTGCTGCCCCTGGCCGTCATCTTCTGAAGGTGAAGCTCCTCGAGTGCGATGTTCGCGGAGTGATGCTTGATGATGTGGGCCGTGAGCCTGTGCGCGGCGTGGCGCCGCCTGATGGCCATGCGCCTGCTCTCCTTGGAGAGCGCCATCTTCTTCCTGGCGCGATTCCTGCTTTGGCGCCTGGCACGGCTGAGCGCCCGCTGGGCCTTCTTGCGCCTCTTCTCAGACAACTTGATGGGCGCATACTGCGCTCCATTGGACAGCGAACACGGCGCCTTCACGCCAAGATCAATGCCCACTACGTCCCGCTCGTCCACAACTTCGGAATCGGGAAGCTGAAGGACGAGCTGGACATCGAAGCCGGTT
>CAZXEU010000007.1:0-41188 GCA_964639665.1 uncultured Rhodothermaceae bacterium | reverse complement strand
GTCTTGCGCGCCTCGGTCAGTGCGGAGCACAGATCGAAATAGGACGGCGTAGTGCCCTCATCCCGGTACGTCTGACGGCAATGCCATACTGATTCGTTTCGCAGCCACGTCAGATGCGCAAGCAGCGCGTTCAGCGCCCGGCGTTGCGGTTTGCGGACACGGGTACAGCGGTATGTGTAAGTCCTGGCCATACAAAGAACATAACACATATTAATATAGTGTGTTCCCGTGTCATATATAGCGAAGTATGTAATTCCCATTGCATGCAGGCTACGGTGCGCCCCGTGCCACGTTTGACCCGCTAAGGAGTATATCGCGGATTGCGGCACACACAAAACTTGGGCGAAGCTGCCAGGCACCCGTGCATTCCATTGTCTCCCAAAGCCCGGAAGAAACCGCGCGATTCGGACGCTGGCTCGGCGGCCAGCTGCCTTCGCCTGCGATCGTTGGTCTGGACGGTCCGCTTGGCGCCGGCAAGACCTGGCTGGCCAAGGGCATTGTGTGCGGCCTCGGCCGATTCGACGCCGCTCTGGTCAAGAGCCCGGCCTACAACCTTATCCATGAGTATGTGCTGGAAGATGCTCCCCTTACCGTCTACCACATCGACTTCTACCGGCTGGAAGTGCTCACAGACCACGATGCCTTGCTTTTTTCGGAAATACTGGAACACCCGGATGCCATCGTGCTCGTTGAATGGGCTGCGCGCCATCTTGGGAACCTGGCTCCGGAATTCCTTTCCGTGACGCTCGAAACGGGCGCATCCACCCATTCTCGCGTCCTGTACGTGCGGGAAGTTGGTGCGCGGTCCCGCTACGGGTCCATCATCGAAGCATGCGCGGGCTATGCAGACACTGATTCTTGATACATCCGGCGCCGTTTGCACGGCGGCGGTGGCTCAAGGCAGCGAGGTGCTGGCAGCTTCCTCGCGCCGTGACAGGTCCTCGGCGCACCTGCACGCGCAAATCCGGGCTCTCGCACAGCAGCTCGGGATAGGAATGAAGGACTTCTCGCGCATCTCCGTGGTTACGGGCCCGGGGTCATGGACCGGGCTCAACATCGGAGTCACGTCCGCCAAGACGCTTGCCCAGGTGCTGGACGTGCCGGTGGTCCCGGTTTCCAGCCTTGACGTGCTGGCAGCATGCTACAGCGGCCATGCCGGCGAGATTTGCATAATCCTGGGTGCTGGTCGCAATCGCGTGTACTTCGCCTGGTACAGCCACGAAGAAGATGAGCCGCGGTCCGAAGGCCCGGCCGTCATGCCCTTTGCAAGCTGGGAGAAGCAACTGGCCCACCGGAAAGGAAATCCGCTCGTGGCGGAATACGGCCATGCCCATCAGGCGAAACTGCGGGCACTTGAGCCCGCGATTCGTCCAGAGCATCATGACCGGCTGAGTCCGGCGGCCATGGCGCGCGTGGCCACCCGAACCCCCGGGCTAAAGGGAGAAGAAGCTCTGAAACTGGTGCCCGCATACCTGCAGCCCTCGCTATTTGAACGCGACGCAGACGCATGCTGATTCTGGGCATTGACACGACGTGCGATGACACGAGTGCGGCGCTCGTTGAAGATGGCCACCGCATCCGCTCCAATGTCATTTCGTCGCAGCACCTGGCGCACGAGCGCTTCGGGGGCATTGTGCCCATGCTTGCGGCCAGGGAGCACACGCGCAACATGGGAGTGATCCTGGACGCTGCCATGAAAGAAGCCGGCGCAGGGTTCGCAGATATAGACGCCGTTGCCGTTTCGAACCACCAGGGGCTGTTGCTCTCCCTTGTGGTGGGCGTGGCCGCGGCGAAGTCCGTCGCGCTCGCCTGCGGAATTCCCCTCGTGGGAATCCACCACCTGGAGGGGCATATTTATTCCAACATCATGGGCCGCGAGGATACACTCCCCTTTCCGTTTCTATGCCTTACAGTGGCCGGGGGGCACACGCTGCTTCTGCGAATCGAAGGCCACGGCCGCTACAAGCTCCTCGGGCACACGCGCGACGATGCTGCGGGCGAAGCCTACGACAAGATAGCGCGGCGCCTGGGGCTGGCTTATCCCGGCGGCCCAGAGATCGAGAGACTTGCTGAGAGAGGCGATCCGGGCGCATTCAGTTTTCCGAGGCCCATGATTGGCGCCAACAACTTCGAATTCAGTTTCAGCGGCCTGAAGACTGCGGTAGTGCGCGCTATTGAAGCGCATGAAGTGTCAGGGGACAGCCTGTGCGTGGAAGATCTTTGCGCCAGCTTTCAACAGGCCGTCATCGAGGTCCTCGTGACCAAGACCATGCGCGTGGCTCAGTCGGAAGACTTGCCCCGCATTGCGCTGGCAGGCGGCGTTGCGAACAATCGTGCTCTCCGCAATGCGCTAAATGATGCGGCCAGCGAGCGCGGTTACCGGACGTTTTGCCCTCCGGCCCAACTCTGCATCGACAACGGGGCCATGGTCGCTGGCGCCGGCTATTATCTGCTGCGCGAACGCGGCCCGAGTGAGCTCACTATCGAGGCCCGTGCCAACGCTCCATTAGGCGCATGGGGCGTCACATACCGCCACTCGTCCAAATACCGCTAGTCTCCGGAGCAAAAAACGGCCGCAGATGACGGTATAATGCCCGGAACCGTTCGTAGGAATCATTGCAGGTGGCACTGCCAGGGACCGTAACCACGCCCTCCCTGACGACCGTCTCGCATGCTTTCCGCATTGTGGGCCATAGTCCGGCTCCTACGCCGGCGAGCGCGGCTGCCCCCAGCGCCGCTCCTTCTGCCACTTCCACGGACACGAGCGGAAGACCCACTATATCGGCGATGATCTGGCGCCAAAGCGCACTTTGCGCACCGCCACCCGAAATCCGGACCTCATTCGGCAGTGGCAATCCGGCCGCTTCCAGGAGCCCGAAATTGTCGCGAAGCCCAAATGCCACGCCTTCGAGCACGCATCGGGTCATGTGTCCGCGCGTGTGCCTGGGAGCAAGTCCCACAAAGGCCCCCAGGGCATGGGGATCATCATGGGGTGTGCGCTCACCGGTCAGGTACGGAAGAAAGGTCAGGCCGCCACTGCCCGGCTCGACGTCCGCTGCCTCGTCCAGAAGCGCATCGTACTCCATCTCTGCTGCCAGCGTATCGTGATACCAGCGCAGGCTGCCGGCGGCGGACAGCATGACTCCCATCATGTGCCAGCGGCCCTGAACCGCGTGCGGGAAAGCATGCGCACGGCCCGCCGCATCAAATCGAGGCTCAAGGCACGGCGCGAAAACGACTCCGGACGTGCCCAGCGTTACGGCCCACGTATCCGGATCAACGGCGCCAACACCTACTGCCTGGGCGGCCTGGTCACCGCCGCCGGCCACCACCGGTGTTCCTTCGCGCAGACCTGTCTCCGCAGAGGCGCGTGCATTCACGCGGCCCGTAATCTCATGCCCCTCATACGTCGGAGGAAGCCACTCCAGCGGGATGTCCAGACTCTCCAGTACCTCGGGGGCCCATGTGCGTCGCCTCAGGTCCAGGAGCAGCGTGCCCCCCGCACCTGCCTTGTCCGTCGCAAATGCCCCCGTCAGGCGGCGCCGAACATAATCCTTCGGAAGCAGAACGTGGGCAATTCTCGCAAAGACAGATGGCTCCTCGCGGCGCACCCAGAGAAGTTTCGGAGCAGTGAATCCGGCGTAGGCGTTGTTGCCCGTAAGGGCGATCAGACGGTCCGCGCTGAGCCGGTCCCGGATTAGGTCGCACTGCGCATAGGATCGGCCATCGTTCCACAACATGGCCGGCCTCAGAACCTGCTGCTGATCGTCCAGCAGCACGAGCCCGTGCATCTGGCCCGTAAGTCCGATGGCAGCCGGGTGCAAGCGGGTCTGATCCAGCACGGAGTGGACTGCGCCCGCCACCGCCTGCCACCATTCTTGGGGATCCTGCTCACTCCAGAGCGGTCTCGGACTCATGAGACGGTGAGGCCGGGAGGCAGCGGCCAGCACCTGGCCATCCTCTGATACGAGAAGCGCCTTCGACGCCGTAGTTGAGGTATCGATACCCAGGACGCAATTCATCTCGGTCTTGGCATGCTTCCGGCCGGCTCCAAAATAAGCGGCCCCGCACATTCCGGCAGGCGGCACCAAGCCCGCCAGCCGGACTTCGGACATCCTGCGGTGCGCACATGGCCATTTGGTCCGGTGCAACGTACAGGCTCTGCGCAGCCTATATTGGGCCTTTCGGCTTTTTCTTCGGATACATGGCCATGGATTCGCCGGCGCCGGCCGGGCCGTACGGGCTGCGAAATCTTGTCGGGCTCTTTCTTGGTCCTGCCTGGCTAATCATCGCCTACCTGCTCCCTGCGCCTGCAGAGCTAGGTCCCGCAGGCTGGGGAACCGCAGCGATTGCGCTGCTGATGGCCACATGGTGGATGACAGAGGCCATACCCATTCCGGTAACCGCCCTGCTTCCGCTGGTCCTCTTCCCTCTTGTCGGAGCCGGGAGCATTCGCGAAGCAGCCGAGCCGTATGCCAATCCGATTGTCTTTCTCTTCCTGGGAGGTTTCCTCATTGCCACTGCGATGATAAAGTGGAACCTGCACAAGCGGATGGCGCTTGTCATCATCAATTCCGTTGGCACCAGTCCGCTGGCACTCATCGGGGGATTCATGGTGGCCACTGCGCTTCTCAGCATGTGGGTCAGCAATACCGCCACTTCACTCATGATGCTGCCGGTGGGCATTTCCGTCATCGGACTGGTGGATGCCAATACCGCCGATCCGACCGCGCGTACCCGCTTTGCCGTGGTATTGCTTCTGGCCATTGCCTATGGCGCCAATGTTGGTGGCATGGGCACACTGGTTGGCACGCCACCCAACGCATTTCTGGCAGGCTTTTTCGCGGAGGAATACGGCCACGAAATTTCATTCCTGCGCTGGCTGCTTGTCGGCATCCCCATGATGATCGTGGCGCTTCCCATAGTCTTCTTCGTCCTTACAAGGTGGGTCTACCCCGTGCACATTGAAGCCATTCCCGGAGGGCGAACATTGATTCGGGACCAGATGCGGAAGCTTGGCCCCATGCAAGCCGGCGAGCGGTGGGTCGCCCTCGTGTTCGCGTTGACGGCGCTCTTGTGGGTCACAAGGCCCCTTATTGCACGCCTTGTGCCGGGCATTTCGGATGCGGCCATTGCCATAGCCGGAGGACTGGCCCTGTTTCTGATACCCGTCAACCTTCGCAAGGGGGAGTTTGTGCACGACTGGCAGGCGGCCAGTACGCTGCCCTGGGGCACACTCATTCTTTTCGGTGGCGGCCTCAGCCTCGCCTCGGCCGTCACGCGCTCAGGGCTCGCCGACTGGATGGCTGAGGGTCTTGCCAGCCTGGACGTGCTGCCGCTATTGCTATTGCTCCTGGTGGTGGTAGCGGTCATTGTCTTCTTGACAGAGCTGGCCAGCAACCTTGCCACAACGGCCACCTTCCTGCCTCCCCTTGCAGCGCTTGCCGTAGCGCTTGGGCAAAATCCGCTTTTCTTTGCCATCCCGGCTACCCTGGGCGCCAGCTGCGCCTTCATGCTTCCCGCTGCGACGCCTCCCAATGCCGTTGTATATGGCAGTGGCAGGGTCACCGTGCCGCAGATGTCAAGAGCCGGGATTGTGCTCAATCTTGTTTTCATGGTCGTAATCGTAGCCCTCGCCTATTCGCTCTTGCTGAAATCCTTCGGTGTACAGGTCGACGTACTCCCGAATTGGGCTGTTTGAGTGTCCAACAGCTGTATTCTCCGTGCCTTGCGTAGCGCGTGGGCAGGCTCTTTAACAGGCATCGACAGGGTTGCACCGGGCCCGGTAAGCCTGCAAGGCATCATTCGCCGGATGGCCTGACGCCTCGCAGGATATCCGGAACCCGACAGAACGGCCCATCGTGGACGCTACGTCCATTCGAGCCATTTTCAAGCTGGGTGACACACTGTACAAATCTTGAGAACAGGTGTGGCGGATGCGCACTGCCTGTCCGTTGGTCTGTGGGACCGCCGGTCGGATTCCTCGGCGTGCTGCTCCTTTGCGTGGCTGTGCGCCCGACCGGCGCTCAGGTTGCTCCTGAGGAATTCATGCGCTGCGCCGACGTGTCCTTTCTGGATGAGCTTGAATCGGCGGGCGCCGTTTACACCGAAGGCGGTGCGCCCGCAGGAGCGCTTGAAATCCTGAAAAACCAGGGACTCAACGCCGTACGGCTGCGCCTCTTCCATTCACCCGACGTGCTCAGGGACGGGCTAGGCGACGTGCTCCAACTGGCCCTGCGAGCCCGCGCACTGGGCATGGATATCGTCCTGGCAATGCACCTCTCGGATACATGGGCCGACCCTGGGCACCAACAGAAGCCTGCTGCATGGAATTCGCTGCCCTTCGCCGCATTGGAAGACAGCGTGCAGGCCTACGTGGAGCGAGTCATGATCGCGCTCAGAGCGCAGGGAACAACGCCGGCCGTCGTGCAGATCGGCAACGAGATAACCTCCGGTATGCTCTGGAACGATGGTCGTGTAGGAGGCTCGTTCGACACGAACGAGCAGTGGAGACGCCTTGCCAGGCTGCTAAGGGCCGGTACAGCGGGCGTTCGGTCCGTCGGCGGAGACGAGGTCATGGTTATGGTGCACATCGACCGTGGCGGAAGTCCGTCTGGCGCCAGGTGGTTCTTCGACCATCTGATGGATCAAGGTGTGCCGTTCGATTGGATTGGCCTCTCGTACTATCCCTGGTGGCATGGTCCCGTCGAGAGCTTCGAAGCAACCCTGAACCTTGTCAGCCGCCTCTACCAGAAGCCGGTCTTCCTCGCCGAGACCGCCTATCCCTGGACGCTCCAGTGGTTTGACAACCGGAACAACATAGTCGGTCTTCCGGAGCATGTCTTGCCAGACTTTCCAGCCACTCCGGACGGCCAGGCTCGCTTTCTTGCGCATATAGGCATGGCGCTAAGTGCCGTTGGTGCAAGGGGAATCTGTTACTGGGAGCCCGAGTACATCGCTGCGCCGGGTTTCGGCTCGCCGTGGGAAAACCTGGCGCTGTTTGACGACAGCGGAGAAGTCTTGCCCGGAGCAGCCACGCTCGGAGGTTTGCATCGCACAGGTTTCGGTTCGGACGGCGAACAAGCCCGGAGTGCTGCCGTGTTTCCGAATCCCGCGGCAGATGTCATTTTTGTGGAGCTGCCACACGCAGAAGGCTGCGCCTGGATAACCGTATTCAATGTACTCGGGCAGCAGGTGAAACGCATCCGAGCAGGTTGCGCACCGGACGGCCCCGCCGCCCGCATTCCGATTGCAGGCCTCGCGCGCGGCGTCTACGCCTTTGCCCTGAGCGATAGGCGCCGGAGCTTGACTACGCACGGCACCTTCGTCGTAGCCAAGTAAGGGTGCCTGAGCAAGGAGGGCACAAAGCTGCCACCAAGCTTTAGAGCCTGCTGCTTCCGGTGTTGCGGGACATTCGAGGCCAAAATGGCTGCACCGTACAACAATTATAGCGCCTGTTTCAATCGCAAGGCCGGCTGGTTGAATGCCAGGATCTTGATGTCCGGCGCGATGGATTTACAAGTTTCGCTACCTGGCATCGCGTGGTGCAGGACTAGGGCGGAAGCCCATCCATGCCAATCCAGCTTGTGCACAACTGGCCGGGTTTCAGAATGAGATTCGGTCTCAGTTGGCTTGCCGGAGCAGCACAGAAATTGATTCGGATGCGCTAACTCCCGTATCCGGCGGCCTTGTTTGCCTAGCGGGGAGCCTTGGCCTTTCAGACCTCCGGGGCGCGAGTCGACCGCACGTTGCACCGGCTGAAGCCATATCGGCGAAACGCTTGTGTGCGTCAGGCATAATGTACAGACAACACTACGGGCTCGTTGCAAACCGATCAATGAAGCAGACCATGCTGAAATGACGCAGGCAGAATTGGAAGCCATAGTGGCGGGCGGTGAAACAGCGACCGTGGAATTCAAGAAATCCACGGGCCAGCGGGGAAAGGCCGCTCAATCAGTATGCGCAATGCTAAACGGCAAAGGGGGATCCGTGCTGTTCGGCGTTTCGGATCAAGGTGAAATACACGGCCAGGAGGTATCCTCAAGAACCATCGAGAAGCTGGTTCAGGAGCTGAGGCAGATTGAATCTCACACGCCTCTTGACCCGGAACTTGTAGAATTGAGCGGCACGCGTGGTGTCCTTGTTCTTTCCGTTCCAAGTGGAGGAAGCCCACCGTACACCTTGGGCGGGAAGCCATTCGTGCGCATCGGTCCAACGACAAGCGTAATGCAGCAAGCACAATACGAGCGTCTGTTGGAGGAACGCATGCATCCCACTCGCCGGTGGGAACTCATGCCGACCCACGAACTGACCTTGGAGGATCTGGATCACGCCGAGATTACCCGAACTGTCGACGAAGCGATCAGGCGAGGTCGCATGGATGAACCCGGTACTCGAGACCCCAAGAGACTGCTTCTGGGCCTGGGGCTCATTCGCAGTGGACGGCCTCTGAACGCGGCAGTGGCACTATTTGGATTGTCCGATAGACTGCTCCCATACTATACGCAGTGCGTACTGCGTTTGGCCCGATTCCGCGGGACAACCAAGGACGTATTCGAAGACAACAGGCAAGTCTACGGGCATGCTTTTGATCTCTTGGTCGAGGCTCAGCGATTCCTGCGGCAACATCTCCCCGTTGCGGGCCGCGTAGTGCCAGACCTCTTCGAGAGAATCGACGATCCCTTATACCCGCTTGAGGCGCTGCGTGAAGCACTGGCCAACGCCATTTGTCACCGAGATTATTCAACGGGGTCAGGAGCCGTTTCCGTCGCCATTTTTGACGACCGGCTGGAGATCTCAAGTATAGGCCGGCTTCCTTTCGGCCAGACTCCTGCCGATCTCATGCGACCGCATTCGTCCCGGCCCTGGAATCCGCTGATTGCAAGCGTGTTCTTCCGGCGCGGTCTGATCGAGACCTGGGGACGGGGCACGTTGAGAATTGTGGACTTGGCTGCGGCAGCCGGACTTCCTGCGCCCGAATTCGAAGAGCGAACCGGAGCAGTTCTAGTGCGCTTTCGACCTGGTGCCTATGTGGCACCCAGTCGTGCCACACATGACCTTACCCCGCTCCAGCGTGAACTGCTGGAAATCCTTGCCGCGCATGGTCCCATTTCGATTTCTTCAATTGAAAGTCTGCTTCGGAATCGACCCGCCCGTCGAACCGTCCAGGAGCACCTCGCACTTCTTCGGAAAATCAAGCTGGTAGAGAGTACGGGAAGCGGACGCGGTGCTTCCTGGAAATTAAAGGGGCCTGTCGTGTAGTGACTGGCTCCGCGCATTTCCGCGCATTTCGCAGGCAAAGCACGCTCCCGTCCCATCCAATATCATTCTGAATATCCGCTCCAAGGGGCGCAAACCGGGAAATGGCGTGCCCGGGAGGATTCGAACCCCCGGCCTTCTGATCCGTAGTCAGACGCTCTATCCAGCTGAGCTACGGGCACGTGATCGCAAAAACGAATCCCAAATACTGCCGGTTCCTCTGCTGAGCCCGTGAACGCACGCAATGACTGCATTATAGTAGGAGGCGGGCTGGCCGGGGCGACGGCGGCATTCCGGCTGTCTTCTCGCTGCCAACTCCTTCTTATAGATGCGGGTGGCGGCTCCTCCAGGATCGCCGCGGGAATAGTCAATCCGCTGGCAGGACGGCACGCAAGGGTAGTCTGGAAGGCATTTGCCGCCTTGGAAGCCCTGTGCGAGACCCTTGCGGCAGCAGGCTGCCCACAGCTTTTCAAGGGGCGAGGTGTCCTGAGATGCGCCCTGGACACCGAGCAGGCGTCAGACTTTCAAGCCTTGGCCTCGCGCTTGTCTGACGCAGCGACGTGGCTTCCGCATGGCGCCGTGCGCGAGCGATTTCCTGGAGTCCACGCTCCGCTCGGGGCCCTGTTCGTGCGACAGGGAGGTACTCTCGACGCACGAGCATATACGGATGCGCTACTGGAAGCGGCTCGCCAGAATGGAGCCGAGATTTGTCTGCAAACGCGCGTCCAATCCTGGGGTGTAAGCGGCGGCGAGCGCTTCGTATCCACGGAAAGAGGCCGCTTTCGAGCGCGGACTATCATATTCGCACTGGGTTACGGGTTTCGGCATTTCAGGAAGCTCCGGCAGCTTAACCTGAAAACCAACAAGGGGCAGCTGGTCCTCAGTCGACGCCCGCCCGCACTCAGGACTGAAGTCCCCCTAACCGGTAGCGGCTACGTTGTGCCCGCCGGGCGCACCGTGATCGTCGGCACAACGTACGAGCGAGGTTTCGCCGACCTGCAGCCTTCCCTCGCCCAGTCGCGCGCTATCCTCAATGAGGCGACCGTGATGGTGCCGGCCTTGACTCGAGCCCCGGTGCTGGAGCAGTTTGCAGGAGCTAGAGTAACGGTTCCCGGCACACGGCTTCCAATGGTTGGCCCTATAGCTGACAGCCAAGGGCTCTGGGTGCTTACCGGAATGGGCTCAAAAGGGATCATGTTTTCGGCTCTCATCGGTCGGGAAATCGCCGGCTATTTGGACTGTCCGGAGAGCATTCCGCCGCAGCTGAGGGTCTCCTATGCGTAGCCGCGTCCCGCAGCGCATCCGCAATTCAAGGCTTCTTGGCTGCGCAGGCACACACGGTGATGTGAGGCGTTTTTAGTTTGTTGCCCATTGCGGACATGGAAACCACACCCACCGTCCGGATTGCACTCAATCACTTTCCCCAAAGACAGATGCTAGATGTAGCCTTACAGTCGACAGCCGACATCCTGGGGGGCTCTGCCGACGAGCTCCTTGCCCATAAGTGCCGGACCATCCCCAAGGAGAACCTGCACCTGCCGGGGCCGAATTTTGTGGATGAGGTATGGGGAGGCTCTGATCGCAATCCTCGCGTGCTGCGCGCCCTGCAGACGCTGTTTGGAAGTGGCCGCCTTGCCGGCACCGGCTATCTCTCCATTCTCCCCGTGGATCAGGGAATCGAGCATTCGGGCGGGGCATCCTTCGCCAAGAATCCAATTTACTTTGACCCGGAGAACATTGTCCGCCTCGCGATCGAGGGAGGCTGCAACGCGGTGGCCTCCACGTTCGGCGTACTCGGTTCGGTGGCCCGAAAGTATGCCCACAAGATCCCGTTCATTCTGAAGTTCAACCACAACGAACTGCTCTCCTATCCCAACACGCATGATCAAATCCTGTTTGCAAGTATCGACAATGCCTGGGACATGGGATGCGTAGCCGTTGGTGCCACTATCTATTTCGGCTCTTCTGACTCGAATCGGCAATTGCAGGAAGTGACAGAGGCGTTCGCTCGTGCACATGAACTTGGGATGGCCACCATCCTTTGGTGCTACGTACGCAACAGCGTATTCAAGGTCAACGGCGTCAACCACGAGGCGTCAGCGGACCTGACGGGACAGGCCAATCACCTTGGCGTCACCATTGAGGCCGATATAATCAAGCAGAAGCAACCCACTTCCAACGGCGGCTATGCCGCGCTTAACCAGGGCGGCGCCCGTTACGGCAAATTCGACGAGCGCATCTATACAACGCTCGCATCAGACCATCCGATCGATCTAACCCGCTATCAGGTAGCGAATTGCTATATGGGAAGATGCGGCCTGATCAATTCCGGCGGAGCCTCGGGCGCCAATGACCTCCTGCAGGCCGTCACGACGGCTGTAGTCAACAAGAGGGCCGGAGGAATGGGGCTGATTTCCGGGCGGAAGGCCTTCCAGCGGCCCATGCAGGAAGGCATCGGCATCCTGAATGCTATCCAGAACGTCTATCTGGACAAGTCTGTGACGGTTGCATAGTCAGGAATCCGATCAAAGCCGGTCTGTTGACGTGCCCCGGTAGAGATGGCTGATCTTCCGACAACGCAAATCGAGGAATCCACATCGGGCTCGGAACCGGGGGCGTCAGGTGCCGACCGATTCCCTGCCTGGGCTCGGGAGCTGGCGCGCAAGTACTTCACGAAGACGCTAAACCAGTTTATCCTGCACGGCAATGTGCGCGACCTTGTTCGTACCGTAGGTCCGCAGGACGTACCGGAGTATGTCACGCTAACCGAATTCCTGACGGGAGATCTGTTCGCCTCTCGTGATATCGTGATCCTGTACGACCGGTCTGCAGGCATTCACTTTACCAACAAAGAATCGCAACGGGACTTCAACAGGGCTGTGTCCGGCTACGACACGATATTCGGAACCGCATTTGCGCAGCGAATGCCAAAGGACCCCGTTCGTGTCTTTTCCCTCCTGGACAACTTCTTCCGGATTCGCATTGGCCAGGGGAAGCGGATCGCCTGCATTATTGACTTTGCCGAGACCATCATTCCCATGGCCGAGGCTTCGATGTACTCGTCCGAGGACCGAAACGCACTCGTTTTCTTGCAGCGATGGGCCCACGACCAGCTATTTCTGAAGAGTGATTTCACGGTGTGTCTGGTTGCTGAAAATCTCAGCGACCTGAATCAGCAGCATGTCCAAAGCCCATGGACCGCGGAGATCAACATACCTCTCCCTGTCGAGCAAGACAGGCTGGACCTTGCCCGATGGTACGCAGCCTCAAAGGGCACTTCATTCGAGGACCTCGCCGGCATTCCGATTGAAGTACTGGCTACCAATACTGCGGGACTCAGCTACACCCAACTCCGAACCATCCTCGCCGATGTCATTGAAAACCGCGTCAGAATGACCTTCGAGCAGCTTGCCGAGCTGAAGAAGGAAATGATCGAGGAGGCGGCCTTCGGCATGCTGGAATTCGTGGAGACCGAGTACGATCTCGACATGGTGGCCGGCCACGATGAAGCCAAGAAGCACCTTCGTGACGCGGCGCGTGCGCTCCGCAACAACAGGCCCGATGTCTTGCCCATGGGCTACCTCGTCAGCGGCCCGGTTGGCACAGGCAAGACCTTTCTCATAACGTGCTTTGCCGGGGAGATCGGAATCCCCATGGTGAAGTTGAAGAATTTCCGGTCGCAGTGGCAAGGGCAAACGGAAGGGAATCTGGAGAAGATTCTCCACCTTCTTGAGGCAATGCCACCGATCGCCGTCATGATTGATGAAGCCGACGCGGCCCTCGGAAACAGGGACGCGCAGGGTGATTCCGGCGTTTCAAAGCGCGTCTTCGGCCAGATCGCCTCGTTCATGAGCATGCCAGGGCACCGCGGTCGCATCCTCTTTTTCCTGGTTACGGCCCGTCCCGACCTGATGCCGATTGACCTGAAGCGTCAAGGCCGGGCCGAGGAGCACATTGCCCTTTTCTATCCTACAACCAGGCAGGGCCGTGAAGAACTCTTGCAGGTAATGATGCGAAGGACCGGCGTCGAGCTCTCCATGTCCGAGATTCCCGTACAATTGCTGAACGGCGAGCGCACCCTCAGTGGCGCGGATATGGAAGCGCTGCTTACGCGCGCCAAGTTCCGGGCCGCGGCGTCCGAGGACGCCGGGGCTCCGGTCACGCCGGACATGCTTGAATCCGTGGTGGAAGATTTCATCCCCCCCACCTATCCGGTAGAGGTGGAATTGCAAACCCTGTCGGCCGTGGTGGAATGCACAAGCCGGGAGCTGCTGCCTGAAGAGTATCGGCATCTTGACCGGGAGGCGGTGGTGCAGCGCCTGTCGGACCTCAAGACGCTGGTGGCCTGAGTCTGCAACCGCGTGCGGAAGCCGGTTCATCGTGAAGTGCACTTTCGCGCCGGAAAGCAATCAAGCAACCCTGTCACCACGCCTTGACAGTGTGCCGCATAATGCTGTAATTGTCGGCCTGCCGGACAGCGGAGGCCCATGCGAGGGAGGGCCGGCTGGTCCGTCGCGCGGGTCAGATTGCCCGATCGTAACAATCAGGAAGAACCGGACCAGTACTCATGCCCAGTGCCCGATTGGCATGCTCGATTCTCGTCGCCGCAGTGCTCGCAGGCTTCCGACCAGGATATGCCCAGGTTGACAGTGGCGAACGCCTCCCGGATGTCACGCGTACCTACGCGTTGGAGAATGCCCGCGTCGTACTGGCGCCGGGACTGGTGCTGGAGCGCGCCACCGTGCTGATCCGGGATGGCCTAATCGCGGCGGTTGCGCCGGATGGGGACATTCCGTTTGACGCCGAGCGCATCGCGGCCGATTCGCTCTCGGTTTACGCCGGGTTCATCGACGGGCTTTCGCACGCTGGGGTCCCCGAGCCCGAGGACGAGCCGAATCCCGAGCGGCCGGATGATCCCGGCAATCCTCCTGATTCGGAAGCCGGAATTCAGCCCGACCGTGATGTTCGCACGTTATTGGATGCATCTGACAAGCGAATCCAGGATCTCAGAGCGATCGGTTTCACTGCAGCGCATGTCGTACCGCGAGGGCGCATGCTTCCCGGACAAGGCGCCGTGATTCTCCTGACGGATGGGAACTCCAATGACCTTGTGGTCAAAGGCAACGCCTCTACCTATGCCCAGCTCGCGCCGGCCCGCCGCATGTACCCGGGAACAGATATGGCAGTGCTGGCGAAGTGGCGGCAATTGCACCATGATGCCCGGCGGGCGCAGCAAATCGAGCGGCTTTACAGTGACAATCCGACAGGGCTGCAGCGTCCGCGTTACGACCCGGCGCAATATGCCCTTTTTCCGGTAATAGACGGCACCCAGCCCGTCTACTTTAGAACCGAAGGTGTGCTGGATCTGCACCGCACGCTTGCGCTTCAGGAAGAACTGGGATTCTCCCTGGTACTTGCAGGCCTGGAGCAGAGCTATGCGGCTGTGGACGTACTTACGACGGCCGGTCATCCGCTACTGCTGACACTTGGCCTGCCAAAGGAGCCCACTTCGCATCCGGAGCCGGAAGCCACCGAGGCTCCCACGCCTTCGGATGCGCCCGCAGAATTGCCGAGAGTCGCGGAGCAGGAATACGACGCTTCCTTCCGAACGCTGTCTTATCTGGACGTAGCGGCGGAAAAGAAGAATCTCGAAGCACGCCGGCAAAAGGAATACCAGCGACATGTAGGCAACGCGGCACTGTTGCACGAAGCGGGTCTGGAAATCGGATTTACCACGATGGATACCAGGTCCGCTGACATTGAGGGAAATATCCGCAAGATGATCGAGCACGGTTTGCCCGAGGAAGCCGCGCTGGGCGCCCTTACCACGGGGCCCGCCGGCATACTTGGCGTCTCGGCGATCATGGGCACGGTGGAAGCGGGCAAGATGGCAAATCTGGTTGTGACGGACGGTCCGGTTTTTGAAGAAGGCAGCAAGGTCCGTATGGTTTTCGTGTACGGGCGAAAGTTCGAATTCGAAGCTGCGTCTGCCGATTCTGCCGGCGCAGGCGTGGTCGTGGAAGGTACGTGGTCCTTTGTGGTATCCAGCCCGGATGGAAATGTCCGGGGCAAGTTCGTGCTTGAAGAACAGCAGGGCGCGTGGTCGGGCAGCATCACCCACGAATTGTCGGACACTGCGTTGACCTTGGGCAGCATCGAGATTGTCGGAAGTAGAGTTTCGTTTGCATTCGATGAGCCGGAAATGGGCCCTGTGGTTGTCAGCCTTACCATCACGGGAGATCGTGTCGAAGGCGAGGCGATTGTTGCGGAATTTGGCGCGATGCCCATTACCGGCAATCGCGAACCGGAAAACTGAAACGGAGAATGAAGAACTTGAACCTCGCGCTGGCCCTGGCGCTTCTGGCCGCACCGTCCGCACTGGCCCAAGACAGCGGTGACGTATTGGTGCGCGGTGGCACGCTGCTAACCGTAACCCAGGGAACACTCTTGGACACCGATCTGCTGATTCTCGACGGCAGAATCAGTGCCATAGGAAACGACCTCGAGGCGCCGGAAGGCATTCACGTGATTGAGGCCGGCGGCATGTACGTGATGCCCGGCATCATCGATGCCCATTCCCATATTGGCATCAGCAACGTTAATGAGAGTTCGGCACCGGTAACTGCACAGGTTTCCGTTGGAGATGTCCTCAACCCGTACAGCATCTCCATCTACCGTGCCCTTGCCGGCGGCGTTACTACTTCACACGTGATGCACGGCTCTGCCAACGTCATCGGTGGCCAGAATGAGACCATCAAGCATCGCTGGGGCATGACGGATCCGGACGAGTTGCGCATGGCCGGCGCCCCGAGGACCATCAAGTTCGCTCTCGGCGAGAATCCCACGCGTGTGCACGGTCGCGGCTCCGACATGCGTCCGGCCTCCCGAATGGGCGTGGAATACGTACTCCGCGAGACGTTCAGCAAGGCGCAGCGCTACACGGAGGCCTGGCTGCAGTACGAAGCGGAGCTTACCAACAACCCTAGGGCTGTTTCGCCAGCGTACAACGGGCAGCTGGAAGTCATGAGCGATATCCTGTCGGGGGACATCCTCATTCACTGCCATTCCTATCGAGCAGACGAAATCCTAATGCTTATGCAGGTGCTCGAGGATTTCGGCGTTGACCGCGTGACCTTTCAGCACGTCAACGAAGGATTCAAGATCGCACCCGAGCTGGCAGCGTTCGGCACGGCTGGAGCCGCAGCGTCCGTATTTGCCGACTGGTGGGCTTACAAGTTCGAAGTCTATTACTCCACGGCCTACAATGCCGCAATTCTTGCCCGAAACGGTGTGCTGACCTCGATCAACTCGGACTCGGGGGAGCTCAATCGCCACCTGTATCACGAAGCCGCCAAGGCGCAGAAGTACGGAGACCTGAGCGACGACGAAGCACTGTCGCTGATTACGATCAATCCGGCGAGACAGCTGGGCATCGATGATAGTGTGGGGTCTCTGGAAGTAGGCAAGGACGGCGATGTCGCGCTGTTCGACAAGCATCCGCTATCCGTCTATGCCATCGCCCAGAAGACCCTTGTCGATGGCAAGGTCTACTTCGACATCGACAGCGATGCGGATGACATGCGGCTAATTACGGATCCGGAAGCTGCCGTCGATACTGCTACGTTGCAGGACGGCTCCCACGCCGATTCCTGCATGCAGGATGGTGTCCTGGACCTCTATGATTTTCTTGCTGACTCCGAATAGGCAATCCCATGATGATGTTTCTGGCGGCTTCCCTTGCCGCACTAGTGTTGGCAGCACCTGCTGATCCGGCCAGGACACCCGTTGCCCTTGTCAACGCGCGTATCGTGACGGTGACAGGTGGGGTTGTCGAAGACGGCACGCTGATTATGGAGCAAGACCGCATCGTGGCCCTGGGGTCCGATATCGAAATCCCGGAAGGAGCCCGCATCATTGATTGCGATGGACTGACGGTTTATCCCGGGCTGATCGATTCCGGTACGCAAATGGGGCTCATTGAAGTGAGCTCGCTTGCAGAGACAAGGGACGCCTCAGAGCTGGGCGAGTATTCGCCGCAGATGAAGGCACTGACTGCCGTTAATCCCAATGGCGTCGCCATACCGGTAACGCGTGTAAGCGGCGTCACGACCGTGCTCACCGAACCCTCCGGGAACATGCTTCCTGGACAGTCGGCGCTCATAAACCTGCATGGATACACGCCGCAGCAGATGTTCGCCGGATTTGAGGGCGTTGTGCTGCAGTTCCCTGCCACGGGCAGACGCGGCAGCTTTGATCAGCGCTCGGACGAAGATATTGAGAAGGCATCCGAGGCCGCGCTCAAGAAACTGGACGACGCGTTTGATAGCGCGCGCCTGTACCACCGCATTGACTCCGCATTTCAGGCCAATCCTGCCGTGCAACGAAAGCCGGCGTATGTGCCCTCCATTGCGGCGCTGCTGCCAGTAATACGCGGCGAGCAAGCGCTTGTCGTGCGGGTAAATGTCGCCCGCGACATTGAGGCTGCTATAGAATGGGTGGGCAAGCAGCATCTGGAGCGCGTGATCTTTACCGGCTTGTCGGAGGGATGGCGGGTTGCTCACAAGATTGCTGAGGCCGGAATCCCGTGCTTGGTCGGTCCGGTCCTCTCGGTGCCGACCCGGGCCAGCGACAGATTTGACAAGGCCTATGCCAATGCCGGCCTGATGCAGGCAGCCGGCGTGAAGTTGGCCCTGCGGTCAGGCGAAACGGCGAATGCACGCAACCTGCCCTACAACGCCGGATTCGCTGCGGCGTACGGCATGGGTACCGAGCAGGCACTACGCGCCATCACTATTGTGCCGGCAGAGATTTTTGGCGTGGCGGACGATCTGGGGTCACTGGAGACAGGCAAGAAGGCCACGCTCTTTGTCGCGGACGGCGACCCCTTCGAGACTTCGACAGACGTGCACTACGTCTTTATTGACGGCTACGAGATCCCTCTGTCCAGCCGCCACACCGAGTTGTACGAAGAATTCCTGCAGCGCCTTCCCGGCTTGCAAAAGCACAACTAGCGCAGGACAACCAAGGGCTGCGAATCCCGGAATTCGCCGCCCGGACCCCGCGCAGTCAGACGCGCGACGTACACGCCGCAGGCCACACTCCGCCCGCCGGAATCCCTCCCGTCCCAATGCACGCGGTGGGATCCGGCAGGCCGATTCCCGCCTACGATAGTCCCCAGCTTCTGCCCGAGCAGGTTGTAGATCGCGAGCTCCACGTCCGATGCCGCCGGCAGCCTGAATTGCAGCGTCCGGTCAGCACTTGCGGGATTGGGGAATACGGGGTCAAAGGAATAGCCTCCCGGGTTGCCGACTTCGGACTCAACATACGTTCGTTCGACATTCAATACGGAATCCCACAGCTCCTGGGCATTGTCCGCGTTCTGAAGGAGGTCGGCCTCGCTGCTTCCCCCGATTACAGCAAATGCCACGACTACACTTTGCATCGGCAAAAGCGAAAAAGGACCGGTGCCCATAAGCTGTGAAACATCCGTGGGCCCAATCATCGTCGTTCCGATTCCTCCGCTGAGAAATGCCCATTTCTCCTGCTCCGAGAATCCCCCATCCGGCGTGCTTGTGTACACCACTTCCGGATTGCTGATAGCCTCGTAGGAGATTCCTGCGTGGCCGGTAAGGACCTTGACACCTGCCAGGACCGTAGGGTCCGTGCCGTCCAGGACGTACCCTACCATGCGGCTGTCATTGAATTTGGCAATATCCCGGCTGGCACCCTGTGCGTTAACATCCCAGTCGAAGAACAACCCGACGTGCAAATTCGACAGTACGGCTTCCTCGTCGGTATTGGTAATCGTATACTTGAGGACCATATAGTCTTCGTGCTCGGGCGCCGAATCCACGTAGCTTTCCTGCACGATCGTCACGCCCAGAGGATTACTGGCCTCCGTATCAACGAGCTCGACCCTGCCCTGCTGGCTCGTCAGCTGCCCTGGCGAGGAAACCAGAAGGCTCGTGCCTGGCTTTAGAATCAGGTCCTTGTGCTGGCTGGTATTGGGCCCGACATCGACGGCGCGAACGCAGTCCGATACATTGTCCGGCCCCGTACCGAGAAGCAGTCCCCCTTCGAACAGCAGATCTCTTTGTTGCCCGCTTCTGTCCCGCACACGAAATCCGCGGCCGTTGGAATCCCCCTGGAACTCAACGTAACCGACGTTCCCCTCGTTGGTTATCGATGCGACGAGCGCACCTGTGCTGTGGGTGGCGACATTTACCTCGTTGACGCTGAATCTCAGGATGTCCGGTCCGTCCTCGAATTCTCCGGAATTAACGGTCGTGTAGACCAGCGCCTGGTAATTGTCCGGAGTGTTGGATGCCAATGTAAACTCAAACGTCGCGGTATGACTGGCTCCTTGGGCCAGTGCTCCAACTACTTCGGTCGCGCGCCCAAAATCAACATATTGACTCGGAGACTCGAGGCCTACCGTAAGCGCTGTTGCATCACTGCCGTAGTTGGTGAAGACGGCGGTAACGCGCACCGCCTCCAGACTTCGCAGGTCGGAGTTTTCATCGCTGTCCACCCACTCCCACGCTTCAAGCCGAACACCGGGTGGCGTGCTTTCCGTCACGGCCCGGTGCGCATTTACGCGCCCTCTGCCCAGCAGACCTGAAAACTCCTGGGGATTTACGTCCTCGATGCTGTCCGATGTCAGCCTAATCCGCTCCCGTATCTGGTGCGGGCTGAAGTTCGGATTTGCCGTCTTGACCAGCGCCGCAATGCCCGCCACAAGAGGCACAGCCAACGAAGTGCCGGACTTCTGGGCATACGCGTCTCCGGGAGCCGTGGCGTCGATCTGAAGCGCGGGGGCAAAGACGTTTACACTGCGACCGTAGTTGAAAACGTTTCTGTCCGAATTCTTTCTCGTTCCACCTACGCTGAGCGTCGCGCCATAAGCCGCAGGATAGTGGGCCTGCGCATCCACATTCGCCGCCTCGTTTCCGGACGCTGCCACAACCAGGGCTCCCTCCTCGAGTGCCATTTCCACGGCCATCTTGAGAAAGGTGGACTCGGTCGAGGAGCCCCAGCTAGCCGTGATCAGATCGGCCCCGTTCATGGCGGCATATACCACGCCATCGGTGGTGTGACACAGGAGATCACCTTGAGAGCAGCTGGCATTCAGCGCCATGTACCGCGCGTTCCATCCTGTGCCTGCAATGCCCAGGGCATTGTTGGTAACCGCAGCGGCCGCTCCGGCTACCCAGGTCCCGTGCGCAGCGTTTTCGGGCGTATTCGGCAATCCCTTCGGGTCTGCGCTGCTGTTGGCAAAATTCCAGCCTCTGACGTCATCAATGTAGCCGTTGGCGTCGTCATCTACGCCGTTGCCTGCGATTTCACCGGGATTAGTCCAGGCGTTTTCCTTCAGATCCGGGTGATTCCAGTCCGTTCCGCCATCTACGATGGCAATCACCACGCCGCCGCTCTCGCCCCTGGCAACATCCCAGGCTTCCGTCATGCGGAGATTGTCAAAATGAGTCTGGCGGCGGAATCCCGGATCGTTCGGCTCCACCAGGGACGCATTGGACAGCTCGTCGTCCCAGGACAGGCGATAGGTTACGCGGGGCTCCGCATGCACCACAGCTGGCAACCGGCCCAGTTCCTCCGCCACCAGGACCGGATCAAACGGCTCGCTGTAGCGGACATCGTATACCCGCCGCAGTTGCTGTGCCTTGTCCGAGATCTGGCGCGCTGCAGCCGCCGCTTCAATGGATGGAAAAGCCTGCGCAACCTCCTGTACGCCGAATCGCGCGGCAATGCGATCAAAGTCTGCCAGTCCTGTCTTTGCTCCCACCGCCTGCGGCAGCGCCTCTTCGCTGAATTGTACCAGTACCTGGCCAGGTATGAATGCGTCCTTCTGCTGCGACCCGTAGGAAAACGGCGCGCCGCCGGCACTCACCGCTGCCAGGATCGCTAGGGCGACGAATCTGCGACCAGGCATTCGATTCAGAATTGGTTTGCTGGAGCGGGACCCGGTTCTCGCACCAGGCCTTTGCGCCGTTTGCAATAGTCAAGCACGGCGCTCCAGACGCTTTGCTTCCTCCCAGTAGATATCCATTTCTTCCAGTCCAGGAACTTCACTTCCGGCTTCAGCCAGCTTGTTCTCCACGTACTGGAAGCGGCACTTGAAGCGCTCGTTTGCGCGGCGTAGCGCATTCTCGGGATTAATGTCCATCAAACGTGCGTAGTTCACTATGGAAAACAGCAGATCGCCGAACTCATCTTCGGACCCCGCCTCGAGAAACTCTTCGACTTCTTCCGTCACCTTTTCCAGGGCGTCCTCCGCTGAAGCGAAGTCAAAACCGATGCCGGCAGCCTTCTCCTGCATGCGATAAGCGCCCAGGAGTGCAGGCAACGCGTCCGGAACGCCGGCAAGCACGGACTTTCGCCCGTCCTCCTTGCGCTTAATGTCCTCCCAGTTTGCAAGTACTTCCTCCACGCTTTCCGCCTCTACGGCACCGAACACATGCGGATGCCGGCGGACCAGCTTCGCGATTTCGGTCTCCATCACTTCCTTCATCCCGAATCCGCCGGATTCCTGCGCCATCACGCTGTGAAATACCACGTGAAGCAGGAGATCACCCAGTTCCGTCTTGAGTTCTTCAAGATCCCCCAGTTCAATGGCCCTAATGGCTTCGTATGCCTCTTCAATGAGTAGATGCGTAACGGATTCATGGGTCTGCTCCCGATCCCAGGGACACTCGCTGCGCAGCTGGCGCACAACGGCAACGAAATCCGCGTAGATGTCCGGCCGATCATCCGGATCCGCGTATGCGGCATCATAAGCCTTGTCACTCACAGTGAAATTCCATATATTTTAGACATAATTAACATCTGATTCTGGTAGCGCCAGATTTTCTTTTGGACCTATGACACAATGATGTCACAGGCCCCTCCGTACGTTGCACGCAATCGTTGGCAAATCACCATGCACACGAGAAACCAGAACCCGGGCAGAGGCAATCGCAAGTCCCGGAGTTCAATCCGCGAACCCGCCCGGCACGCATCCGGGACGCCAAACGAGGAGGAATTCATGGCACGAGGAATCAACAAGGTCATCCTGATCGGCAATCTCGGACAAGATCCGGAACTGCGCTACACAGGCAGCGGAACGCCTGTTTGCAATCTCCGGCTGGCCACAACAGACGTGTACAAGGATCGCGAAGGCCAACTGGTGGAGAAGACCGAATGGCACAGCGTCGTATTCTGGAGCAGACTGGCTGAAGTCTGTGGCCAATACCTGCGCAAGGGGTCGAAGATTTACGTCGAGGGCTCTCTGCAAACACGATCGTGGGAAGACCGGGACGGCAACACCCGGTACAAGACCGAGGTCAGAGGAGTATCCATGCTGATGCTCGACAGCCAAGGGGATTCGGCGCCGCGCCGGGCTTCGCGCCAGTATGCCGCAGCACAGCCTCGCCAGAATGCACCCAAACCATCGGGCTCTGGTGGATCTGCCCGCGACGCATCGCCGTCGTACGGTCCTCCGAGGCCTTCTTCCTTCGAAGACACTGAAGATGCGTCAGGGGATCCACTAGACGATCTTCCCTTCTAGCATCAGGCCTGCCGCCCATCTAGTCCCAGCCACCACGGCGGGCCCCGCCCCGGGGTCCGCCTCTGCCATGACTAAACGGGTTGCCGCGAGGACGGCTGCGCTCCTCGGCATCATTAACCCGGATGGTCCGACCTTCGTGAACTGACCCGTCCAGCTGCCTCTTGGCCTCCTCGGCTGCTTCTGCATCCTCGTACGTAACAAATCCGAAACCTCTGGACCTACCCGTCTCCCGATCGTATATGACGCGAGCGTCCGTTACTGAACCGAATTGTTCAAAATGACGGCGAAGTTCGTCCTCGGTTACTCCCCAGGAGAGACCGCCCACGAAAAGTTTCTTCATGACTTACCTGCAAGGCGAATGGAAGGGCAATGGTTAATATAGGGACTTATATACCTAAGTGAATTAGACATACGATCCTGTCCGGTGTCGAATCTTAGACTGCGCGTCTCGAAGGCGCGCAGTCCAGAGGACTCGACTAGTGTTACGCCGCGCCGTACAAAGGGAAACGTCCCCCCTTCCGCGCTTCGCGCGCGCGGCCTCTCCCACGGGAGAGTGTTCATGCAGCACCGCAACGGTCATTTAAGCCAAAGAGATCGTTTGCTGTGCCTCTCGGAGGTCAAAGAACGGAAGACACATAACAATTATGTGTGTAGGCGGTTCCCAATTTCACGTAGGTATGTAATTCCCTTAGTATACTCGTAACTGTCCTGACGTAAGTGGACGCACTCGCCGCAGCATTGAGTCTTCGGTGCAGCCTCACTCGCTCAAATGGCGGATTACAACCGGCGCCCAGTCCACCCGCGCGAAGCCAGTCAGGCGCTTCTCCATACGCTGGCGGCAGGCAAGCTACGAACTGCGTCGCCATGCGATCACGTCGGCCGCAGCCACCAATTCGCCCGGAGAGAGCGGCAAAAGCACGTCTTGCATTTAAGCTGCCTAAGCGTGTAATTCCCACTCATTGTAATTCAAAAACCGGGACACTCTGATGGCTACTACACCCTCGCGCGGACAATGGAGCGGTAGTGTTGGGTTTATTCTCGCCGCGGCGGGATCGGCTATTGGCCTCGGCAATATCTGGCGTTTCCCATACTCCGCAGGAGAGGGAGGTGGAGGCGTATTCGTAGTCATTTACCTAGCGTTCGTCCTCGTAATCGGGCTTCCTGTGATGCTGACGGAGCTTTCCATCGGACGCCATACACAGAGCAATCCTGTCGGTGCCTTCAAGCGCCTGGTTCCCGGCTCGGTCTGGCCTTATGTGGGAGGTCTGGGCGTCCTTGCCGGATTTGCCATTCTCGCCTTCTACTCGGTCGTCGCCGGCTGGACGCTTGGATACCTGTACATGGCCCTGACCGGAGGCCTGACAGAAGCTGCCAACGCCGAAGCAAGCAGTTCCATATTCAGCGCCTTTGTGAGCAATCCATGGCTTGCGCTAATTCTGGCCGGGGCATTCCTCGCCCTTACAGTTGTGGTAGTACAGGGAGGCGTCTCTGGCGGGATCGAGCGCGTAACAAAGATCCTGATGCCTGTCTTGCTGGTCCTGCTTGTAGTCCTGGCGGTGCGTTCACTTACGCTGCCACGAGGTGGAGAAGGGCTGGTGTATCTATTCAGGCCCGACTTTTCCGAGCTGACATTCGGAGTTGTCATGGGTGCGCTTGGACAAGCCCTGTTCAGTCTCAGCCTGGGAATGGGAGCCATGATCACATACGGGTCCTATGTGTCCAAGTCGGAGAATCTGTGGAAGGCGGGAGCGTCGGTGGCCCTGTTTGATACCTTTATTGCGATCCTGGCCGGCCTAATCATCTTCCCCGCCCTGTTCTTTGCCGGTGCAGAGCCCGGCAGCGGCCCAGGGCTGGTGTTCGTGGTGCTCCCTACGATCTTCAATGCGATGCCCGCCGGCGCGGTGGTGGCGGTGGCTTTCTTCGCGCTACTTTCCATCGCGGCCCTGACTTCCACTATCAGTCTGCTGGAAGTTGTGGTGGCGTACTTCATAGACGAGAGGGGCTGGCCTCGCAAGAAGGCTGCCATACTCGTGGGAGGGGCCTGCTTCTTTCTTGCTGCACCGTCCGCCCTGGCAACCGGAGCCGTATCGTGGCTCGGAGAGGGCGGCATTTTCGGAAGCTGGGACTTCCTGACCCTGAACAACAATCTCTGGGGCAACTATGCCCTTAGCGTAGGGGCAATTCTGATCTGCGTGTTTGCCGGCTGGAAGTGGGGCGTACCCAAGCTCGTCGCTTCGCTGGAAGAGGGCCCCGGCGCAGGATTTCCTCTGCCGGGCGCTCCGGTCCTGGGGTTCCTGGTCAAGGTCATCTGTCCGCTGGCCGTGCTTGTCACCCTGCTCTTTATCATCTTAACCGGCACCTACTTCTAGGCCTTGCACGCTACCCGGCAGAAAACCCTTCGGGGGACCTTGCCGTATCATGGGTTAGAGCGTTGTATGCAACAGGCTTGGCCGTGTCGTCGTCCCGCAGACGGTTGAATCATTGATCGAACCAGGTTCGGTCATTGCTATTGTTGCGCTCCTCTTGGCGTCGGCCGTGGTATCAGGGTCGGAGGTCGCACTGTTTTCTCTTGACGCTGCCGCGCGGGAGTCGCTTTCAAGGCGTAGTGACAAGGCTAGCCGCCAGGTGCTGAGGCTGCTGTCGAAGCCTCAGCACCTCCTCATTACCATCCTGATTCTCAATACGGTCATTAACGTTACCGCGGCGGTTCTCGCCGCTCTGGTAACGGCAGAAGTGGCCGAGGCGCAGCAGTGGAGCACAGCGGCAACGTTTGTTGTCGAGGTCGTAGTACTCGCTTTTGTCCTCCTGGTAATCAGCGAAATCACGCCAAAGCTGATTGCGTCCCGGCACGCCGAATCCTACAGCCGCGTTGTCGCAACGCCCCTCCGGCTGCTCTACCGCCTGCTCTTTCCCGGTGTCGCCGTGATCGCACTCTTGATGAGGCGAACCCAGCGCGGATTAAGCCGCTGGCTTGTGCGTCCCGACGTTCTGTCGCCGGACGACGTCAAGATGATGGCCGAAATCGGACGGGCGCACGGCTCCCTTGAGGATGACGAGCACGCGTGGATCCAGTCCATAGTCGACTTCGGCGACACGCCGGTTCGAGCCGTAATGATCAATCGGCTCGACATCGTGGCTCTTCCCGTTACGGCGAGCATGTTCGATGCTCTCGAGCTCATTCGAACCACCGGCCACTCCCGCTTGCCGCTATACGTGGACCATCTGGACAATATCCTCGGCATCATCCATGCCAAGGATCTGCTACCCTATCTCCCCTCCGGTCAGGCCGTCTCCCGGCCGGACTGGACACGCCTGATGCGTCCGCCCATGTTCGTCCCCATGGGCAAGAAGCTTGACGATCTGCTGGAGGATTTCCAGCGGCGCAAGACCCATATCGCCATTGTCGTGGATGAGTACGGAGGAACAGCGGGACTAGTCGCGCTGGAGGACGTGTTGGAGGAGGTAGTGGGAGACTTCCGGGATGAGCACGACGAAGACGAAGGTCCGGAATACGAACGAGTGGAGGATGGCCGCTACCGCATTGACGCCCGCATGAACCTGGACGATCTGGGCGAAGTGCTGGACCTAGACCTGGACAACGAGGACTTTGACTTTGAAACTCTCGGCGGACTGGTCTTTCACCTGGCAGGCGATATCCCCGGAGAAGGAGACACCGTGCACTACGGCAGACTTTCACTTACCGTTGAGGCCGTCGAGAACAATCGTATCCGCGTCGTGCAGGCTACCGTGGCGCCGCGATCCGAACCGGACTGACACTACTGGTCTGAAATCGACTTATTCGCCTGATGCTGCCAGCCGACTACCGGCATTCGTGGCGCACCCGATCCCTTTACTTTCGTATATTTGCTAGTTGTCGGCAATACGCCTCTCGGTATGCGATCTGTTAACGATAACTGCGGCGTATTTGGCATTTATAACGTTCCGGACGCAGCCCGGCTTACTTATTTCGGGCTGCATGCGCTCCAGCACAGAGGACAGGAGTCCTGCGGAATTGTCACGTCCACTTTTGATGAGCACCGCAAGCGCCCGATCATGCCGGTGCACAAGGACTTCGGACTAGTCCTGGACGTATTCAGCAATCCCAACATCTTCAATTCCACGCTGCTTGGCGACGCGGCCATCGGCCATACCCGCTATTCCACCAGCGGGGCCTCCCAGAGTCGAGCAAACATCCAGCCCTTTCGGGTGCAATACAAGCAGGGAAACCTGGCGATCGCCCATAACGGCAATCTTTCCAACGTACGGGAACTCAGGCGGGCGTTCAGTGACCGCGGCACCTTGTTTCAGACTACTTCCGACAGCGAGCTGATACTGCACCTGATAGCGCAGAGCCGGCGCCGAAAGCAGATTGACCAAATACTGGGCGCCCTTACGCAGGTGGAAGGCGGCTTTGCCCTGCTGATCCTGACAGACGACTTTCTCGTCGCAACGCGTGATGCCAATGGGTTCAGGCCGCTCGCGCTGGGTCGCTATGACCATCCTGACGGCAGCGGCCGGAAGGCGTTCTGTGTTGCCAGTGAATCGTGCGCATTTGACCTGATAGGCGCCACCTTTGTCCGGGACATTGCACCTGGAGAGGTTCTGGTCATCGACCGCGAAAGCTGTGAAGAGGAGGACTTCCTCAGCATTCAGCTACCGAATCGCCACGGCATTTCACAGTGTATTTTTGAGTACATCTACTTCTCCCGGCCTGATTCGAAGGTCTATGGAGAAATGGTAGACAAGATCAGGCGCCGGTTTGGTGAACAACTCGCGCGCGATGCCCCCGTACCGCGTGTTCCGGCAGAGGCCAAGGCGCCCATTGTTGTTTCTGTTCCCGACTCTTCCAATACGGCCGCGCTGGGATATGTCAACGGATGTCTCAAACTTGGCTATCGCTGCAGATATGAAATCGGCCTGATAAGAAATCACTATGTCGGCCGCACATTCATTGCTCCCGGTCAGGACAAGCGGGAAATGCAGGTCAGATGCAAGTTCAACACGGTCGACGGTCTGCTTAAGGATCGCATCGTGGTGGTAGTCGACGACTCAATTGTCCGGGGCACGACGGCTCGCTTGCTGGTCAAGATGATTCGGGATGCCGGTGCACGCGAAGTCCATTTCCGAGTGGCTTCACCAAAAGTGGTTAGTCCGTGCTTCTACGGTATGGATTTTCCAAGCCGTGAGGAATTGCTTGCCAGCCATTTCGATGACGCGGATGCCATAGGTGCCTGGCTCGGCGTAGAATCGCTGGCGTACCTGTCCGTCGACGGAATGAATGAGGTGGTGCGGTCATCCAGCAAGGAAGAGCGGGGTTTTTGTGATGCGTGCTTCACGGCCAAGTATCCCGTTCCGGTCGATCTTGGTGTGACCAAGGAAGAATTCGACTAGCGGGCGGCGGCCCAAAGTGGTCCGAACATGGTTACTTCTGCAGTTCGGCCGGAATGTCGCAGTCTAGCCCCCGATCGGTGTCTACCAGATTGGTGATCTTCCATCCATCGTCTGTTCGGTAGAACAGCATGGAGTTTACACCACAGTGGTGCAGCTCATCACCCAGGTAGAAGACGTATTCCATCCACGCCGAAGCAAGTCGCTGGTCCACATGTATCCGGACATCCCAGATTCGCTCATCAAAAACCCGGTCCCTAGGTGCAGCAATGGATCGAATGAATCCCTCATTTGACCCCAGCCGGTATTCGGATTCCAGCGCGCGACCCATTTGCGCGCCCTCGTGGAATGTGCTTGCCACCATGCTGCTGTCACCGGCACGCATGCCGTCAAACAGCTGATCAATTACGGCGCGAACATCGTCTCTTGAACTCTGAGCCGAAAGCCGCTGCGCGGGCAGGAATAGCAGGATAAATCCCAGAATAGCAATGGACTTGGAAGCAAAGATATTCATGTTCATCCGGTGGTTTGGAGATCGGAGAGACTAATAGACGATACAGCCGCAAAGACGTTGCAGTTGACGGCGGCACTGCGTCATTCGGACAGACAGGGCCAGTTGCGCGGCAAGCCTCATGCGACGCTATTGCCCGCGCACCCGGGCGACAGCAACGCTCGCACCAAGTGGCCACGGCCGCGCAGGACCTACTGGACCATAGGCAAATTCAGCGCGTGCTGCCGCCAACTACGGCATCCATGAAGCGCGAGAGTTTGGGCGCATCGAGGGCCCCTTCCGTGCGGATGCCCGTGCATAGGTCCACGCCGAATGGCCGCACAACGGACACGGCCTCCGCCACATTGCCGGGACGCAGACCTCCGGCCAGAAAAACGGGCCGCGGTGACCTGCGGCAGATTTCCCTGCTGACCGACCAGTCGTGGACCCGCCCCGTGCCCCCGAGCTCCTTCACAGTGAGAGAGGGATTACCCGAATCCAGCAACAAGGCATCTACGTGCGGAGCCGCCTCCAGCGCGTGCTCTAGCGCCGCCCCGTCCCTGACGTGTATCACCTGGACGAGACCAATGCCGGGCAAGTGCCGCCGGAGCACCGGATAGGCTGTCGTATCGAGACTGTCCACAAACTGGATTGTAGTCGTGCGACACGTGCGATGCTGGTCAATTATCGCACCCGGCTCTTGATGGGCAGTCAGCAGGAAAGTTGCAATGGGTGGCGGCACTTCCCTGGCAATCTCCGCAATCAGGTCCTCCTCTATGCACCCCGGCCCACTCGGCATGGCCGAGACCAGGCCGAGAGCAGAGGCCCCGAAGGTGATCGCGGTCCGGGCTTCCTCCAGGCTGCCAATGCAGCAGACCTTGACCCGTACTTGTGCTGGCAAAATAGACAGGGAATCAAGAGATCTCATTGCCAAGCCATGAACTCATCCTGCGTGTGATATTGACGTCCCTATGCACAGGCACGCCCTCTTGTGAGCAGTTGTCGAAACAAGTACCGCGCAACTGCGATTGTAAGCGCCAAGACATAGGAAAGGTGCCGGGATTTGGCAACGGCCAGCCACCTACCGGACGTGCAACTATTTCCCGAATCCTGATTGCAGCGGCGCAATGAACAAGGCTGCTCGTACTCCAGATCTTCGCCTCAGTTCAGAAGAAAGGCGGCGCTATCAGCGCCATTTCTCGCTTGAGAATGTAGGGCCTTCCGGTCAGCGTACTCTCAAGGCAGCATCTGTATTGATTGTCGGCGCCGGCGGTCTGGGGTCTCCGCTCGCAATGTACCTGGCGGCAGCCGGCGTCGGTCGCCTAGGAATAGTGGATTCCGATGTAGTGGATGCGTCCAACCTGCATCGCCAGCTGCTGCACGGCTCGTCGGATGTCGGCAGACAAAAGGTGTCATCAGCGAGGGATACCCTGAAAGAAATCAATCCGTTTGTCTCCCTGGAGGCTCATGCGGTGCGGCTCACGCGCGACAACGCCGTACAGCTTGTGCGCGACTATGATATCGTCGCAGACGGCTCGGACAACTTTCCTACACGCTACCTAGTAAATGATGCGTGCATTCTGGCACAGCGACCCAATGTGTACGGATCGGTCTACAAGTTCGAGGGACAGGTGGCCGTCTTTGCCCATCCTGAGGGCCCATGCTACCGGTGCATATTCCCGGACCTACCCCCGGGAGGACTGGTCCCGTCTTGCGCGGAAGGAGGCGTCCTGGGGGTGCTCCCGGGCATCGTAGGTTCACTCCAGGCCAACGAAGTCATCAAGCTGCTACTTGGAATCGGTGAGCCGCTTGTGGGCCGGATGCTCATGTTCGATGGATTGACGGGGGAATTCCGCATTTTGCACGTGCCACGTGAGCGTACCTGCGCGGCTTGCGGGGAAGCAGAGAAAGGATTATCGTTACCGGACTCCTCTTACGCTTGTGATACTGCCACCATGACCGTTCCCGAAATCACCGTATCAGAACTTCACGCAATGCGACAAAACGGCCAGAAGCCATTCCTTCTGGATGTCCGGAAACCCTTCGAACAGGGGATCGCGAGCATCGACGCCGACCAGTTGATTCCGGTAGAAGCGCTGTCTGAGAGGATCGGAGAGCTGAAAGCCGCTCCCGGTGAGCTGCTTGTCGTGCACTGCCGGTCTGGAGGGCGTTCGGCGAGAGCAGTACAATACCTGCGGGCGTCCGGCTACGGCAAGGCCGTCAATCTGAAAGGCGGAATCCTGGCGTGGAGCCAGGAAATAGACCCGGCCGTGCCAACCTATTGACCGGACTATGAGCTTCCCTGCGCTCTAGTCCAGGCCATGCAAGGCTGCCAATTGTTCGGCCGACTTTACGTGGCGCTCCGCGTCCGCCAGCGTGCTCTTCAGTACGATGCAGGAGCCTAGCACAAGCACGTCCATGTGTGTAGCCAGGAAGCAGGCAAGCGCATCCGCCGGAGAGCACACCATGGGCTCGCCACGAACGTTGAAACTGGTGTTTACCAGTACGGGACAACCCGTTGTTTCTTCGAATACGCCAAGCAGTTGCCACAAGAGCGGATTGGTGTGCCTGTCCACCGTTTGAATGCGGGCCGACCCATCCACGTGCGTGACGGCCGGAACGGGAGATTCAACGCTGCGACCCCACGCTGACCTGTCGGCCGTCGCCCCGAGGACAAGGGCAACGAGCAGCATGTACGGGCTGTCGGTCTGCAGGGCAAAATAATCCCGCGCCCGCTCTGCCCGGACACATGGTGCAAAGGGGCGAAAGCTCTCCCTGTACTTGATGTTCAGGTTTACGCGCCGCTGTATGTGGCTCCCGCGTGGATCAGCGAGTATGCTGCGGGCACCCAGCGCCCTGGGACCATACTCCATGCGCCCTTGAAACCATCCCACAATCTTCTGGTCCGCCAGCAGGTCTGAAACGCGCTGGCAGAGCGAGGTAATACCTAGCTCCTCAAAGGGCACGGATTCAGCCTCCAGGAACGCCCTGATCTCCGAGTCCAAATATGCCGGTCCCAGGAACGCCCCCCGCATCGCATCCGGCAAGACCACCTGGCGAGGCTGTTCCAGGTATTCATGCCAGGCCATGTACGCAGCTCCCAGGGCTCCCCCGGCATCCCCGGCAGCCGGCTGGATCCATACCTCTTCAAAATCGCCGGAAGACAGGATTCGGCCATTGGCCACGCAATTGAGTGCCACGCCGCCTGCAAGGCAGAGCTTCGACTCACCGGTGCTCCTCCGTACGTGGCGTACCTTGCGGAGCATGGCCTCTTCCAGGACTACCTGCACGGACCGCGCTAGATCCATTTCGCGGCGAGTAAGGTCGCTTTCGGGCTCTCTGGGTGGGCCTCCGAACAGCTGCGCAAACCTGCGGCCTGTCATCCTCAGGCCGGCTGCGTAGGTAAAATTATCCATGTTCAGCCGGAAGGAACCATCCGGCTTCAGATCCAGCAGCTCGTCCAGAATGATGCCTGCATACCTGGGTTCGCCGTAGGGTGCCAGGCCCATCAGCTTGTATTCGCCCGAATTCACCCTGAAGCCGCAAAAGTAGGTAAAGGAGCTGTATAGAAGTCCAAGGGAATGGGGAAAGCGGATTTCAGATTCAAACCGCAGCCTGTTTCCGTCGCCCGTACCGAACGCAGTCGTGGTCCACTCTCCTACGCCATCCGTCGTCAGGAAGGCCGCTCGACAGAACGGCGAAGGGAAGAAGGCACTGGCCGCATGGCTTTGGTGATGCTCGGGAAAGAGTATCCTGCCCGTATAGCCCAGCTCCTTCTTCACCAAGTCAGGAATCCAGAGCTTTTCCTTGAGCCAAACAGGCATAGCTGCCAGAAACGACTTCAGCCCCCGCGGCGCATAGCTTAGATACGTCTCCAGAAGCCGCTCGAATTTCAGGAACGGTTTGTCATAGAAGGCAACGATGTCGAGATCGGTTGCCGACACGCGACCGGCCTTCAGACAGAAGCGAATCGCGTGGCGCGGGAAAGACGCGTCGTGCTTGCGGCGCGTAAAGCGCTCCTCGTGCGCTGCGGCGGTTATAGCTCCTTCCTGGAGCAGGCAGGCCGCCGCGTCATGGTACCAGCAGGATATACCCAGAACATTCACGGCTGCACGGGGCGAAGTACTCCTAACTGCCGTCCGCCAGCTCCTGCAGGCTGGCTTCAAGCCGCTCTATCTCGGAGACGGCATCCCTTTCCTTCTGCCGCTCCCGCTCGACCACGGCTGCGGGTGCACGGTCCAGGAAACGTTCGTTGGAGAGCTTCTTTTGCACCTGGCCAAGAAAGGCCCGCTTCTGGTCCGTTTCCTTGCGCAATCGGGCTCGCTCCATCTCGAGGTCCATCATGCCTTCCAAGGGAAGAAAGACCTCGATATCGCGGATGACAACTGCGGCAGAGGAACGGGGCCGCGCCATCCCCGAACCAATGGCCAAGTCTCCTATCCTGGCCAGCCGATGGAAATACGAAGTGCAGTCGGACAACCCTTCGGCCAGCCTGTTCGCCCCCTGCGGCAAATTTAGCGTTGCCTTGATGTAGCGGCCCGGACTGACACCGTAGCGATTCCTGACATTGCGAACACCGGTCACGATCTCCTGGACTCGGCTGAAGACCTCGCATGCATTCTCATCGCGGTCTTTGTCGGGTCGCGGCCAGGCGGAGGTTATGCAGGCTTCGATCGGTGCGCGGGCACGTAACCGGTGCCACAGCTCCTCTGTAATGAAAGGCATGAAGGGATGCAGCAATTGCAGGAGCCGTTCGTAGATCTCCATCGCAAGAGCAACGGTATCGTCCGCCATCGGCTCACCTGCCTTCGGCTTTATAAGCTCCAGATACCAGTCGCAAAACTCCCCCCAGAATGCACTATAGACCTTGACCAGCGCTTCGTTCAGGCGATAACGCTCGATATCCGCGTCCACGGCTTCGATGCACGAATTCAGCCGCGAGAGCATCCACTTTTCCACCAGTTCCAGTTCTGCAAAGCTGCGCGTGCGCCGGTACCGCTTCCCCGGCTCCATGAATCGACCGAATACGTTGAAAGCGTTCCAGATCTTGTTGCAGAAATTGCGGCCGCCTTCAAATCCATCCGCATGAAGCCGGATATCCTGGCCCTGGGCGCAGAGGACCGTAAGGTAATACCGCACTGCATCTGCCCCGTACTGCTCGATCATGTCCAGGGGGTCAATGCCATTGCCGAGGCTCTTGGACATCCATCGCCCGTAACGGTCCTTGATCATTCCGGTAATCAGAATGTCTCGGAACGGCACCTCACGCATCGTATAGAGTGAGGATATGATCATGCGAGCTATCCAGAAAAAGAGAATGTCATAACCGGATACGAGCACACGCGTAGGATGGAAGTAGCTCAGATCGCTACGGGTCTCTTCGTCGTCCGCCGGCCACCCGAGCGTAGCAAACGGAAAGAGCCAGGACGAAAACCATGTATCAAGGACGTCACTGTCCTGTACCATGCCTTCGGCCGGTTGCCGGACCGACACCACGAAACCGCGGGATTCATCCGGATTGCCGTCGGCATCCGCGTGATACCACACGGGAATGCGGTGCCCCCACCACAACTGCCGGCTGATGCACCAGTCCCGAATTTCTTCCAGCCAACGGAAATACTCGTTTTCCCAGCGCCTGGGATAGAATCGGATGTCCCCGTTGCGAACAGCATCGATGGCAGGCTTCGCCAGCGGCTTCATTCGGACAAACCACTGACGGGACAACAGGGGCTCTATGATGGCCTTTGAACGCTGGGAAACAGGGACAGAGGCGCGGTATGGCTCCTCCTTGAGCAGCAGGCCCGACTCTCGCAGTGCGTCCACGATCTGGCGGCGTGCCTCAAACCGGTCCAGACCAGCGAAGCGGCCGCCGTTGTGGTTTACCGTTGCATCCGTTTCTATTACGCTAAGCACCGGAAGGCCGTGGCGCCGCCCGATGTCGAAGTCATTCTTGTCATGTCCTGGAGTCACCTTGAGTGCTCCCGCCCCAAAATCGCGCCGAACGTAGGCATCGGCAATAATGGGTACGGGCCGCTCCACCAGTGGAACGATGACATTCTTGCCTACCAGGCACGCATAGCGTTCGTCGTCCGGATGCACGGCAACGGCCGTATCCCCGAGCATGGTTTCCGGGCGGGTAGTAGCAATGGTGACGCCACCCGTTCCGTCCTCCAGCATATACCGGATGTGCCACAAGTGGCCATCGTGCTCCACATTGTCGACTTCCTCGTCCGATAGCGCCGTCTGGTCCACGGGGCACCAGTTGACCAGGTAATGCCCCCGGTATATCAGACCGTCCTCGTAAAGCTTCACAAACACGTGCTGAACGGCTTCTACGTATCGCGCATCCATGGTGAAGCGCTCCCGTCGCCAGTCGCAGGAATCCCCCAGTCGCCGCTTCTGGGCAAGAATGCGGCCACCGTACTCATCGACCCACTTCCACACCTCTCCCACAAATGCGTCGCGGCCGAGATCATGCCGGGACTGCCCGCGCTCCTCAATCAGTGTCCGTTCCACCACGTTTTGGGTAGCGATCCCCGCATGATCCTTTCCGGGCATCCACAATGCTTCGTAGCCCTGCATGCGCCGAATTCGGGTCAGTACGTCCTGGATGGTATCCTGTAGGGCGTGCCCCATGTGCAAGGCCCCTGTCACATTCGGGGGCGGCATCATGATCACATGAGGCAGCTTATCGGCGCTTCGGGAGGCCTCGAAAAATCCGTTGTCCTCCCAATACCGGTACCAGCGGTCCTCTATTGCCTTTGGACTATAGACGCTGGACTTCCCTTGAGCAGACTTCTGTCGTGTGTCCATCAGGCAAGCAAACTGTGCGTTTCGTACCGTGGATCGCAGTCAAATGTGGCGGCGCGGACTTACCGGGGTATGCTCCGTGCTGTTCCGAATCCTATAATGGAGCCGCGTATCGGCGACGTATTTCGGCCAGGCTGTCGCCCCCGTACTTGTCGAGAAACGCATTGGCCACAGCGAACGCTACTGTGGCCTCGGCGACAGTGGACGCTGCAGGCACGCTGGTCACGTCACTTCGCTCGTACCGGGTGGGCTGCGATTGCCCGGACTCGAGATCCACGGTCTCGAGCGGCTTGATCAGCGTGGGAATCGGCTTCATATAGCCCCGCACAATGATCGGCATTCCGTTGGAAATTCCCCCCTCGATCCCGCCCGCACGGTTGGTGCGCCGCCTATACGTAGTCCCGTCGTGATAGATAGTATCGTGGAATTCAGAGCCGGGAGTGTGCGCCGCCTCCATCCCATCACCGATCTCGACGGCCTTCTGAGCCTGGATCGAGAGAATGGCCTGCGCTAGCTGGCCATTCAGACGTCGATCCCAGTGCACGTATGATCCCAGTCCCGCGGGCACACCGGTAATGACGACTTCATAGACACCGCCGAGGGAATCTCCTGCCTGCTTGGTGTCCAAGATATGCTGGATACACTGCTGCGTAAGGTCCGCGTCCAACATGCGGACTTCACTTGCGTCAGCAGCGAAGCTTACGGCTTCCGCCCCGCCTTCGGCCAGCGCGTCGACGCGCTCCCGCCACGCCTGGGCGCTGTCATAGCCGACACTGCCAATACGAACGACGTGGCTGCCGATCTCTATTCCGAATTGCTTCAGCAACTGCCGGGCCACGCTGCAACACGCTACGCGCATGGCGGTCTCGCGCGCGCTGGAGCGATCAATGACCGGACGGATATCGTCGAAGCCATACTTCTGCACACCCACCAGGTCCGCATGACCCGGGCGCGGCAGCGTCACTTTCTCGACACCCTCGCCCGAGCCCGCAACAGACATGATATCTGGCCAGCCGGAGCGGTCCCGCACGTAAGCAGCATTGTCCAGGCGAAGCGCGATCGGTCCCGCTATCGTTCTTGAGAACCGTATTCCGGAATAAATGTGGACACGGTCTCGCTCGAACTTTGACCTGCCACCGCGCCCAAAACCGAGCCATCGACGTGCGAGGTGGACATTGATGTCCTCCTCCGTGAGCGGCACGCCGGCCGGCATGCCTTCAACTATGCCTATCAGCGCTTCCCCGTGCGACTCGCCCGCTGTCAGGTATCGAAGCATCCCGAGACCGGATTCGGTTCATTGTAGGATTTACGCGCCTAGCGGGCAGGAGGCTCGATTTCAATGCTGTTGGTCAAACCGTTTCGCCTGCGCACGAGGAACGTCACGGGGACTCCCGCCCCGGCCAGCTCGGGCAACAGTCGTATCAAATCCTCAACCCTTGAAACGGACTGGCCGTCAATACTCTCGAGAACCACGCCATCAGGGACGCCGGCCGCGCTACATACGGAGCCCTCAAGGACATTGTAAACGTAGACCCCATCTTCCGCACCAAACACTTCCCGTTGCCACGGTTCCAGTTCTCGGACCTGAAGCCCCCACTCCCCCAAGTGATACGTATCGGCTAAATCATCCAGTGCCGGGCCTGGGACCGAACCAAGGCTCGCGAGCCAGGCGCCGGTAGCCGGATCGTCCTTTCCCATGAGCTCAACCACATGTTGCCTGGTCTCGCCGTCACGCCAGACCTCTACGGCGACCATGTCTCCCGGCCTCCGCCTTGCGATTACACTCTGCAGGACGTTGGTTTCGTTTATGGCCCGACCGTCCGCACTCAGAATCACGTCGTCTGCGCGCAATCCCCCTCTGTCTGCCGCACCGCCCTTCTCCACGGAGTTCAGGAATACACCCCTTATGCCATCCAGACCAAGAGAGCTGGCTCGCGAGGCATTGACATCCGCCAGGCTCACGCCGAGATATCCTCTTTGAACTTCCCCGTATGCAATCAAGTCCTGCGCGACGCGCATTACAAGCGAAGACGGAATGGCAAAGCCGTAGCCTTCATATGTCCCGCTTTCCGTGGCAATGGCCGTACTGATTCCGACCAATTCTCCATTCAGGTTCACCAATGCTCCGCCGGAATTGCCCGGGTTTATCGCAGCATCCGTCTGTATGAAGTCCTCAATGCTGAATTCGCGTTCAAAGAGGTCAACCCGGCGGCCAAGGGCACTTACAATGCCTGCAGTCACGGTGGAATTGAGCCGAAACGGGTTGCCAATGGCCAAGACCCATTCTCCGGCTACTACCTTGTCCGAATCCCCGAGCACGATGACCGGTATTTCCTCGTCCGGTGGCATATCAAGCTTGAGCACGGCGAGATCGGTGGACTCATCCACGCCCACCACGCGCGCATCGTACTCTGCCTTGCTCGTGAATGAGACACGAAAGCCGCTCGTATTGTCAACGACGTGAAAATTTGTAACGACGTAGCCCTGCGGACTGATGGCGACACCGCTCCCTACGCTTTCCCTCGCCATTTCTCGCCAGCCGCCTGCGCCTTCAATCGACACAACTGCTGAAGTTACGCGGCTTGCCACGTCCTTGAACACTTCATTCAGTTCGAGCGCGCCCGCTATTCTCGACCCGTCCGCAGAGTCGCGTCCCGCCTCATAGAGATCTACCTGCTCAACGAGACGAAACTCTGTGTGACTGGGCTGACCCGGGCTACCGACAAGCAGCATGATCATTATTCCACCGAGCAAGCCCGCAATTACAAGGCCTACCGCGACCAGAATATTGGCATAATGCTGCTTGCCAGTCCCGTCCATGAAACCCCATTTCACCTGGAGATTCCGTACCAGCCGCATGCCTGATTGTTTCTGGCGGCAGGGTCGCCTAGGCCATCGCGCTCACCGCATTGTGAGCCATGCGTGCCAGTTGCTTCCTGTCCAGGTTGCCGCTCTCGATGGGATGACCAACGCGCAGAATTACATGTATGCTGCGATAGCCAAAGGTGTGGAAAAGGTGCTTCAACAGCGTCGGGCGGTGATTGTGGGACAGAAGGTGGCGCCCCGAACTTCCTTCGCAAGGAGTGCCCTCGATGGCGGTAACGTCCATGAATATCGGCAGGACGGCTGCCCCCTTTCTTCCCGCGACGGCCTCAAAAGCTCCTGTCTTGAAACTGTGGAGTTCGTGTCCCCAATTCGTTGTGCCTTCCGGAAACACGAGCATCGACACGCCACTGCCAAACCGATCCAGAATCTCTGTGACAAGCCGCTGCGTTGCAGACACCCGGCTTCGATCTACGGTGAGCATCCCGTATGTCCGGCAAACCCAGCCCAGTACTGGCCACTTCACAATGCTCGCCTTCCCCGCGAAGCACACCGGCATCTGCGACCCGATCAGCACGGGATCCAGCGCCGTCAGATGATTGCAGACATAGAGCATGGCGCGATTCTCTGGAACGGCGCCCATGATGTCAACACGGATGCCCAGGATCCGGCAGACCATGCGAGCGCACATTGTTTGTCTGTGCGCGCGAAAGGAAGGGCGCTGGTGTGGCGCCTGTCGGCGAGCCGCCAAGGATGTTCGGAAGGTAAAGGTGACCACCACCAGAAACGACACTATTGCCCTGTACATGGCCCGCATGCAACCACCCTGATACCCATGTGCTCAGCCAGAAGTAGCCACGGCCGAGACAAACGTTCCGCTGTTCATACTGCGGCTGCGCCGCTTATCTTTGAGCGAGCTCCCGTGGCTGGCAACCACAACGCCTGCGATTGATGCGCAGTCCAGATATCGTATTCTCGCTGACAGGTGATATCGGCTGCAATTCGCGGGCCCTGAAACAGCTGCGTGAGCTGGTCTCGCTGGGCGCAAGCGTAACTGTGCTGCACTTGGGTCCTGACAGCGTTGAAAGCATGCCGGATGGAGTACGCGTCAAAGCACTTCAGCGACCGGCCGACAGCGGTCCCAGGTTCTTTGCGGCTGTTCATCGCAGGTTTGCAGAAGCGGCGAGAGCCTTCCAAAGCAAGGTCTACCACGCAAGTGACCTCTACACCTTGCCGGCCATGGGGCGTGCTGCGAGCGAGCACGATGGGCTTCTTGCATACGATGCGCGAGAATTGTACCCGCATGTGGCATCGACAGCCGGAAGGCCGTGGGTCCGCGCCGTTTGGCGCACCGTGGAATACAGGCACATACGCCGCGCTGACGCCGTCTTTACGGTTGGCGACGCAATTGCGGATGTCCTTCACCGATCCTATAGCATTACGCGCCCGATAGTAGTGCACAATGTCCCGGAGCACGCCGAGCCAGCACCTACGGATGCCCTGCGCACCAAGGCTGGAGCGGAAGCAAATATTGTCATTCTTTTGCACCAGGGCAATATCCAGAAGCACCGCGGATGCTCACTGATGGTGGATGCCATGACTAGTGTTGAAGGCGCTATGCTCGTCTTTCTGGGCGGCGGACCGCTGAAAGAGGAATTGCGGCGCAAGGCGGACCGCCGGGGCCTTGCTAACAAGGTACGTTTCATCGATCCCGTACCACCTGCAGGGCTGCTATCGATGACAGCCAGCGCCGATATCGGCATTACGCTGCTAGAGGATACGTGCCTGAATCACCGTCTTGCCCTGCCGAACAAGCTGTTCGAGTACCTGATGGCAGGCCTGCCCGTGCTGGCCAGCAACCTGCCGGAAGCAGGTAGCCTCGTTAACCGCTTTGAAGTCGGCATGACGGTAGACCCGGCGGACACGGCTGCACTGGCAGAAACTATACAATACATGGTGGATAACACTGGTGCACGTACGAGGTGGGCCGGTAATTCGCGAAAGGTGTTTTCCGAATTCAGCTGGGAAACGGCCTCCGCGCGCTTCCGCTCGGCGTACCAGAACTTGCTGGCCAAATGAGGCGATCGCTTCCATTACTGATCCTTCTTGTCCTGCCGGCTGCTGCAAGCTGCGCACAGGAGCCGGCACAGTCTGACGTTGCTGCCGCCGGAGTTTTTGTTTGGCCTTCATTTGACGAAGCGGTCGCGTCGGCGTCCCAGAGCCAGAAGCCTATTCTCATTGATATCTACGCTCCCTGGTGCGGGTGGTGCAGGAGAATGCAGGAGGAAGTCTACGGCAACCAGGTCCTGGCGTCCTATGTACGCGAGAATTTTGAATATGGGCGACTGAATCTGGACGACAGCCAAACGGAGCATTCGTTCAGGGACTACGTGCTTTCCTCCCAAGAGCTCGGGTATGCGCTGGGTGCACAGGGAACACCCACTACGGTCTTTATGGAATCCAACGGAGACTACATCACGAAGCTCGACGGCTACTGGACGCTGGAACCATTCGGCAAGGCCGTTCAGTACATAGCAAGTGGAGCCTACCAGGAAATGACGTTTGAGCGGTACGTTGCGGGAACGGACAGCTAGTCCGACGGCGCACGTACGGCCCCGCCGCGGTATTCCTGCGGCCGGCGGTGCCGCATAAACAACTTGCGCGCGGGAGATGCCGCGCACATTCCGAGGTCCAGGTCGGCGTAAACAATGGCTTCCTCCGCTTCCGGGCCCTGCGCCACGACGCGGCCAAAGGGATCCACTACAAACGACTCTCCAGCGAATTCAAGCACATCTTCCCGACCAACGCGGTTGGCCAGGGCCATGAAAAAGCCGTTCTGAAAGGCACCAACACGCAAC
>CAZXEU010000006.1:0-26901 GCA_964639665.1 uncultured Rhodothermaceae bacterium | reverse complement strand
ACCGCGAAGACGTAGGCCGTTTTCAGGTCGAAGTAGGAATCAATGGAGACAACAAACCAGTCTGCCTGGTTTACGAAATCCCTGCGGCCCAGTGTTCTCAGGATCTGACCCGGCGCGTCGTCGTGCAGGGTTGCTCCTATGTAGAGGGCATTGCTGCCGTACAGAACACGCACCTCTGTCGCTTGCGTCGGCTCTTCACCCTCATTGGGCTCATACTGACGGAACGCATCCGCGAAAGGGGCGGAACTCCAGTCCGCCTCGTCCAGGACCCCGTCGACAGAAATCGAATTCTGGACGGCATGGGCAACCAAGGAAGCACGCTCCGCGACCGATGTACTGCGGGTCTGGGCAAATGCATCATGCACGGTACCTGCCACAAAGAGCAGGACGAGCACGGCCAGGACGGTCATTCTCTTGCCGGGCATGTGGGTATTCATGGATTCGATCATCAAGAGTGTCTGAACGCTTATGCGCTTTGGGCCGCCAAAATCCTGGCGCATCGGCGTGACAACTACAGTAGATGGCGTCAACGCAGGAAAAGGTAGCTGAACTTGACTGTCAACACATTGGTCGGCCCAAGCGTGAACGTGTCGAAAAGTCGTTCCGCAGTAGGGCGCTCATAAGGCGAAGCCGCCTCCGGCGGAAACGTATTGCCATAATCCCCGGTCCGACCCTGAGACCAGACCAGAAAGAGTACGGAACCGGGGCGGTATTCCCAGCGGAACACAAGATTGCTGTTAAAGGACTGCAGCGCAAAGTCATGCCGCTTGGGATAGGCATCAAGCGGCACCTGTTCGCTCGGACTCGTGAGCACACGATAGCCGCTATATCGTCCCTTTGCCGTGAAGAGCTGAGCATACAGCTGCAATGACAGTGTCGGCGAAAACGTCACGTTGCTTCGAAGCGTCAGATCTGCCGAACGTGTGTCGCGCCCCCCGAAAATTGGCACGTAGTACTGATGCGCAGAAAAGTCAAACGGCTTCACGCTGGAAAACACCGGTTCCAGATCTGATGCCGGTTCCAGCGGCACAAAGTCCCCTTCCTCGTGATCTGCCGGCGACAGATTTGACCGGCCAACGTGCCAGTGGCCATCAATAAGCGCGAACGCCTCATTGGAAGCCCAGGCCGGAACGTCCTTTTCGGCCTCTAGCGCAACCGTCCCGGAGAGACTCAAACGCGCACTTGCGTCCCAACTGCCGGTGACCTCGAAGCCCCACATGCGCCCGTCCGTCCCCGTTTGGCCAAAGCGCAAACCGGGTTCCAGCCTGTACATCCTGCGAGAATCAGTAGCCACGAAGGCCTCCAGATTAAGAATGCCAGGCTGGTCATAAGGCCCAAGGCCCCGCGTCTCCCGCACGTCGTAGCCGCCAAATCGGCTCCCCCGGGTCGAAAACCGGATGCTTTGAAAACCCCGAGTCTGGGCATCACCGAATACAGAGACCCTGTACCCCAAGTCAGTTCGATCCCGGTATGTCCAGTCTCGACTGACGAATGCCCGGATGGCGGCCCTCCGGAAAGGCCCAAACGGCCGGTTGCCGTTTATCAGGTGCTCGGCCCGCCCTGACAGGGCAATGAGATCGTTCTGCCGGAGCTGCCCCAGATCGTTCGGATTGAATTGATCGTCGAGGAGATTGAGCGAGGCCCTCCAGGTCAGATTCCCGCGCAAGCGCTCCAGGGTAAGCGAAGTACCGATACCCGTGTCGGTGCCGGCGTCTGGCTGCGGCCTGGCAATGGATACAAGCGTAACGTGCCCTTGTACCTGGTACGTAGACTGCCGATAGCGAAGATCCCAGTCGACGCCTCCGGCAAGGCTCGTGCGCGCCACTGCCGGCAAGCCCTGGCGGCGATAGCTGGTCAAGATGCCGCCAACATAAGATTGACCACGGCCCAGCTCCTGCTTAGCGCGCGCCACCCCGTAATACCGCTCCGGATCCAGTGATCCGCCCGTTGTCGCGCCGAAGGCTCCGAAGGACAGGCCGCCTCCTGTCCTGCCGGAAAGTTTTGCCGCGCCGATGATTGGCGATTCCGCCAGGCCCACGCGGCGAGTGTACAGGAGATTGGCGTCGCGCCCTATTCCCTGGCCCAGGCTGTAATCGAAAATCTGAACTCCTTCGAGAAAGAATGGTCGCTTTTCGGGGAAGACAGTCTCGAACGTAGTCAGATTCAGCTCGGCCGGATCTACTTCAATCTGCCCGAAATCGGGATTGAACGTGGCGTCAAGCGTGATATTCGAACTAAGGCCAACTTTTAGGTCGCCGCCCACATCCAGCGTGCCTTCGTAGACGAGCTCACCGGTCTCCGCAGGCCTGGAAGTCAGCCCCGACAGTGAATAGGGGGCAACCTGAAGGTTGCGGCGCGGCGCTATCTGCCTGAGTCCCTGCAGCAAGCCGAAATACCGGACGGAGCCATTCTCCTGACGCGGAACCATGATCCAGTCATCCACTTCGCTAAGCCTGGCCATCTCGCGCCGGAAGTTGATGCCCCAGGTTTGATCCTCTGCTTCAGTAAATCGTAGCATGGAATAAGGAATGCGCATTTCCACGGACCAACCATCGGACCTGATATAGACGTCCGCGCTCCACACCGCATTCCATGAGAGATCCATTTGCAGCGCCACGGAGGAAAACCGTCCGGGCTCAGGCCTCTGGGGGGAACTGTCATCCAGCATCAATCCATCGATCTGGACACCAGCGGCGCTTACGCCAAAGACGTAGGCTGTCTTCCGGTCGAAGTAGGAGTCGATGGCAACCCAAAACCGGTCTGCCACGCTGGGCTCGTCGCGGCGGCCGAGCATCCGGACAATCTTGCCCGGCTCGGTATCGTACAAATCAGCCCCCACGTACAAGGCGTTTTCTCCATACAGAATCCGGACAGAAGTCCGCTGGGATGGCTGACCTCCCTCCACCGGTTCGTACTGGGTAAAGCCCGTGATTGGCCGCGCGGCTTCCCAGTCCGGTTCGTCCAGCCTGCCGTCAATCGCGATTCCTGGTCCCGCCCGTGCCGCCCATACCTCCATGCCGGCACCGCCCAGCAACTCAGGCATCTCTTCTGCTGCCCCAGGCAGCAAGCCGTTTTGCGCCAGTCCGACCCGCGTCGATCCGGCGGCCACCAGGACGGCCAGGCAAGCAGTGGCCCTTGCAAGCATACGGGCAGCAGATTCGATTCAGGCTTCTCGCATGGAATCGGCAAGGCACGAATGCCCGGTGCAATGCACGCGCACTTCACCTGCTGCACGCGGATACCGCACTGTATTGCTCCTTGCCATTGACCCGGAGTAATCCTGATGGTTCTCGTAAACCAACGGCTCCCCAATTCACAAAATACTCATTTCAGCAGCCGCGGGTACCGGGATTGAATGAACTGGCCGCGAAATCGGTGTCCTCTGCAAATATGGATCGCTCGGGACATTGCAGGCTCTGTCGCACCGCCAGCCTCGCGTGTTGAACCGGAAACATTACAAATATGGCAAGATAATGACGCCATTGGCGGGGGCTCTGAGGAATCCTGAAACTTCAGGCGCCACGAATTCCTGCTTCAGCGACGCCCAATTTGACCATTCCGGCCCAACGGTCAAGACCGACCCCTTGCTGTGCCGGCTGAGCCGGACATTGCGCGCGCGCTCGTCAGGTTGCGGCTAATGGCCGGTCCGGGAGCCAAGCCTGCCCATGGAGGCGGCTCAGTTTCGCAGCATAAGTCTGGCGGCGAACTCCGGCAATACCGGGACCCGAAGAATGTCCTCTGCAAGGAGCGGCCTTGCAGCAGCGTATCCAGACCGCAGAGCCGGTTCGTCCGCGATGTTTGATCTGTGGGTATACAAGGTGCGTGTCGCTACCTTTCGCCTGCCCGCAGCAAGGGTACCATCGACCTCCGCGGCTGGACCCGCGAGGACCGGGCGTTACACCCGCATGCAGTCATCCCTATCTTGCCAGTGAGCTTCCCTTTGGACTCCGTCGTGCGTTATTCACTTCTTTTCGCCTGTGCAAGCATCTGCGTGATGGTCGGTTGCGCGTCAACTGCCCATGATCCTCCTAACATTGTCGTCATTCTGGCTGATGACATGGGCTTTTCTGACATAAGCCCGTACGGCGGCGAGATCCGGACTCCCAGCCTGGACCGGCTGGCAGCCGGAGGATTGCGCTTTACCGAATTTTACAACTCTGCCCGGTGCTGCCCAACACGTGCATCCCTTCTGACAGGCCTGTACCCACACCAGACGGGGGTCGGGCACATGACAGCAGATGACGGACTTCCCGGCTATCGCGGAGATCTAAACGAACAGAGCGTAACCATCGCCCAGGCTCTGAAACAGGTCGGGTACCGCACCTACATGTCGGGCAAGTGGCACGTAACGGGCCAGCTCGGACACTGGACGGGAGACAGTTCGAAGACATCGACGCACAATTGGCCGCTACAGCGTGGATTCGACCGTTTCTATGGCACCATAATCGGTGCCGGCAGCTTCTACGATCCTGTAACGTTAACGGAAGGTAATACGCCTATCACACCGAAATCAGGCGAATACTATTACACTGACGCGATAACGGAGAAGGCAACCAGCTACGTAGAGACGCACGCACGAGAATACGGCGAGGAGCCCTTCTTCCTGTACATCGCCTACACCGCCCCCCACTGGCCCCTACATGCCCCGCCTGAAGACATCGCCCGGTATGCCGGACGCTATGACGCGGGATGGGACGCGTTGCGCCAGGAGCGTCTCGCTCGCATGAGCGACATGGGCATCATCAGTCCGGACTGGCCGCTTACGCCTCGTGACCCAAGGGTGCCAGCGTGGGAAAACGTGTCGGAGGAGGAACGCGCGTGGTACGCCAGGGCCATGGAGGTATACGCGGCCCAGGTTGAAATCATGGATCGCGGCATCGGCAGCATCATCTCCGCGCTGGAGTCCACCAGCCGGTTCGAGAATACGCTGGTCATGTTCCTGGCTGACAACGGCGGCTGCGCTGAAATCTTGACGCCGGCTTGGCAGGGTCTCTTCATCGCGAGACACACCCGGGCAGGAGATACCGTGGCCGTCGGCAATGACATTTCGAATCTTCCCGGTCCGGAGGAAAGCTACCAGAGCTACGGCCCCGCGTGGGCCAACGCGAGCAATACGCCATTCAGACGCTACAAGCACTGGGTGCATGAGGGAGGCATTGCCACGCCCTTCATCATCCACTGGCCAGCGCGCTACGGTGAAGGCGGAGGACTTACGCGTGAGGTCGGCCACATTATTGATGTCATGGCAACTTCTCTTGACGCGGCAGAAGCGGCTTATCCCGAAGAGTTTGCGGGTAGCGTCATCACGCCGCTTGAGGGAAAGAGCCTTTTGCCTATCCTGGACGAGGCCTCCTTAGAGAGAGGCCCGTTGTTCTGGGAGCACGAAGGTCACCGCGCGGTTCGCGTCGGCAAGTGGAAGCTGGTGGCCGTTGCGCGTGGCGACTGGGAGCTCTATGACATGGAGGCGGACCGGTCGGAAATGAACGATCTCGCGGAATTTATGCCCGAACGCGCAGCCGAAATGGCTGCGCTCTACGAGGCATGGGCCCAACGTGCAGACGTCGTGCCATTGCCCGATCTGCAGGCGCACCGACGAAGCAGGTAGACGTCAGCGCGCCGAAGCCCTTAACGCACACTTCGCGCGCAACCCCGAGCCGCAGACTGCTTTCCTCCCGGCTTGCCCCGGCTGCGAGAGCCGCCGAATACGGCACTGCCGGTCCCGGACCTAGAAGTCGAAGCGGCTAATGGCTTCCTCGAATTCCGCTTCTGTCTCGTGCACGATGACCGTGCCGCGCATGCTGTAGTGGCCGCCTCCGCAGAGCTGGGCGCAGGCTATTTCCATGTCTGGCGCGGCCGCTATCTCCGTGATGCCAGCCTCATGCAACCGGTCGAGAATCCGGGTTGACAGCCTCTGGTCCATGGACACCAGTACCGTGCTGTCCGGGAGCATGTGTTCCTCCTGCGATATCCACCGGTACGGAGGATACTGGCGCCGGCGCGTCTGATCCTCGCTGATCGGCATCACCTTGGTCATCGACTCCCGAAATTCCCGCGTGGACATTTCCGGCACGAACCACACGGGTATGACAAGGCCCGGGATGGCATCCTGCTTAACCCGCATGTTGGGAAGGCCAAAGCTGTGGATGACGTCTCTTGCTGAGAGGTTTGCAATCACCGGCTGCCCCTTTAGCAGGTGCAATTCGTTCAGAACCAGGACATCATCCGCGCCGCGCGGGTCATCCGGATCGATATTCATCGGCTTGGTAGGCGTCGTGAGCCCGAACTCGCCGTCGGCTCCCGGATAGACGACATTCCACGCAAACTGCTCCGCGATCACGTTTACAATGAGCGCCTCGCTCTCGTCCGGGAAATCGTTCTTTATTTCTGCCCAAATGGGGAAGGCGAAGCCCACAAGAAGTACAGCCTCGGCCACCACCACGCCGCCTTCCAGATACGTCGAAAACTTGCTCTTCACGCCGCGATAGTTTGCCTTCGGCTGTCGCTTGGCGCTAAAGCGATACAGCGTATACAGAAAGAATGGCGCCCAGAATACGAAGAGAGCGATCATGAGCCAGTGCACCCAGCTCATCATGGCATCTATGGGCGCGCCATGCCCGGAAGCATCCAGGGGCATGCCCATTACCTTGCTCAGATCGAACATTTCACTTACTGGTTGTTGGGGGTAAGATCACCCTGCTCATTGACGGCTACGTTTCCCGGACCCAGCCTCTTGGTCCGCCGCCGCATGTTAAAGAAGAATGCACCGATCCCGGTGCCCACAAACCCTATCATGAGAAGCAGCGACGCCATGGAAAAGAACAGGGCCCGAATGGTTGGCCCGTTCGCGCCACCCGTCCCGAGACACTGCTCACACGCCGTGGCAACGCCGGGAACAAGCATGAAAAAACAGACGCCGGCTAGAATGGAGATAACCACGCGCATGATCCGACCTACAGATAGCTCAAGTTGCGAAACTTCTTCAGCACGGCACCGCCGTACAATATCAGGCCCACAGCCACCAGGAACGCCACCAGTCCACTGGCCAACAGCAGTAGGCCACCTTCCGTAAGGTACATGAAAACTGCCCACACTCCATAGAGAATGGACACAAGAATGGACGCCGCGACGAAGACGATATGGAAGGCCTTAAGCGACATTCACCCAGTCCAGTACGCTTGAGACAACTGTAACGAGTTGCTCCTGATCCGCAAGCGAGGCGATAAAGAGGATAAACATGCAGATCAAGAAGATCACCGTAGTGAGCAGAACCCACATGACGACTCTCTTTTCGCTGATCAGGTGCATGAAATAGGCAGCCACGAGAGAGCCTTTCACAATTGCTATGAAGAGCGCGATAATGAGCGCCGGATAGGTGGACACGTCCAGATACGAGACCAGGACGGTAACGACGGTAAGCACCGCCAGCGCCGCGAATACCATCATGTACACGCGGACATGCTTCCTAACCTCCTCAAGGGTCATGTGCTCGGCCATGGCTCGAAGTCAATTGCAAGTATTCTGGGAGGAACTACAGCAGGTAAATGGTCGGAAACAGGAATATCCAGACCAGGTCCACGAAGTGCCAGTACAGTCCGGCTACCTCGATGCGATTGGTAAAGTGCTCCTTTGCGCGGGCGGTGCCCTTCTTCCACATCTTGGCTCCCGGGCCCCAGAAATAGGCGTTAACGATGATGCCTCCCGTTACGTGAATGGCGTGCAGCCCGGTCAGCACAAAGTACACCGCAAGGAAATTGTTGGTCTCGGGATAGAGATGGTGGCCGAACTTGGAACCGTACTCGAACGCCTTCACTACCAGGAAGCCCAGGGCCAGGAGAATGGTGAGCCCCATGTGAAGCCGGTACTTGCCGAAGTCATTCATCTTCAGCGAGGCCCAGGACATTACCATTGTGACGCTCGAGGCAATCAGGATCAGCGTGTTGAGTGTAGCCAGCGGCACATTTAGAACCTGGTCCGCGCGCGTGGCCATCTCCGTGGTATCCGGAATAAGCATTCCCGGCCAGGACTCTGCTCCCAGGCGAAGAAAAACATAGGCGGCAAATAGTCCTCCGAATAGCATGACCTCGGAGGCCAGGAACAGCCAGATACCCAGCTTTGCGTTGTATACGCCGGTATCCCGGCGCAGCGAAACTTCGTAGGGAATTTGGACAGACATACTATCAGGCGTCTACTGCAACGTGGGCAGCTTCGGATTCCTCCGGGGGTGCCAGGTCCTGCGAATGGTAGGGCAGCTCACTTCCAGGCACACTGTACTCGTACGGGTCCCGGTATACACTTGGGACAACTGCGAAATTGCCATGGGCAACGGGCGGCGTAGGCGTAGCGGACCAATCAAGCGTTGTCGCGTCCCAGTGATTGTCCTTCTCCACCTTCGTGCCTTTCTTCATGCTCACGAAGAAGTTGATGATAAACGGTATCTGCACAACGAACAAAAGCGCTGCCGAAACAGACATGATCCAGTTGTACTGCAGGACCGGCTCCGAAAAACTGTATGTCAAACCTCCGTCGAACAGGCGCCGCGAAACACCGACCATACCTTGAATGAGCATCGGAAAGAAGATGCCGTTCATGGCGATGATTGATCCCCAGAAATGAATCTTGCCCAAGGTGTCATTCATCTGGCGACCGGTGATCTTGGGGAACCAGTAATAGATGCCGGCAAACATGGCCAGGATGGTACCCGGCGCCACAACGTAGTGGAAATGCCCAATCACGTAGTACGTGTCGTGCAAAGGAATGTCCGTTGGAGCAAGTCCGAGCGGCAGTCCAGTCAGCCCCCCTATGCCAAACATCGGCAGAAAGCCCAGCGCAAACAGCATCGGTACGGTAAAGCGAATCGAGCCGCCATACAGCGTGATGAAAAGCGCGGACAGGATCACCACCGACGGAATGGAAATGATCATGGTAGTCACCTGGAAAAAGGCGCTGATGGCCGTTCCCATCCCCGTAATGAACATGTGGTGCGCCCACACGATGAACGACATGAAACCCAAGAACAGCAGCGAATACACCATGAGGCGGTAGCCCCAGAGCGGCTTGCGCGTATTGTTGGCAATGACCTCGGCCACGATCCCCATGGCCGGCAGGATTAGCACGTACACCTCCGGGTGAGCCAGGAACCAGAACAGGTGCTGCCAGAGGAGCGGACTGCCGCCACCGGCAACCTCCAGGGGCCCTTCCGTCACCACGAGTCCGCTGGGCAGGAAGAAACTCGTGCCCAGCAGCCGGTCCGCCAGCTGCAGAAAGCCGGCGGCCTCGAGAGGCGGGAACGCAAGCAGCAGCAGGAACGCCGTGACAAACTGCGCCCATACGAAGAACGGCATGCGAAAGAACGTCATGCCTTCGGCCCGCAGCTGGATGATAGTTGTGATGAAGTTTATGGCACCCAAAAGAGACGAGGTTATGAGGAAAACCATCCCCCAAAGCCACATCGTTTGCCCCATGGTCTCTATATCCGCCAGCGGAGGATAAGAGGTCCAGCCTGCCTTTGCAGCCCCCTCCGGCACAAAGAAACTGGCCATCATGATCACGCCACCCCAGAAGAAGAAATGGTAGCTGGCCATGTTCAGGCGCGGAAACGCCATGTCGGGTGCGCCAATTTGCAGCGGCACGACGTAGTTGCCGAAGGCCCCCACGGCAAGCGGCACAATGCCCATGAACACCATGATGGTGCCATGCATGGCGCCGAACTGGTTATACAGCTCCGGCGTGAGCGCGCCCAGAAGCGGAATCTCGACGCCAGGCGAAGCCAGCTGCCAGCGCATGAGCAGCATCAGGACGAACCCGAAAAGCAGGAAGAACAGCGCAGTGATGCCGTACTGAATGCCGATCACCTTGTGGTCCGTAGAGAACCAGTACGTCCGCCAGAACCCTTGGTGATGGTCGCCGGCTCCGTTGTGGGCAGCAGATTCTGCGGAGCTATCTGCCATGGTTTCGTCTATTTCGTAGTGAATGATGACGCAGCCACAAAAGTAAGAAAGCGTTCAGCAACCGCGCACTTGGCGTCGCTGAACGCTTTCTCATATCTGGCCGCAAAGCTGGTCAATTCAGCTGGCAGCGCTGTAGGTAACATTTGCCGTAGACGCTTCACCGTCGGTAACACTGACTGACATCGTCTGCTCGCCCAACTCCGAGTGCCATGTCGTTACCGTGTATTCGCCTGCCGGAAGACCGCTAATGTTGAAGCTGCCGTCAGCACCCGAGACCCCGAAGTATGGATGGTCGAGCACACCAATGTAGGCCTGCATCCACGTGTGTACATCACACTTGACGGAAATCATCACTTCCGGAATGAGAAACGACTTCTCCAGGTAGTCTCCCTCGTTTGGAGTTGACTCGTTGAATCCGCGGTTAGTCTCGGGAACCGGATGAATGTTGTGCTGGAACGGGTCGCTGTTTTCGATCCGGATCATCTGGCCGGTCTGCACACCCATGACGTGAGGCACGTACATGCACCCTTCCTGGTCCAGAACAGCTGGCTCGGAGGGTGTGGCATAGGTGTATCCGTCGGGAAGGCCCCCGGATACATAGACAAACACGGATTGGAGCCCGCCCGCTTCGCCTACGACGGTCGCGTCGGAAAGCGGATCCGTATCCCGCTCGTCCATGCAATCGGCAGTCATGCGAAGAGGCATGCGATCAGGCGCCGCGCCGTCGAAGCTGATCATGCCGGTAATGGACCCGGTTCCCATGGGTGTCGAGTCCACCGCTTCCGCCATTTCCTCTCCACCCTCCTCCATCGCAGGTTCTTCGGCCGCGCTTCCGCCACCGCCACCACAGCCGACGGCGAGGAGAGCAAATACCAGGAGTAGTCCGATAGGTCGCATCTTAATGTGTAGTTGGTTGTTCAGAATGCACGTTGCCGGCGAGAACCGGAGAGGGCGGCAGGACGCCACACTATCGAATCTCTTCGCCCGGTTGATCGCAGCTAAAATCTTGGAAATAGGGCCTTAAAGTCAAGACGGTGGACTGGGGTTCGCCGATTCTTATTAATGGAAGCAGGAACAGGCCATGGACTGGGTTTGGACGCTATACTCCAAGTACATCATGGCGGAGCTTCAGCAGCAAGGCAACGACGCTCCAACCGACGAACAGATTGAATCTGCCTTTCTTGCCGCCCTCGCGGAGTCCAGCATCACCATCCTGGTGCAGGAGCCCTTCCAGAATTCGGTCCGATTCAAGGGTCTGGCGCGGGATACGGTGCTGAGTATGTCTTCACTGCTAAGCGACCCGATGACGTATCTGGCAGAACGCTTCGGTGGCGGAAAATTCAAGCTGAACTTTCACCGTGGCTGGAATTTTGTGGCCACGCGCAATTTCAAGCCCGAGGGAGAGCCCCAGTGGATGGACCTGCCTGAGATTGAATTCTGACGAAAAGGCATGACATGAAGCCAACAGACCGCAGCAGCGCGCATCGTGAACGCATTGTGCTGTTCCTGGCATTCCTGACTTCACGGGAGTGCCGCGAGCTCTGCGGGCGGGCGGCAATTCCCGAAGATGTCGCCGCTTCCCTGTCGGGCATCTGGTTCGATGACCTGTATGTACCGGGCGACAGCTACCTGGATGCGGTCAAGGGAGACAGGGACGCGGACGAAATCCATCGATTTCAGGGCTCTTTCACCGAAAGCGAGCTGCGGACACTTGAACGTTTCCATGGCTTCTTCGAGCTGCGCGCAGCCTTCCTGTCCAATAGCAGGCAGGGCCGGGCCCACTTTCCGGACAACGATTCCTGGCAAGGTCTGATTCGCCACGCGGAGCACGTATTGTCGGAACTGGAGCCAAATCCGGCTTACCTGCGGTCGGTATTGGCGGTACTGGCACGCCGCGCGGAGGCGGACCCGGAGTCCCTTGTACAGGCCTTCAGAGCTGCGCCCAGACTGCCGGAGCACCGAGGCTAACTGTACCTGGAATCGGCAACGTCGCAACCGACTGGCGGCCACGGTGCCACGCGCCGGACTCGCGGGCGCCTGTTGTGCTGCAAAACTGAGCCGGCAGTTGGCAGATCGCCCGCTACCCGTCCATGGGCAGGTACTCCAGGAACTTTACCGAGGCGCCCTCGGGGTCCTCAACCTGGGCCATGCGCCCAACATCGGGTATCTCCATGACCGGAACTTGGACCTTTGCGCCGTGCAACTGCGCAGCTTCCAGCGTCTTTTCGATGTCTTCCACGGTCACATAGCCGCTCCAGTGCGACGGTATTCCGGAATCAGGGGACTGGGCAATGCCGCCGAATTCGGCATCCCCGACTCCTACGGTTCGGTAGATGCCGCCAGGAAACTCCCTGCCCGTGACGGTCCATCCGAAGAGCTTGCTATAGTATTCGGCCGCGCCTTCCGGATCAGAGGTCAGCAGCTCAAACCAGCTGAATAGCCCGTGCGTTCGGAAGGTTGCCCGAAAATCCTGCAGGCCTCCCACTCCTGCTATATCCGTGTACTGGATGGCCGCAAGGTAAGCACCATAACGGTCGAAGAATCCGCAAAAGGGACCGGCCGGACTATCCTCGACAGGCACTGCCATCTGCAAGTCATTCCCTTCAACCAGTGCGCGTATGTCGTCCACCGTCACGTAAAAGGTCCAGCAAGGCGGGATGTCCTCGGATGGACGCTTCATGATACCCCCGGCGTTCAGATCTCCAACGCGCAGCGTGTGGTAAATGCCATCAGGCGGCATCGGCCATTCCTGGAATTGCCAGCCGAGCACGCTTTCATAGAAACTGCGCGCCTTGTAGGGATCAGCAACCAGCAATTCCTGCCAGCTTATGGCTCCGTGAGTAGTGAAGGGATTCATGGCTTGAGTGTATTCGAGGCAGGCGAAAGGAGAGTGAAATGCGGAGCTCTTGCGCGGGCCGCCCCGTGTAACAGCCGCTATCCGCCATTGTTGCGGCTATGCGATCAGACGTTGAAGCCGTGATTGCCGTAGATTTCGGTCGGAGCCGGGTGCCCTAACGGCTACTGCGGACGGAAAGCTGCGAGCATGCCTGCCACTTTGCACCTGCCTGAATCCAAGAACCAAGGCTGCGACAATCATGTACCCTGGTGAATCAGCGCTCCGCGCCTGGCACTGGCACGTGCAAGGTCTGGATGGAAGATTCAAAGACCACTCCCCTTCCCGCATACTGTCCGCCGCCGGATGGGCGAGGTCGGTAGGAGGAGCGTGCGTCTACCTGAGCTTGTATAGCCGTGGGGGCCATGACCGCAAAGCCGTGGATGCGGCGGCAGCGGACCGTGCCATCTATGAGCTGCCCAGCGTTCGCGGATGCGTGTACGCGGTAGCGTCCGAGGATGCAGCTTTGGCGCTGGCCGCCTGCCGGCCATTCAAGAACCCCGAAATCAGAATCGCCCGCCGGCTCGGTGTTACGGAAGAAGAGCAGGATCGGCTTTGCACCGCGATTGTGGAGGCGCTGGCCTCCGGCCCGCAGGATCCGATTGCGTTGCGCAAGTCGGTGCACCGGCAAGTGCGGAATCTTGGCGAAGAAGGAAAGAAAAAGGGACTGTCGACTACGCTGCCCTTTGCCCTTGGCCTACTCCAGGCCGACGGAAGAGTGCGACGGATACCAGCCAACGGTCGTCTGGACAGCCAGCGCTACCTGTACGAAAGATGGGAAGACGCTCCATTGACTGAAGCTGAGCTTGGCGGTCAGCCTGTTCATACCGAAATTGCCCGAAGGTACTTTGAGTGGGCGGCGCCGGCTACACTCGCCGAATTCAGGTGGTTCTCAGGACTTGGTGCAAAGGCGGCAAAAGCCGCCATCGAACCGCTCGGGCTTCTGCCGCTCAAAACGGATGACGACAGACTCCTCTCCAGGTCCCAGCAATTGCGTCTAAGGGACTTTGGACCTGCATCGGGCCCCGATATCAACCTATTGAGCAGTCTCGACAGCCTGTTCCTGTTACGCCGCGATCTTGACGGCATGGTTGCCGAGGAAGACCGGCAACACCCTTTGCTGCAGCGGTCGGCGCGCGGGTTGACGAACCTGCCGCATCATCCGATCGTCGATGGTGGCAGACTCATCGGATTCTGGGAGTACGACCCCGCGGTGAATGCCGTCATATGGGCAACATTTGGCAAGCGCACAGACGCCGTACGCGAAGCGGTATCTGAGACGGAGACGTTCATCCGAAAAGATCTCGGCGACGCCAGGGCGTACAGTCTGGATACACCGAAGAGGCGTGCGAAACGCATTTTGGCCCTTTCTCGCTTCGCAGCCTGACCGACCGGCCGAATCGCGGCGGGCGTCAGCTGTCGCCCCGACCCGGCTCCTCGCCAGACGCAAGGTAGGATCGAATGCCGGCAAAAACGTCCCCCCAGCCCTTGACGCACGCATCGTAGAATTCATCCGCTTCGGGCCCCAGCGGAAACCCGCGCTGCGTCACGCGAAGGAGCGTGCCGGGCCCCTCTGACTCCAGATCAAAATCAATTTCGAAGCGCGCTTCGAAGGGAAGAGGCCCCGATCTACCGTAGTAATAGTGATCGGCCAAACCCAAATGGCTTGGAGCCTTCAGCTCCCGGATCGACGTTACCGTAACGTATTCTGGTGCATCTTCATCCTCGCCCCAGGCGACGGCGTACCTTCCGCCTTTCTCCGGTACTACGATGGCGGTCTTGGCACTCCACCATATGCGTATGGCGCTCGGTTGGAGCAGCACCGAAAAAAGCAGATCGGGCGCCACATCAAAAGACTCCTGGTGCTGTAGCGTACGCGTTTCCATTTGCACTGCAGACTGAATGTTCGAAGTTCAATGACAGTCGCCAGCCGGAATTCCCCGGCAGCTGACCCGAAGATAAGCGGATCGGTCGTTTGCGGCGTGAGGCTGCCTCGCCGAATCCGACCGGTCAGTCCCGGACATGCGGCCACGCCAGCCCCGAGCACTCCAGGCGGCCGATACTACGCCAACTCGCCCCGTCCGGGGAAGAAAGGAAACTTCCGCAGGTGCAGCTTGAGAGATGACTATGCGGCCTGACCTCTGGAGAAGCGAACGGGCGGCCTAGACGGCAAATCAGAGTATTGTTCGCGTGCTAAGCCCAGAGGACCATAACGCATGATTTCAGCTTCGTCCGGAGCTGCCACAATTTCCAGGTACGCGCTTGCCGGTCGCAGAGCCGGCTAACGCAAATCCTGATTGCGGCTCCTCCCGCCTTCCCGATCGCTTCTCCATAGGCCACCCTGGTAGTCGCAAGATACGCGACGGCGGCAATCGGAATCAGCAAGTTTGCTCGAATTCGCGGCATGCGCCGGCAGACTAAGCGGCAGTGGAGGGATCGCCCGAAGTGCGTTAGTGATGCATACGCATTAGGCGGCCGGCCGCATCACCACCGCCGTCCCTGTCCTCAATAAAGCACCGGTCCGGCCGTATTGACCGTCCGGGGGCTACCCGTCAAGCAAAACTGGCCCTGCTTTGGTCGGCGCGCTTGTCTTCGACAACTGCCCAGAAATCGATCGTGCCCGATGCGAATTCATGGGCGATCCCCTGCAAAAAGGCATTCTCCGGAAAGCTGGATCCGTCCGCAGGATACAGCTGCCATTCCTCACAGGCACCGAGCATTACGCGGCATCGAACAGGTCGGCTTGTCCGCCTGTGATCCTCGCCACTACCTGGGCTTGCGTCAACATCCGCCCCCTTTCATCGATGTGCAGGACGGCGAAGCCCCGCTTGTCCAGCTCCGTTCCGATCAGCTTGCTGCGGTCGCACCGCTCCGGCCTTAGTTCGCTGCACAGGAGCGCGATCCGCTCTCCCCGCTCGGCGGCCGCCATCACGCGCTCCAGTCCCAACAAGAACTCCGGATTTCCGGCAAGAATGCCATAGCTCACTTTGCCATGGACGTAACATTCCGCATCGCGTGGCCTTCCGCCCAGGAATGCACCCATAAACTTGTACCGCAAACCAGCCTCAGGCAGCAGCCGTTCGAGGGAGACCTTCGTGAAATCCGGATTGAACCGTGAATAGGGCATCGAGCGGACGTCGAAAACATGTCCAATCTCATGCAAATGCAGCAGATCGACCATCTCCTGCACGGTCCTGTCGCCATATCCGATCGTGCAAACAGGACCAGAGTCTACGGATCCGCTCATGCCGCGCCACCACACCATGCCGGGACCAGTGCGCCCGCTACGCGGCCGTGCTGCTCAGCAGGAGGGAGTGGAATTCCAACACCTTCTACCGGACGTTGGATGAAAGCGGCACCCGGGCAATTCGTGACTACATGCCCAGGCTACTCTTCACCTCGTCCAGCAATTGCACGTCTATTGCTGAGTGGCCGCGCTGCCGGGCAAACGATTCGATCTGCCTGCGCACCGAGGCGCGTACAAAGTCCGGGATGGCCGCCAGCCGCGCTTCGGCTTCGGCAGTCCAAGCGGGCGCACCCGACATGCTGTCGGCCGCCGCAATTACGCCGGTAAACGGGCACTTCGAGCCTGCCGCGGCTTCCGGCTTGCCCCTGCCTGTGGCAAGGGACGAGCGGAGCATCTCCATGGGCTGAGCCTCCTCCGCGCGGCCCCCGATCTTTACGCCTAGGGAGCGCACCATCTGGGTCTCCATCCTGTTGGTCAGCATGGCCATATCCCGGCTGCAGGAGGGGCATCGATACACAATGGACATGCTGCCGTCATCCGGCCCCAGAGCATTCTCGAGCAGCATAGGCTCGTCACAAGGTATGCAAAGAAACTTCATGGGCTTGCAATTGCGCTTTCGGCCAACTCCTGCTGCACGGCCTGCCCGATACGTTCGTATGCTAGCGCGGCCATGCCGCCGGCTGCCTGATCAAAGAATGATACGCCACGATCCGCGCAGGAACGGATCCGCTCGTCAAACGGAATGCCCCCCAGATAGGGTAAGCCATTCGCAGCAGCAAATCCTTCAGAACCGCGCGCGGAGCCGAACAGCTGCTCCACGCTGCCGCATCGGGGGCAGCAGAAATGACTCATGTTGTCCACGAGGCCAAGCATGCGGACGCGGCACGCGCCCGCGGCCATGGTAATGGAGCGCCCGACCACCAGATGCGAAACATCGCTTCCCACGGTCACCGCTACCGCGCCCGAAAGTCCCGGAACCAGCTCCGCAAGATTGGCCAGCCTGTCGCCACCGGGCGGCAGATCCACCAGCAATACATCCAGACGACCCCATTCCGTATCCGCCAGCATCTCGCGAAGCGCGCCCATTTCCACCATGGGGCGCCACGCATACGCACCGGTCTGCGTGGGCGCCCGCCATAGAACAGGCGACGTATCCTCCAACAGAAACAGATCCATGGACATGACCCGAATACCCAGTCTGGCGACTGCGGGCAACATGCCCGAAGATCCGGCGCGAGGAGAATGGCTCCGCACGCCCGTCATCTTGGGGATCGAGGCGCCGTGAATATCGGCGTCCAGTATTCCTATCGCCAGGCCCTGGCGTGCGAGCACATCTGCCAGATTCACGGTAAAGGTGCTCTTGCCGACTCCGCCCTTGCCGCTCATGACGGCGACAACGTGCCCAATATCTGCCAGACGCTGCCGCAGCTGACGTTGCTGCGCTCCAACCTGCGCCGCCACATCCGAGCCGCCGTCCCCGGCGATATCATGGTAGGACTTCAAGGCCCTGCCTGCTCACGCATCATCTCCTCCATCAGCTTGAGGCCTTCCTTGATCCCCTCCTCGGTGATGCCGAGTGTAATCAGCGTGGTATTCCGGCTTTGTGCGACGGCCTGTACGCGCTCCCTGGTGCGGTTGCGCATGAAGCCTTCCGGGACCCGGTCAAGGCGCGCCTTGGCCTTGGGTGTCCAGAGAAAATCGCCATCGGCTATGAGCTCTTCCGTAGCCGGGGTCGCTGGCGCATCCCGCGGTCCGTCGCCATTCGCTCCGGGCGTCCTGAGCGAGCCCCGCTCGGACAGGTGCCTGGTCTCCTCGTACTGGACTTCCGTAACATCCAGCACCATCTGGCGCGTAATCGTCGGAACGCGTTGCACGCGCGCGCGCTTCTCGATCTGGGCCTTGGCACGCCGCATCTGGTACCCGTCAGGAACCTTGCGCAATTCCTCCCTCGCATCCCTTGTCCACTTGAGCTTCACGTCGTCGAACGTGTCGCTCTCCTCAACTCCGCCTTCCAGCTGCCGGAGCTGCTCGATGGCCTGCTTGTCCAGTTTCTGGAATGCCTCCCGCGCCGATCCGCACACCGCGCAGCGTACCGGCTCAAAATCGCGGGCCGCATAGCCGCACTGCGCGCAAATGAAGGTCACGGAATCGGAAGCCTGAATCTCTTCTGCCGCCGCATCGCCAGCAATGATGCCCATCTTGATCATGGACGACCGGGGCAGGATGTTGCCCATGGCCTGCTCTACGATCTTGCGCGTAATGACGCTGTGGCCCCGCTCCATGGCCCATCGGTGGATCGTAGTCCGCGCTATGCCGCGGGCAAAGTCCGGCGCCGTATTCAAAAGCCGCGTAGCCGGCTCCGTCCACAGCATCGAAGCTTCGGCCGCCACGTCCACGGGCGGCGTAAACCGCTGACTCGAGAGCAGTATGTTGCACGGCGCCTGCCGAAGCAGGTTTTCCGTGTTGCTGCCGATGTCCATGTCGGTGTCGCTGTGCACGCCTATGCGGCCGAGCACCAGGAGCCAGGGCTCTTCGCGGCGCACGTACTGCAGCAGCTTCTCGAAGGCCTTGCCGTCCAGCAGCGTAATCCTGAGGTCCGCTCCTTCTTCCTCGGCAATTTGCCGCGCCACCTCCAGGTGAGACTGGTAGATCTTCGCCAGGCCCGTATCGATCACTTCCTCGTGCAGCTGCTCCTGTTCCTTGAAGCGAAAAACCTTGGATGCCTTCTCGGTGAGCACGTTCACGATGCTGTTGAACATGGCATAGTGCAGGTACGGATCGTACACCGATACCGCCTCTACCTGCCGGCCGGTGGCGCGCCCAAGCTCCAGCGCCGTCTTCAGGCCTGCGAAGGATTCCGGACTACCGTCGATGCCCACCACAATGGAGCCCTTCTCGAGGCTCTTTTCGGGCTCCAGCTTCTTGATCACCAGTGTGTCCGTCCGCACCCGGCGCGTGACACGCTCGCAGACGCTGCCAAGCACGCTGTCCTTGACCGCTCCAAGGCCCAGGGCGCCCAGCACGACCAGGTCGTAGCCGCTGTCCTCGATGTCCTTGACGATGACTTTCCAGTTCTTGCCGTCATACATCTTGGGCTCAAACGGCACGCCCGCTTCCCGGCATCGCTGGTCGGCAACCACGAGGTAGGAATCGGAAATCAGCTCCAGGCCCATCGTGATCAGCGTGTCATGGATCTTGCGCTGCTTCTCCATGGCATCTTCCAGCAGATACTCCTCCGGAAGCGTGTACTCCATCTGCTTGAACCGGTAGTCATGCATGCGCGCAGCGTAGGCATGGCTGCCGGTTATCGAGGCGCCAAACTCCCTGGCGAGCTCGACGGCCATGTCCACGGCGCAAATCGAATGCTCCGAATTGTCTACCGGAACGAAAATATTCTTGTACATGAGACCTCCTGGCACCTCGCGCGGCCTTGTCATACCGCCAAGTCCGCTGAATGTGGCAATGGTACAGGACTTGTCAATAGATGTAGGCCATGCGCTCTTGCACGTAGGCGAGTCTGTCCACTACATAGCTCAACTCGGCGCTGTCCCTTTCGCCATGCACCAGCGCTGCGGCGAGAATTGCCGAGGCGAGGTGACGCGCGCAGGCGGATACCTCCTTGCGCCGCGCCCCGGCGACGCAGTCGACAAATCTCCGCAGCTCGAATCTGGCCTTGACCAGAGTATTGCGGTGTTCGATCGCGAGGTCCGGTTTCTCGAGAATGCCGGCAAGACGCGTGATTTCCAGGGCCAGTATGGACGGTGTCATCTGCTGAAACTCCTTCCAGCTCAGATACTGGATTTCATTTTCAACCATCACGCATTCTCCGTCTCCTCCTCTGCCACCGCTACGATGGCATCGAACTCGCACATCACCAGACACTCTTCAAAATCGCAGCACGTGTCATCGATCACGTAGACAGGATCGCCCTCGGATATTGCCGAGATCGGACACACATCAATACACATGTCGCATGCCGTACAAGCCTCGGTAATCGTATACGGCATGGCTCCTAGACGAGGTGCTTCGGCGCCTCAAGCTCTGCCGCCATCTGGACAAAGCGGCTGTTGCGCGTCATGCCGGAGAGGGCCCCCGTCATCACGGCCGTGGTGATGTGGGATTGTCCATGCCGCTCTGCGTACGCTTCCACACCCTTGCGCGTCTTTTCGCGGATAAAGGCAATGGGAATGCGTTCGAGCCGCCGGCGCGCAGGCTCGCCCCAGACCACCGCTGTTTTCGGCAGTGACCTTCCGGTAGGCTGGTACCTGCAGGCAGGATCCTCCTCCAGATAGTCTCCCGTCATGGCGTACGCACGGCAGCGACAGCCGCCGCAAATCTCCTTGAACTCGCAGGCCCCGCAGCGACCCTTGAGGCGGCCTGCGTCGCGCAGATCGCGGAAAACCGGTGAATTCTCCCAGATGTCCGTGAACGACCGCTCAAGAACACTGCCACCCACCACAGTCATGTACGGACACGGGGTTACGTCCCCCTCAGGAGTGATGCGGCAATACTGGGTCGCCGCCATGCATCCTCCACTTTCGAGGCCCGCCAGTCCCCTGTCGTACGCGATTTGCTTGAACTGCGGGGCACATTTGGAACGCACCAGCATCGGCCTGTAGTCATCCTGCATGTCGACCAGGCGCTCAAGCATCGCCTCCGTCCGCGCCGCCTCCAGTTCAGACATGTCCTCACCCCGGCCCGTCTGCACCAAGAAGTACAGGTTGAAAGCCCAGGCGCCCTTATCTCTTGCAAACGAGAGCAACTGGGGGATTTCGTCGTAGTTCTCCTCCATGACTGTCGTCTGCACGAGGACCTCGAGACCGTGCCTGCGGCATGTGTCGATGGCGCGCACGCTGTGCTGCCACGCATTTGGTCCGCCCCGAAAGCTGTTGTGGCGCTCCGGATCGATGGAGTCGATGCTGATGCCCACGCCCTTGATGCCGCAATCGACCATCCTACCTGCCACGCGGTCGGTTACCAGAACGCCATTGGTGCCCATGACCACCCAGATGCCCTTCCCGGAGGCCCGCTCGGCGATCGCAAATATATCCCGGCGAAGCAGGGGCTCCCCGCCCGTCAGGATCAGCATTTCCGTGCCAAGTGCCCCCATCTCGTCCAGGAGGCGAAGACACTCGTCCGTGGTCAGTTCACGTTCCGCCTTGCGCCCGGCCGACATGTAGCAGTGCGGACAGCGCAGGTTGCACTTCTTGGTCAGATTCCAGGATATGAGGGAAGGCTTGTACTTCACAGCGCTGAAAATGGCAATGACGCGCGCTGCTAGACCTTCCTTTGGCGCCACCGCACCATGCCGATCAGCCCGATCTCGACCAGCAGCACGATAAGCGCCCATTTGGCCATGGGGCCAGCTGCAGAAGTCGTTTCCAGCGGCGCCAGGTACACGTGATACCAGGCAGACAGTCCGCGCTTGTTGCCGCGCTCGCCACTGGCACCGTCCCATACCGAGAACGAGACGGGTGTAAAGGCGCTCTCGGCGAAATAGAGCCCGCTTGGGCGCTCGCGCGCACCCTTGAAAATGACGGTCCAGACGCCGTCACCATACTGCAGGTAGTGCTCCAGTACCTCGTCCGACTCCGCTATGGAGCCCGACCCCGATCCGATGAGAACTTGTGCCGCTTCCGCTGCCATGTCGGCAAACCAGATCGCCATGGGGTTCCTGTCATCCCCAAACATGAAATAGGGCCGCTCGAGGCCCTCGGGAGTGGTATAGGGCAATAGCAGCGCCACGGCATCGGAATACACCAGGCTGTCGGGGACCGCGGTCGAATCAAACGGCGGCACGTCCATCGCCGGATGGTTCGAACCTGTTGCCTCAGCCGTCATGTCGTGCCACGAGAGCATGAAGGCAATGTCATCCTCGTTGTAGACGGCACTGACCGTTACACCGTTTACACCGGGATAGAAGGACCGGCCGGGCTCAATGACCTGCGCCACAATCGGGAAATAGGCCGTCGGTGCGCCGTCAAAAAGCGCCGGCCCCCGCGTGATATCGAGTTCCTCGCTCACGCCCAGTCCTTCGACCACCGTCCCGTATTCGGGCTCATCCCTCGAGAGCGACCAAACGTAGTCCACCAATGCCCACCGGTCCTCCTCCTCGATCGTCTGTGCGTAGGAAGGCATCGGAGTACCGTTTAGTCCCGTGGTGAACGTGCGATACACGTCTTCGCGCGTCGGGCTCGCCCTGAATGTCCAGCGCTTGGTCAAATCAGCAGGACGGATAGGATATCCCCAATCGTCCACGAGATCCGGAGCGGAGAATCCGTTGGCACGACCGTTGTCGCCGTGGCAGTCAGCGCACTGATTGGCTTCGTACACCGCGCGTCCTCGCTCCAGCCTGCCCTCGTCAAAGGGCGGAGCATCAGGCACTTCCATTACCTGGGGCGTACCGTAGGGACCGGCGAAGGCCGGCTCGAAAGTCTTGATGTAGTATGCCAGGTTGGTGATCTCCGATTCGCTCAAGATTCCCTCCCAGGCCGGCATACTGGTATAGGGCATGCCCAGGCGTATGCTCCGCGCAATGTCCTCCGTGGTCGGAAGCTCACCACTGGCCGTGGAGCGAAACTTGAAGTTGCCCGAAGCAAAATCGCGCGGCGTCGGGCGCACGTACTGCGTCGCCACGGCCACGGCATCCCCTTCGGAACCGTGGCAATGGGCGCACTTCGCATCGTACACCTCCTTGCCGGCAGCCCGCTGCTCCTCGCTGCCCAGGTCGGGTTCCTGGGCAAACGCTACCGGTGCCCACAGCAGTGCGCCAAGTGCAAGGGCGGCCGTCCTCATGGTGCAATATTTCTTCATCAATGCGGCATGCCCTGAGCACGCGGCTCAAAACCGGTGTATTCGTAAAGAAAAATGATCACGTCCCAGATTTCCTCTTCCGTCAGGAACAGCTCCCAGGCCGGCATGGCGCTCGACCATGGCGTGGACTCCGACGGCAGGCCGGGCGCTCCCTTGGCAATGCGCCAGAACAGATAGGATTCCTGCAGCATGGCGATGGTCGTGGCATCATTGAAGTTTGCCGGAATGGGATCATAGCCGTGGGCAAACATGCCCGCTCCCTCCATGTTGTCGCCGTGGCAGTAGAAGCAGTTCTGGAAGTATATGCGGCGCCCGTTAAGGACGTGCTGCTGAAAAGCCTCCGGATCCGACGTCTCGAGCTCCCGGTAAGGATTGATTTCCGTGGCGAGGTTGATGGACCTGCCCTGGAAATTGATGGATCCGGGCGGGGGCGGGTGTATGGTGCGAGCACTGACAGGAGGCTGTGGCGGCTGCGACATGTCGGAGTAGACCTTGAGCGCCGCAAATAGCGGAAGCGCCAGCGTCACCATGAGCAGCGACCAGCGGTACTTGGGAAGGACGAGGAAATTGACGGCGGAAGTCCGGGCCGAGGCCAGCTCTTCCGCATCAGCGGCCAGGTACGTCGCAAGCGCGAGCGTGATGATCGCCATGAAGAGCACGATGATCGAGCTCGGAAGCGGCGGATTGACACCGAAGCTGAGCCCCAGATACACGGCAGCCCACCAAAGGGCAATCCACGCAAGGCGGTTCAGCCTCAGCCACCGGGTTACCACCAGCTGGATCAGAATCAGGGCCGCGGCAATGCCAACAACGACTAGCGTATTCATGAAGCCTGCCTACAAGGCAGCCAGGTAGTCGATCAGAATCTGCAGTTCTGCCGCCGAGACCTGTTCATGAAACGAGGTCACGGTCATCATGGCTGACATGACGCCCGCGGCAAACCCTTCCGTTACGGTCGCGTCCGGGTCCACGATGGATTCGTACAGCTCGCCGCGGCTCAGCCGACTGCCGACGCCTGCCAGCGTGGGACCGGCTCCGACGGCGCCATCCAGCGTGTGGCAGGTATTGCACAGATAGGTCGTGAAGAGAGTCTCCGCATCGCGCGGCTCACCCACTGCCACCGCCACAGCCGGAGCAGCTGCGGGCGCGACCTGGCCTTGCCACTCCAGTTCGGTGTCCATAGTCACCGACGGCGTGCCGCCAAGCGACTGCAGATAGGCGATGACAGTGAGAATCTCGGTGTCCGTCAGCGCTATCGGCGGGCGCGCCACATTGGGCATGCCGGCGACAAAACCCTCCACAACATAGGCGTTGGGATCGTACATGGACTCCGCCAGATACACGACGTCGCTTACTCCTTCCTGCCGCTCGGCCGCGATGGCGCCGATGCCAGCCAGGTCAGGAAAGCGCAGGCCTGTCCCGGATTCGCCTATGGTGTGGCATGTCAGGCACGTTCCCTTGCCCGCCGCGATTTCCTGGCCTACGGCCACCATTTCCTCCGTGGTCAGATTGGCTCCGATCACGATATCCTCGGGCGGATCCGTGCGCTTCTGCGGTACCCACAGGCTTACGTACCAGTAGAAAGCCGATACGAGGATCGTAAACCCGAATATTTGAAAGGCGTGTTTCACTGCACCTGATGCCTGGCAGCCGAGAGCTTCATCCTACGCCGGTTTAGGTGCCCACTTCTTCTTCGACGAAAGTCCCGACAGGAAGAAGACGATGGCAATGAAGAGGAAAAAGATGATGACGGTAACCGAAACCACCAGGCCGGCATAGCCAAGCGTGGGGGTAAATGCGTCCACGGACGTGTCCCTGATGACCCCGTAAACGTGCCAGTGCTGCCGCATCCCGGCGCGCACATACCCCATCAGACCCATTGTCCAGGCGAAGGTGATGGCCAGGAAAAACAGCGCATACTGCGACATAGGGGAGATCTTGCCCCAGGCAATTTCTCCCTTCTTGTCCGCGCCCCGAAAGAGAAACACGTCAATGACGGTCACGGAAATCATGGCGAATAGCACCGACATGACCTGCGGCTGCGAAAGCCCAATCCGCGTCTGGGCATCGACAAAATACCCGTAGACGCCCAGGAAGACCACGAAGATGACCACGACGGCAAAGATTCCAAACTGGATGAGATTGCCGGCCCGGGCCCAGCTCACGGTGGCGACCTTATTGGATCTCCTATACAGCAGGAAGCTCACGTAGGTGGTGAGGATGAGCACGTTCACGGCCGTATTCTTGGCCGACATTACGCCCAATACATTGAGTACCGGGTGGTGAGAGCCTCCCATGGCCCTGGCCTCCTCCACCGTGGCCACCAGCGAGTGAGGCGTGGCCCAGACGATAAAACACAGCGTGATGACCGCCAGAAGGTACTTGATGAATTTGCGATACCGCTCCGCACCGCCGATTCGCCCCATGCTCAGCCATAAGTAGAAATTGGCCGCCAGGAACAGGTTGCCGATCAGTACCGCCTGAATGATAAACAGCCAGGAAAACGTCCCGCCCATGAGCGTGATGCCCAGACTCTGGTCGTAGGCGTAGATTTCCACACCGAGCCAGTACCCGGCAAATGGCAGCGGCAACAGGGCGCATATGGCAATGAAATTGCCGATGTAGCCCATCCAGTCATAATGGGCTTTTTCCTCCAGCGTCTTGGCGCCGAGAAACTTGTAGGCACCGTAGGCCGCCCCGATGGCCCCGCCGAAAGCCATGTTGGCAATCAGCCGGTGGATGTTTATGGGCATCCATATGTAATTGTTTATGGCGTCCCATACGCTCGTCAGATTGCCCAGCTCGTCTATGCCATTGGGCGTGTTCATGAACGTGAGCCATGCGTTGGCGATGAACATGATGGCCGTGCCCACGATGTTGAGCATCACCCCCAGGAAAAGGTGTACCCTGGGCGAAAATTTGCCCCATCCGTAATAGTAGGCGTAGAGGAAGAAGGCCTCCAGAAAGAACAGCAGGACGTACGGCAGAAAGGTCCAGCTGAAGATCTTTACCAGGTACTGGGTAAGCGCCGGATAGAAGACCATGAGGCCGAAGGTGAGCAGCGCACCCAGCGTGGCCGTAAACGAAAAGGAGACAGACAGCAGGCGCGTAAAATCATGCGCCAGTTCGTCGAATCTCTTGTCGCCGGTCTTGTAGCCGATGAACTCAATGACGATGGCGAACATGGGCACGGCAAGCACGAACGCCGCGAACATCAGGTGCAGCTCGGCCACGACCCACATGATGACCCGGCTGCTGATGAACGGCAGTGCCCTATAGTCTCCCTCGCCTGCTGCCTCCTGGGGTCCGGCCCACGCGGATTCGCCAAACAGCGCCGCCACAGCCAGCAAGAGAAGCCCTATGGGCAGTGCGCGAACAAGCCGGGTACGCATCATTGACGGTCAGTCAAAAAGAGCCGCACCCAAACAACTGCCTGCCATCGACATTGTCAAGACAATCCGCAACGGCTCTGAACCCATGAATATCTGCCTGAGACCAACTCTGGCAAAATGTACGAAGCAACCGGAACCCCGTTTGCCCGCTGGGCCATATAATAGTGCGTCGTAGTCGGAAGCAGGAGTGAATTTTTTTGTGGCTGCCATAGCGGCACTTCTTCTGCCGGCAGCATTTTGCCTGGCAGTCTGGGGAAGTCTGTCCCTGCTTAAGCGGATGCTCCGCAGGGGCCATGCGCTGCGCACGCTTCCTGTCCGGAAGAAGATTGCAGTCACCGCGCGTTCTCGGGTCACCGAGCCGGAGTCGGACGAAGGGCTGCGGTCCGATTACACGTATGATTCCGGTATATCGCAGGGCTTTCCGGAGGCATGGGAAGAGGATTTGTTGCTCAGGCGCAATTAGATTAGTGGGAATTATATACGAAAGTGCCGCCGGCACCTACCTATACGATCCTGCATCGTGACCGTGCTTAACACTGGGACTATGCTCCAGCGCCAGAGGCACAGCGTGTACAGCCGTAGCTGCCTCCGCCCGATGCACAGGGCCTC
>CAZXEU010000005.1:0-4448 GCA_964639665.1 uncultured Rhodothermaceae bacterium | reverse complement strand
CAGGAAATCATTGTAGGCCGCATTCATCAAGTCGTCAAACCGGCGCCGATCTGCCGACTTGACAAAGGACGCCACATTCAGCGTATAGAACGTCTTGCTGCTCAGCAGGTGGGTGAACTTGATCTTTGTGTCCGTCCCGTTGTCCCGGCTGTTGCTCGCGCCGCCCGGATTCCACCGGTAGAACTGGTAGCCTCCGGCGCTGCCTTCGGTGCGGGAGCCGAGCCAAATCAGATTGACGAAGGAGCGCTCCGTCACCTGGATGCGCACATTCGTCTGCCAGCTGAACTTTTCCCATGCATTCATGGCAACCAGCGACGAATCGCCGTACGTGCCATCGATATTGTACAGGTTGGCGCCGTAGAGCCAGCCATCGTTGCTGAAGTAGCGACCGGTCGCAAAGAAGGTCACGCGGTCGGTAACTACCGGACCTTCCACCGAGCCGCTCGCATTGCGGTAGTGCAGCGGCTGCAGGGGCAGATACGAGTACACGTCGACCTCGTCATAGGGAAATCCCCCGGTGCTGGTGAACTCCTCCTGGTCCGTTCCAAGGAGAAGCTCCTGGCCTCCCGTTCCCGGTACGACGTAGGAGCCGCCATAGACCTCCAGGGAGCCACCGATGCGGTCCCTTCTGCCCTCCTTGCTCACGACGTTGATCACGCCCGACATGGCATTGCCGTACTCGGCATTGAACGTCCCGGAGATGACCTGCAGCTCCTCTATGCCGTCGTTTTCCAGCTGCAGGGCCGTGCTGCCATCAAACGTGTCCGTTACCGGCACGCCATCCACCATGGTCACGATTTCGCTACTGCGTCCGCCGCGAATATGAAATCCGCCGCGCTCCGTGACACCCGCCTGCACGTTCAGGATCTGACCCAGCTCCTGGACAGGTAGACGGTCGATGGTCTCCGCCGTTACCCGGGCCTCGCTGCTGGTGACGTCCTTGCGCACGCGAACCGCCTCTGCCGTCACTACGATCTCCTCGCCTTCGAAGACCTGTTCGCGCAGAATGAAGTTGATTTCCGTGGTCAGATCCACGCTGACCCTTACGCCTTCACTGCGCTGCGTGGCAAAGCCGATAAAGGACGCTGCCACGGCGTACGTCCCCGGCCGCACGCCGATGATGACGAAGCGCCCTTCCTGGTCCGTCACCGTGCCCTGCTGCGTACCCTCTATCAGGATGTTTACACCGGGAAGCGACTCGCCTGTAGCCGCATCCGTAACCATGCCGGTGATCTTGCCCGTGGTCTGAGCCAGAGCGGCCTGTGTGCAAAAGAGCGCAGGAATCAGCGCCAGAGCCCAGCGCTTCACAGCTGCACCTCCATCAGGCGCCTGCCGTCGATCTGGATATCAAATCGCGCTTCCAGCATCCGGTACACTTCGCGCTGACGGGCCTCTGCGCGCTCAGCGCGCAGCATGTTCGCAATCCGGGGACGAGCTTCCTCGTAGGGCATGGCAGATGCCGGGCGCGAGCGGCCCACACGCAACCAAAAGGGGCCAGCGGGCGATTTGAGCGGCCCCAGCGTATCTCCTTCCGAGGCAGCAAGAACGACATCCGCCCACGGACCCAGTTCGCGTCGGGAGGCGAATCCGGACCACGTACGATCACCCTCTGCCTCTGTTACGTCGACGAAGACTGCCGCCGGACTCATGAATTCCAGGGGAGGTGCACTGTCAAAGTATGCCCGAATGGAGTCTTCGGCGACATCCGGTACCGCATTCAGATCCTGGTGAACTTCGTCCAGAATATATTCATCCAGCGCTTCCGTCAAGGCCTTGTGGAAGTCCGAACTCCGATCCAGGCGCATGGCTTTGGCCCGTTCCACGAGAATTTCATTTAGCACGAGCCCGCTTACGAAATCGACAAGGTCACCCCGGGTGCGAACAAGGGCGCGCCGATGTGCCGCGACCGCAGCTGCCCTCTCGCGAAACTCCGCGACCGTCCAGACCGAGCGTTCAGCCGGCGGGCCGAACCGTACCAGGGGCTGATCCAGGAGGTCACGCAAACCCTCCTCATCGAGCACGCGGCTGCCATCGACCTGCCCGGCCAGGGCGGCGACCGAGGCCTCCTCAAACTCGACGGCACTCTCCTCGAGAACCTGGTATGCCAGCTGCCTACGGACAAGCCGGCGCTTGCGTCCAAGCACGTATGCTTCCAGCTGCGGCCGACGCGCGGCAAATTCCTGCTCCGTGATAAGCGGATGGATAAAGCGGTCCTCGACGCGCAGGACGGAGTATCCCTGTGCCGTTTGAATGGGCTCGGAGATCTCGGCTACCTCCAGCGTAAAGGCGGCATCCTCCAGCGCCGCGTCCATTTCGTCGAAGGAGAATGTGCCCAGAGATCCACCGGTGTCCCGTAGCCTGGGATCCCGGAACACCTCTTTCGCGAGTTCCTCGAAGGTCTCGCCTGCGAGCAGCCGCTCGCGCAGGGCGCCGGCCTTTTCCAGGGATCCGGCATGCAGGTGCCGCGCCGTCACCTGGGAGCGGGACCGAACATACATGGACCGCACCTCGGCCTCGGTTGCAACCACGGTGTCCCAGACGGCCCTGTGCAGATATGCATCAAGCAGCAAGGCTCTTCCCAGCCTTCGTTCCCGGGCAATAAAGCGGTCCTGTTCGTCGATGCCGGACAGGCGTTCCCTCATCACAAGGAGGCGCGAGGCGGTCATGTCGCGCGCGAACTGCCGCCGCAGTGCAGGCGTATCCTGCACACCGGTGCGCCGCAGATAGTCGCCGTAGTGCTCGGCGAATTCCCGTGCATGGATGCGCACGTCCTGTGCGTGCGCTACGACGTGGTCCCGTGACAGGAGTACGTACGCTGCGCCGGCAAGCACCAACAATGCGGCAATCACGGAAAGTGCAGCGCGCGCGCGAATGATGGCCATGCAGCGGGTCCCTTACCTTGTGGCGCCGTCCTTAACGCTTTATCCGCCCGATTTATTCATGGTCACGATTCGACACCTACTCCTGTCCGGGCTCATGCTCTGCCTCTTGCCCCTGCTGTTCGCGGGAGGCGCAGCGCGTGAATTGCCGCCCAACATCATTCTCGTCATCGGCGATGATCACGGCTATCCCTACTTCGGGTTTACAGGCAGCGAGCACGTCCACACGCCCAATCTGGATCTGATGGCCAGCGAAGGCGCAGTCTTTCACCTGGGACACGTAACGGACAATCACTGCCGCCCCTCGCTTCAGACTCTGGTAACGGGTCTGTATCCGCTGCAATACAGCGTCCAGGCCGATTCCTTCCTTGCACGCTATCGCCGGGCGGACGAAGCCTATGCTCAGGCTTCGGAGGCAGAACAGACCCGACTGGAGACGCAATTCCGGGACCGCGTCATGCAGCATTTCACGACGCTGCCCGAGCTACTCGCCGAATCGGGTTACGCCAGTTTCCAGGGAGGCAAATGGTGGGAGTTTTCGTTCGCGGACGGCGGGTTCACGGAAGGGATGTCCGAGGGCTGGCAGTCGGGCGAGCGCGGCAGGCCGGGCTGGTTCAGACAGTTCATGGGCGGCAGCGGGCTAGACCTGGCACGCCAGACCATGGAACCGGTCTACGACTTCATCGACCGGAATGTGGACCGTCCATTCTTTGTCTGGTATGCTCCCACGCTGCCGCATACGCCTCTGGATCCGCCCTTTACGCACTACAAGTACTATGCCCGCACTTCCCTTTCCCAGTCTGCCAAGGAGTATTACGGCAACTGCACCTGGTTCGACGCCGGCGTGGGCAGCCTCCTGGACTACGTATACGAGAAGGGACTTAGGCGGCGCACCATCATGATCTACGTCAATGACAACGGCTGGGAGCAGCCTCCCTTCGCGGAATACAAGGACGACCCCATGCTGTACGCCAACGGCGGTGCAAAGGGAAAGCTCTCGCTGCACGATATGGCCTTTCGCACGCCGATCGTGTTCCACTGGCCGGGAAATATTACGCCGAGGACACTGGAGCATGATCTCGTAAGCACGGTGGACCTGGTGCCTACCATCCTTGACTACGCAGGTCTTGAGATACCCTCCCACATTCCCGGCCGCTCCCTACGACCCGTCATTGAGGGCAATTCACGCGCCGGGCGAAGACACCTGATCGGTCGCACCACGGTAATCCGCGACGAGACCGATGTCATGGGCCGGCATACGGAGGGATACTATCTCCGCACCGCGAGGTGGCACTACTTCGAGGTGGACGGCCGCGCGGAGCTCTACGACATGCAAAGCGATCCGTCGGCCTCTGTCAACGTCGTCGACGAGCACAGCGAGCTGGCAAGCCGGTTTCGCGAAGCCATCCGGCGCTGGAAAGAGGACATGCTCACCGCCGCGGACTAGGCGTCAGTCTTCGTCCCACGTCTCGATGGCGTGAAGCACAGTGCGGACAATGTCGGCCTCCGGCGTCGTGCCAATAATCTTGCCTTTCTTGAATACATGCGCCCGCCCGCGCCCCAGGGAGA
>CAZXEU010000004.1:0-1664 GCA_964639665.1 uncultured Rhodothermaceae bacterium | reverse complement strand
TGGCGCGCGCCGGGGCCGACCCGAACCGCCAGGACCATTACGGCTGGATGCCACTGCACGTGGCCGTGGTCGACCCGCACCATGCCGCCGGGATCACGGAGACCCTGCTCAAGATCGGTGCCGACCCCCAGGCCCGCGGCTACTACGGCACCACCGCCCTGCACCGTGCGGCACGCTACGCCACGCACCCCAAGGCCGTGATCCGCATCCTGTCCAAGGCCGGGGTCGATCCGAACGTGCGCACCGCAAACGGCTCCGCTCCCCTGCACTGGGCAGCGACCTACTCCGGCGGCTCCGATGCGATCCGGGCTCTGGTCAAGGTGGGCGCGGATCCCAATGTCCAGGACCACGCCGGGGCAACCGCGCTGCACAGTGCCATCCGCTTCAACGAGCGCCCGAAGCCCGTGGTCGAGACCCTGATCGAGGTCGGCACCGACCCCAGCATTCGCAACCTGGCAGGCCTGACTCCCTGGGAATACGTGCAGATGTACGACCCGATGGAGAACACGGGTTCCTGGCAGGCACTGCGCGACGGCTATCTCAAGGCGCTGGGGCGCGCCTCTGCCCCGGAGCCCGCCTGGGGCGCGCAGAATTGATCACTTTTTAACCAGTCTGCTTGCATCGGACCTGCCGAGGGGCCATCATTGGGGCCCCATAGCCCGGAATCAGAACGATAATATGAACCGGTTGCGCAATATATTGGTGGCTTGCCTGTGTCTGGTGTCTACCAGTCAGGTCACCCTGGGAGCCCAGTGCACACACTGGAACTCCGAGCAATTCTTCGAGCGGGCCACCGTCGATGCGGTGCGTGCCTGCCTTGCCGAGGGTGCCAACCCGAACGACCGCGACGAGTACGGCATCACGCCGCTGCACCGCACGGCCGGGCTCAACAGCGACGCCAGTGTGACCGTCGCACTGCTGGAGGCCGGCGCAGACCCCATGGCGCGCATGCACGAGTACGACTGGACCCCGCTGCACGTGGCCGCCATGAACGATGACAACCCGGTGGGCGTGATCACGGCCCTGGTGAAGGCAGGAGCGGACCCAAACGCAAAGGCGGTCGACGGACTGACGCCCCTTCACATGGCCGCCGGAATGAATGCCAACCCCGAGAGTATCCATACCGTACTGGGCGTCGGCGCACGCCTGGATGCGAAGGGCTCAAACGGACTGACGCCCCTTCACATGGCCGCCCGGCTCAACAAGAATCCCGCCGTGGTCGCAGCCCTGCTTGGGGCCGGAGCCGATGCGAATGCCCGCGACCAAGAGCACAGGACGGCCTGGGATTATGCCAAGCACAACCGGGCCCTGCGCGGTACCGAGATCGGCAAGCAACTGAAGATGCATGTCTCCAAGGCTGCCGCGCCCTGAGACACGGCTGGGACGAGGCAAGCGCGCTAGATGATCACTTCGCCGAGCAGGGGCGAGGCGTAGTACCGCAGCCAGTGCGTGATGTCGGCATCGCCGAGACCCTCCCACTGGCATACCACGCGGATGACGTACAGGAAATCCCCTTCCTTGATGAGCGGCTGGAACTCGGCGTAAACCTCGTAGACTTCGCGTTGCGCGTAGATGAGGTAGGCGTCCTCCGAGATCTTGGTGTGCGGCTCGAACGTCTCGATCAGCTCCACCAGCGGCTCGCGGTTGGCCTCGTTCTCCGGACT
>CAZXEU010000003.1:0-42147 GCA_964639665.1 uncultured Rhodothermaceae bacterium | reverse complement strand
GGGGACGCGGTGGCCCACCAGTGGAGCGTGCGAGTACTCGCTCCGCTTTTGCATGAATTCGTCATCCAGCGTGGTATCGACGATCTTTTGCTCTTCGCGTGGATGGCCAGGGAGCAGGTGAGCGATTGGAGCTGGCCTGGGATACTGCGCCGCAAAGTCGAGTGCGACGCCGGCTTCGAAGAGCCGGCCCAGGGATGCATGGAAGCTCAGGCGCGTGTCGACATCCCGCACGAGTGTAGGCGTGATGGCGGGCTCTATCGGCCCGTCCTCCACGCATTGCGCGATAATGGGCTGCAGAGCCGAGTGCGGCGCAAGCTCCAGCACCACGTCCGGCCTGTGCTCCCGCAGGACAGTGTCCATGGCTGCGGCGAAACGGACCGGCCTTCGAATGTTGGACCACCAGTATGCACTGCCCAGCTGATCTGTCTCCTTACCCGTGACCGACGAGATGAAGGGCACGTCGGTGTAGAAATCCCTGTCGTCCAGAAAGGCAAATGCCGCCAGCGCATCGTCCTTGATGGGGTCCATTGCCCGCGAATGAAAGGCGATGTTGCCGGAAATGAGGTGCCTTTGCAGGCTGCGCCGCTCCAGTTCGTCTACGGCTGGTTGAAGGTCGGCCTCGCGGCCACATATGACGGTATTGGCTGGAGCATTCTCGCAGACGATTTCGACAGCGGGAGCCTGGCCATCGGTACCCAAAAAGGGAATGTCAAGCGCCGTCAGCAACCCTTCCACGCCTGTCCGATCAAGCCCGATGGCTAGCATGCGGCCCGATCCGGCCGTGCGCTGCTGCAGCGTAGCTCGGTAGTACACCAGTCGCGTCGCGTCGGCAAGGGATAGCGCACCGGACGCGTAAGCGGCTGCGACTTCGCCGGAGCTGTGTCCTACTACGCAGTCGGCATACACGTCCCAGGTCTTGAGCAGCTCCACCAGCGCGCACTGGATCGCAAATATGACGGGCTGTGCCAGCTCGCATTCGTCAAGCGCCTGTTGCGAGGCCTCGAAGCAGGCTTTGCGCAACGAGGTCCTGGTGTAATGCTGCCACTCCTCTTCAATGGCATCGATAACGCGCCGGAAAACGGGGTGGCTCTGGTACAGCTCAGAGCCGCAGCCGGCCCACTGCGTGCCCTGCCCGGCAAACACCATGGCGATGCGCCGTTCGCCTTCCTCTGCCGCCATCCCGCCGTTTTCACTTTCCGCAAAGTCCTTCAGCGCCCCTGCCAGCTCTGGCAGGCTCCGCACGGCAAATGCGGCGCGGACCGCAAAGTGGGTACGCCGGCGGCTTAGCGAGCCAGCCAGCGTGTACAGGTCCGGAGGGCGCTCTTCAAGCAGCTGCCGCAGTCGTGATGCGCTCCCGGCCAGGGCCTTGGGGGAGCGCGCCGAGAGCGGGATCATGAATCCTGCATTCGGGGCCACCGGCACGGACCAGATGCGTGGGCCGCTTGGGCGGTATTCCCGCACGACGCAGTGGCCGTTGGCTCCGCCGAAGCCGAACGAATTGATGCCGACCACGACGGAATGATCGGGAAAGGGTTCGCTTGCCGTCTGCACCCTCATGGGGCACGATTCGAAATCTATCTCCGGATTGGGCACTTGAAAGCTCTTCGACATGGGCGCGAATGTGCGCCGCTTCATCATCATCACGATTTTTAGCAGCGCGCAGTGGAAGGCGGCCGCCTCCATGTGCCCGACATTGCTCTTGACACTAGAGACGCGGAGCGGAACCTCACGCACCGCACCGCTAAATGCCTCCGCGATCGCGTTTCCTTCAATGGGGTCACCGACGGCCGTCCCGGTTGCGTGTGCCTCGATGTAATCGAACTGTCCCGCCGTGCGGCCGGCGCGGGCAAGGGCCTCGCGCATCAGCGTGATCTGGGCATGCCGTGTCGGGGCACTGATGAACCTGCCGGGAGCCAGGCCGGCAGATCCGTCGACCGCTCCGGCTGCATTGACCGCCGTTGCCTCAATCACGGCATGAATCGGATCACCGTCCCGCTCGGCGGACGTCAGCGGCTTGATGGCAAAGACAAACGACCCTTCCGAGCGCATGTAGCCATTAGCCTCCGCATCGAAAGAGTGGCACATGCCGTCCGGGCTGATGACCCCCATCAGGTTGAAGCTGCTGCTCATTCTGCCGCTTCCCAGGTAGGTGACCGCTCCTACGAGGGCCTGGTCGCAGTCGCCGCATGCGAGAGCGTTCATAGCTGCGTGAAGGGCGCTGAGCCCTGCGGAACAGGCCGTACAGTACGTCGCTGACGAGCCCGCCAGATTGAAGTGATACGAAATTCGGTTAGCCAGCATGGCGAGGCTTATGCCGGAGACGGAATACTCGGTCACGCCGTGCTGCGGTCGCCAGTTCGACACGGCTGGAACCTGCGAGCCCACAAATACTCCGGTAGCACTGTTGCGCAACGCGTGCAGGTCCCAGCCGACGTGCTCGATAGCTTCCCACGCGCAGTTGATCAGCATCCGGATCTGGGGCTCCGCTTGCTTCAATTCATTGTGCGACATTCCGAAGAATGCCCTGTCAAAGAGCAATTCCTCATCGTCGCGAATCAGTCCCTCGTAAGGGCTGGCCAAGCGGCCCGGGCCAGAGAACTTGCCAATGGGCAGATGCCCCTTGCCGTACCGATCCGCGATGGGTTCCTGAACCAGCTCCCGCTCTGTTAGCAGCCGCCAAAAATCCGCGTCCGTTCGAATGCCGCCCGGCATGCGGTAAGCGTATCCCACAATGGCAACCGGCACCTGTGAAGCACTCGAATCAGCCATGGATCGTTGTGCAGCTTTCCCAGGGAGTGCGCGTCGTGTTTGCAAGCTCAGCCTCGCATGAACTGCGGGAAGCGCCGTTACGGGTTGGAAATCTTCCGTGGCGCCGTCGGGTCCCGTACCTGAACTGCCACCTGGCCGCGCCGCATTGCCCGCGCAGCATTCCGTCCACACCTGGCCAGTAGTCAAGGGGCGCGGAGGAAGCTTCGGCTCCGGCGGCAGCCGGCCATCGGACCGCGGAGCAGGCCTGCCGATGGGCAGCGCCCGTTGTCCCGGGCGTCAGCCAGCGATGCTCTTCTTGTACTGCTGGTAAGCCTTGTCGGCGGCGTCGAACAGCGCCTGCCAGATCACCAGGCGGCGTGACTTCTGGGCCTCGACGATGCGCCACATGGCCCTCCGGATCCTTCTTGTTGCCTCCTGCCGGGTCGCCTCGCTCAGCTCGACTCCGTGCAGTAGCTCGTACTTTGCAATGGCGAAGGACGCTATTTCGCGCACATTTTCGGCCACGATATTGAAATCCACGGCCTTCTTGACCTGAACGACCCGGCTGGAATGATCTTCGTTGCTCATAGTTACTGTTGCGAAGCGTTTAGTCTTTAAAGGGAATGAACGCGGCCCGGGACTGATTCACCCGAATCGGCGCTAAGGCGTCTGACTGCCGGGAAATGCGGGCCGCCCCGACCGGGTCTAGGAGTCCTCGACCTCCTCGAGCAAGATCTTGTCGGCCATCTTGAAGCACGCTTCAAGCAGCTTCAGCCGACGCTTGCGGCGTTCTTGTACCGTTTGCCAGAGAGCGTTGAATACAAACTCCTTGGCTTCCTCGCTCTGCTCCGGTGTCAGCGGGGTATCATCCAGGAATGTGTGCTTCTCTACCGTGTAGGCCGCAATATCTTCCAGGTTGTCGCCAAGCACCTTCTCATTGATAGATTCCCGCAGCTGTGGTTGATCGGGGTTCTCCTGCATGGTGTTCTGCGCTCGGTTTGCGATTAGGTTCTATTAGTTTGGCAGCGACATCGATTCTATTGCCGTAATTCCAGGTTTGCGGCTCAAAACACTGATTCGCTTCGGCGCTTGAGCCATGTCCCTACCCCGTATGGATGCAAGACTATCAAATGCTTGCCTTGAACGCAAGCGAAATCGGTACGATTATATGCCACCGACCCGCGTGGAGGGCTCAGTGGAAGGGATTAACGATCCTGCATCGCGCGTGTGCTTCCAGAGATGATTGCAAATGCATGACTTTGGGATAGACGAAGCATGAAGCTCCATTTCCTGTCTTGCAGGCCTGGATGGCATGCGACGCCGTATGCACTACCCGTCCCGGACGGAAGGTCCACCTGGGCCTTCTGAGGGCCGCCGCATTTGTTTCCTTCATAGAGCAACCGCTCTATCGGAATCTCATCGCCAGGATCGGACTTCCCACCGTCATGGCCACATACGAGTCTTACGATTTCGTGGAGTACGGTCCGGCGAATGAAACTGATCCGGCAGCAAATCAAATGCTGGCCGCAAGCCCCGCCGGCTGACCGAAATCAGCGACTTGTTGACCGGCGATTACGCCGGCGCACCTGATTAAGGCAGGTGCTTGTACACACGTACGTAGTCCACTTCCATGGACTGGGGGAAGGCGGTCGAGTCTACGCCCGCTACGCCTCCCCACGCGCCGCCGACGGCGATGTTCAGGATCAGGTAAAAAGGCTTGTCGAACGGCCAGGAGCGCGGCCCTTTGCCGTCGTTCTCGTAGGTGAAGTACGTTCGCCCTTCGACCGAGGCCTCGATGCGCTCCCCGGTCCAGTCGAGCGCATACGTGCGGAAATCCCGCGTTGCGTCTTCTACCCTCACGGAGCCCGTCTTCTGGGTTCCGTTCTGCCACTGGTGCGCTGCAGAGTGTGCCGATGCGTGTACCATGCCCGGATCGTGTCCCACGTGCTCCATGATGTCGATTTCTCCTACGTCCGGCCAGCCTCCCATGCTGAATTCCCAGTCCGAGGGCATCATCCAGATGGCGGGCCATGTGCCGCGGCCCTCTGGCAGCCTGGCCCGGATTTCGAAGCGCCCGTACTTCCAGTCGCCCTTGCCACGCGAGATGAGCCGCGTGGAAGTGTAAAAGTTGCCGCTGAAATTCTCCCGGCGGGCCGTGATGATGAGCCTGCCGCCGCGAACCCGGGCATTCTCCAGTCGGGCATCCGTGTAGTACTGCAACTCGCTGTTGCCCCAGCCGTGACCGCCCGTCGCGTAGCCCCACCGGCTACTGTCGGGAAGACCGTCGACATCGAATTCGTCGAACCAGACCAGCTCGCGGTCCGGTGCGGTGCTGCAGCCCGAGAACAGGGCCGCTGCCGCAAGGGCGGTCAGCAGATATCGCGAAGCCGCTTTCAGCATGCCGGCCAGAGCGTGATGTCGAGGCGTGTGACGCGGCCCTGGCGGCCGAAAATGGAGGCACTGGTTCGGGAATCCAGCTGCAGGCCGTCCACGCGCTCGATTCCGCCGCCGCGCGAAACGGCAATATGGGCGTCCACTCCGATGTGATACAGGACCGGCACCTGGCAATACGTGAATGCGAGCGCATTCGGGGGCACCGCTATGGAGCGCTCCGCGCCGGCCACGTCCACGTAGTGAAACGTCTTCCCTGTGTCGAGGAATTCCTCCTTGCGCAGCAGCGCGCCGCCAAAAGAGAGCATGCCTTGGCAAACGGAGATGCCCAGCTCGCCCCACCGCGCAATGATGTCCTCCTTTACCTGGCCCGTCAGGCCGGGCTGCCGGGCTCCGGCATGCGCCGGCGTATGTGAATAGGGTTCGGTGGGGACGGCTCCGTACTGCTCGGGCGACTTGTTCTGACCGAGTCCCGCGCGCACATCATAGTACTGGCGGGCGAGCTCCTGGACGACCTCGTCCGGCTCGCCCCCGCGCACGGCGCGCAAAAACGCCTCCTGCACCGCCAGGAGCAGCTTGGAAACCATGTGCCAGTAGATGCACCCCAGCCCCTCGTAGCCGAAAAAGGTACCGGAGCGGCCGGTAAACGATGCATGGTCGAACACCTCTTCGAAGATCTCCAGAACGCGTGCGCCGTCCCGAGCGACCAGTTCCTCATAGCCGCGCCTGGCAAGGCGGCCAAGCGCCTCGCGGACATCCGCCGCATTCCGGAAGCTGCCATTGAAATGGTAGCGGCCTTCGGCAGAGCAAACCACCAGTTCGCTGCTGCCGGCATCCACGAGGGATTGCAGCAGCGCGCAGGACCGGAGGTCTGCCTCCGGTATGACATTCTTCTCCGCGAAGCGGGCGAGCGTGCGGTCCGGATACAGCAGGTAGCTGTGCTGGTCTTTCCTGTACAGGCCGCTTTCTCGCAACGCGCGCAGCAGGCGCACCGATTCTTCTCCCGACAGCGCGCCGGAGCTCAGCGCCGCCACCTGCCCCTCCAGCATCAGGTAAAGACTTCGGATGCGGAACCCGCCGTCTGGCTGCCGTTGCAGCAGGCTGTAGGAATGATACAGGCCGTCGGGGCGCCGGCTTGTCCCGATGGCGTGCCCGGTGAATGCCAATACGGCTGCAAGAAGCTGCTGCACCTGCCCGGCGGAGACACAGGCGGCCTCTTGCGTAAAGCCGCTTCGGTAGACGCTGGCGCGGTATGCACCGTATGCTTGGCCGAGGCGGTCCATGAGGCGCCTTCGGTTCCGTGAAGTGGTCGCTTCACCCGGCTCCGTGGAGCTGAGGGCCCGGGAAACGGCGTCCATTAGCCCGGCGAGTTCTCCGGAGACCCTGTATCGATCTTCGCCGAAGAGCCGCTGGCAGAGCGCGGCGAAGCGATGCACGTGGCATAGCGTGACGACGGATACGCCCCAGCCGACCAGGGCATTGTTGGCATCATTCCATTCGGGCCGCTGCGTATTCATCCAGATCCCGGCACCCGGCACCAGGTTGGATACGCGGACCAGGAGGGCGAGGAGCAGCTTTTCGGCGAGCGTTGCCAGGTGCACGTCGCCGCTGCGGCTGGGGAGCAGCTTGCCGTCGGCGCCTGTCTGCCGCACTCTCTCTCGCACGACGCGCTCCAGGTCGTGGTCAAATTCGATGGTGTGGTGCGGATCCTCGAGGATACTTTCGTATGGCCTGATCCGGTAGGGCACGTCGGCAAAGGAGAAGCACGGCTCATTAAGCATCGCCTGCAGCGCGTCCGAATCGTACAGGTGGGCTATCTCAAGAAGCTTTGTCAGGTAGATGACCTGGTGATCTCCCCAGTACCCGATATGGGCCCACGGGTCCGAGCGATCCGGCACTTCCCAGTCCACGCCTCGGTGTGTCAGCCGGTACGGATTGTGTCCGTCGGCCGTAGAGGCATTGACAAAACGGGCAATCATGCCGGGCACGAACGCGGGGAAGGACCACGCGAGAGCTTCCCAGTTTTGAAAAACGTCACGCCAATTGCCCTCGTAGCCGATGCCGTTGCCGGCGATGGCGAACGTGTTCCAGGGACGGCTGGGATCGCCGTGCCTGCGGCTAAATGACAGCGGCAAGTAATCCAGCGCCAGCCGCCTGAGCTGCGGGTGGACGAAGCCCTTCCCAAGCGCCAGCCAAGGACTGGTCTCGGGCAACGCCTCAAGCGCCGCCCGCTTGCGTTCGAAAAGGCGGCTGTTGCGCTGTTGCACGAAGGCGGCGAATTCCGACTGCTGCACGCTGTACTGGTCCTTGAACAAGCCCCCGCGCATGATATTGAACAGTACATTCGAGCGGTGGCGCGCATCATCCGCAGGGCGGGACGTGCGCTGCAGTCCGTCCGAGAGCGCCACGAGGCGGCGCAGGCGCCGGCAGCCGCGGGCGATGTCTTCCTCGAGCATGGCCATTAGCGCGTCCGGCTGCTTGCGCAGGGCGCGCGTGCGGGCAAGCTCTCGTGGGCCTTGGCCCACGTCGGCGGCAAAGGCCCAGCGGCGCTCCTGACCGGTTGCCAATTCAAGCCGCGCATCCACGAGATAGGCGCCGCGCTGCGCGCGCACTTCTTCTTCCGTCTCCGTTTGCCTGCCTTGGCGAAAGCGTGCCACCTGACGGGAAGAAAGCAGGAATGCTCGGGGCCTAAGTCCGGTACACCAGACCGTGGTGGCCTTCAGCGCCTCGCTCGGCTCGGGCCGGTCCACAATGTTGGAACTGAGCGCAAAGATGCCTACGCCATCCTCCAGCTCGCACTTCTTGTAGGCATCCACGAGGGTGCTGCGCGCCGTCTGCAGCGCCTCGCTGACGCCGTAGGGAAGCAGGTTCTGCATGCCATCCAGCAGGCGCACGCTCGCGGGATGGTCTGCTCGGTTAAGCAGGCTGCAGCGGCGGACAAAGCCGAAGCTTTCGCTCGTGGTCCAGCTGTAGCGGAAGCGCAGCCCCAAGTCATGGTTTTCCTCTTCGAATACCACGGCGTCTGCCCGCTTGTACAGCGTTCTCTGCATGGCATAAAGTCCCGCGTAACGCTCGGAGAACGGCTCCCACAGCAGGGCATCGCCATCCCGGTCCACCAATACCAGGGTCTTGCTTCCCGTGGCTTCGGAAGTGTCGTGGAGTTTGTCGACGGTGCAATAGGGAAAAAGCGCCTGTTCCGGACTGCCTCTGCCGGCGGTGAGGGCGCCACCGCTGGCAATGAACAGCCAATGGTCGAATGCGCTCACCACCGTCATGAGAAACGGCTGAAGGCGGTCGTAGTCCTTAATACGGTAGTATTCAAGGCCGCCGAGCCGCACAAGCGCGCCGGTGGCGCGGGGCTTGTGTGTATGCAGGCGTGCTCCGGCTACCCTGACCGCCCTAGGGGTCGACATGGAAGGGGATGTTGGCATGTGCCGCGCTTCCCATGCCGTCGAACGCATACAGGAACAGCCGGTAGGCCCCGGTCTCGGAGGGTGCCGTAAACACGGTTGTGGCCGCATCCGGGGCATCCAACAGATCGGGGATGCGCTCCGGGACCGCCTCGTCGTCGCCCCCGTGGCCCAGGTCCGTGCTCTCCGGCATCACTTCCCACAGAAAGCGCAGTGCATCCCCCTCAGGATCTGTGACATAGGCCGCGATCTGCGCTCGTTCACCCGGCCGGAGGCGGATACTTGCGTCCGCGGCGAGGCCGCCAAGCCTTACGGAGTCAAGCCGCGGAGTGCGGTTTTCGGGCCAGGCGCCGCGCCAGATGTGATGCATGACATCCACGGCCTCGGTCTTCTCGCCGGACTCGAGAAAAAGACCGTACCAGGTCGGCGTCCGCTCCTGCTTCTGGCCCCACAGGAAGACGTAGGATCCGATGCACTGCAGCGTATCGGACGCGATGGCCAATTCGTAACGCATGCGGTACAGGTCCGCCTTGACGCTGCTGTTGTTCTCGATGGGCGCGCCCCACTCGGTGGTAGGCACTTCCCAGTGCCCCGTGGCACCCCACTCCGTCACCATGTACGGCCCGTCCCAACCCGCCTCTTCGAGGTAGCGGGGCAGGTTCACGATGTCGGCGTACATCTGCACGCTTAGCAGGTCAAGGTCGGGAGCGCGCTGCTTGATGTCGCTGACCAGCTCGGGACTGAGGCCCGCAAGCATCGTGGTCGTGAGGTGGTTTGGGTCTACTTCGTGGATCATTCTGGAGATGTCGTTCACGGCATCCCATACGGCCGGGTTGGTGGCTCCCAGGTTCAGTTCGTTGCCGATGCCCCATATCAGCAGCGCGGGATGGTCGCGGTACTTCAGCACCTCTTCGCGAACCGCATCAAGCTGTGCGCGCACGGCATCCGGGTCGTCGTAGTCGAAGCCGAAAACGCCGCGGCCCGAGCCTTCCCTTTCCCTGGCGATATCGATGCCCATCGTAACCACGAGACCGTGCTGATGGGCCCAGTCCAGCACCTCCTGGCCCGTGTCCCGGCCGTTATCCGTTCTCCAGGTCCGGAACGAATTGCCGCCCATGGCGGCGAGGCTCTCGACGCTGCCAAACTCGAGTCCCGCGCCGTTAATGAAGAAGGGCTCGCCGTCTACGAAGAGCTGCCATTTGCCGTCTGCCTGGCGGAGGCGGATGTCGGCATCCCGAGGGCCTTGGGCCACGGGTGCGCCCGGCTCCTGGCAGGAGGGTAGCAGGAGCACTGCAAGGCCGGCAACAAGAAGTCTGTACATGACAATTGGGTGCTAGGACGCGGGTTGCCGCACGAGTATCGTCTCCAGTTCCTACAGCGAGCGGCCCTTGGTTTCCGGAAGCATGACCAGGACAAATACGAGGCCGAGCGCGGCAAAGACGCCGTATATGAAAAATGTCACGGCGCTGCCGAGATTGGCAAGCTCCCACGGGAAGACGAGCTGTACCGAGAAACTGACGGCACTGTTTACCAGGCCCACGAAGGATATGGCCATACCCCGGATCGTATTGGGAAACAGCTCGGAGAACAGTACCCACATGACAGGACCGGCCGAGGCTGCGAACGAGGCCACGAAGAACAGGATACCTGCGAGAATTATCCACGGGTTCACGCTGATGGCGGCCGCGATGAGTTCCGATTCGAAGAGTTGGGCACGTTCCGGGCCAAGCGCTTCCGCCGCTGCCTGCTTCCAGGCGACGTCGCTTTCGAATGTCTGGCCGACAAGCGGTGCAAGCTCGGCATCTGAAATGCCTTCGGGAAGAGCGGCCAGGCTTTCCTCATCCAGCGAATACGTGGCGGAGAAGAATCCCATTGCCAGGATAGTCATGGACACGGCCATGCCCGCAAGGCCTGCGCTGAGGAGCGGCTTCCTGCCCAGGCGGTCAACGAGCATGATGGCGACGATGGTAAAGACCAGATTGACCAGGCCCACCAGAATCGCCTGCATGAAAGCGGCATCCGTGCCAAGGCCGGACTGCTCGAAGATCATGGGCGCGTAGAAGAAGACCGCGTTGATGCCCGTGATTTGCTGGATGATGGCTATGACGACGCCGATAAGCAGTACCAGCCGCATGGGCCGCGCAAAGATCTGGAAGAACCGCGACGAGCGCAGCGACGCGAGCGTGCTTGTAATGGACTTCGCCGCGGCTTTTCTCTGGCTCGCGGCGGGCTCAAGGCTGCGCTTGAGGGCTTGCAGTTCGAGGGACGCAGCCTGCACTCCGCTCGCGCGGCGCATGATGGCAAAGCCCGCCTCCTCGCGGCCCTTCATGACGAGCCAGCGCGGACTCTCGGGTACGGCAAAGAGGCTGAAGAAGTAGAGCACGGCGGGCAGCGTCTCCAGGCCCAGCATCCACCGCCAGTTGTTGGGACCGAAGGCAAGAGCCTTCGCCCAGGCGGCCGTAGAATCTCCCAGCTGCAGCACCAGGTAGTTGGAAAAGAACGCGACCGAGATGCCCAGCACGATATTGAGTTGATTGAAGGACACCATCTGTCCGCGCACGGCGGGCGGCGCAAGCTCCGCGATGTACATCGGAGCGATAATCAGCGAGGCGCCCACGCCGAGACCGCCTATCATGCGCGCTATGACGAGAAACCAGAACGAGGGAGCAAGCGCAGACGCTATGGCGGAGACGGCATAGAGCACCGCTGCCAGGTACAGCATGCTGCGGCGGCCGAAGCGGTCGCTGAGCGGGCCGGCAACCAGCATGGCGAGTGTCGATGTCAGCGTAAGCGAGCTCACGGCCCAGCCGAGTTGAAGCTTGCTGAGCGCAAACTCGATTTCGATGAAGCCGACTACGCCCGAGATGACCGAAGCGTCGAAGCCCATCAGGAATCCGCCCAATGCCACGATGAGGGCCGTCCGGAAAACAAAGATTCGATTGGTCATTCAGCCTTGTGCTTCGTGGTATGCTGGTCGGCACATGGGCCTGCCCTGCCAAGCCGTGCCTGCAGCGATTCAGGTAAAGCCCGGATTGGTCAATGGCGACTTCGAAGGTAAGCGTGAGGCCGGGACATGCAGGATAGCCGCCTGGTTCGATTCTTTACGGCAAGGGACTGATTCCGCGTGGATAATAATACGTGCCTCGGAAAATAGCGCACGGGGCCTTCACGCGCGCCCGGTGCCGGCTTGGAGGCCTTGGGCACAAGACTGGCTACCGGCGGCTGGGAGGCGCCCGCGGGCGCGCGGGCGCAGCTGGGGTTACGCGCTTGCATCAAGACATGCAGCAAACGGCCCTTCGTCCGAAGGGTCTACTAAAAGCGTTTAGAATGCTCCTTGTGCGGTAGCTGTAAAGGGGTGCGCCCCTCGGTGGTGTCAGAGGCTGCAGGTGGCATGGACGCGCCGGAGTGCGCTTGGGCGGGCCCTAAAGGAACCAAGATTGAATGGAACCAAGGCATTTCATAGGTTGCAATTTGCTGGGCGTAGGGCTTCCGTTTCATGCACGACGCCCCGATCCCGCGCACGCACTGCTTATAGCTGCATGGAAACCGGTACTTGCAAATTCTGCCGTGCTGTGCTCATCGCGCTACTGGTCGCGCTATCCGGTGGTCCGCCCGAAGGGCTTACCGTAGCGCAGATGGAGCCGGAGAAGGTCATGTCGGATCAAGCCTCCGGCTATAGCCATCCCGGAGAGTTTTTAGCCTTTCACGCCGCCATCCGCGCGGGAGTGGGCGCCGCGGCCTATCCCGCGGCATACCGCCTCGCGGAATTGGAAAAGGCACGGCAGGCCCGCAAGAAGCCGGGCACCAGGCTTGCGTGGGTGGAACGGGGTCCGGGCAACGTTCCGGGCCGCACGCGCGGCCTTATCATCGACCCGGACGATCCGGAGTCGAACACGTGGTATGCAGGGTCGGTAGGAGGCGGTCTCTGGCATACGGCGGACGGCGGAGCCTCCTGGACTTCCCTTACGGAGGATCTGCCCGTGCTATCCGTCTCTGCGCTTGTCATGGCGGATTCGGATCACGACATCATCTATTTGGGAACCGGAGAGGGCTTCGGCAACCTGGATGCCATTGCGGGTGACGGGATATTCAAGTCCGTGGACCGGGGCCGGACGTGGCGGCACCTGCGGAGCACTTCCGGCACGCATGATTTTCGCTATGTCAACCGGCTCGCCGTAGATCCCTCAGACGCGAATACCGTTGTGGCGGTGACCAACTCGGGGGTATTCCGCAGCGCAGACGGGGGAGATTCATGGGATGCCACATATCGTGGCAGGGGCCGTGTCCAGGATCTGAAGGTCCGGCCGGACGACTTCAGCATTCAATTCGCGGCTGTTAATGGCGATGGCATCATGCAGTCGGGTGACGGGGGGCGGACCTGGCAGCTGTCTCACGGCACGTTCGCGCGCCCGGTGCTGAGAATGGAGCTGGCGATAGCACCCTCGGAGCCTGATGTCGTGTACTTTTCCGCAGAAGCGAGCGGCAATGGCTCGGAGCTGTACCGCTCAATGGATGCCGGAGCATCCTGGACGCGCCTGGTATCCGCGCAGTTCGAAGACAGCTTTAATTGGCTCGGTCGCCAGGGATGGTATAACCAGACGCTGGCTGTGCATCCCTCCGACCCGAACAAGGTTTTCCTGGGTGGCATTCAGCTCTGGGAGGCTACCGTGGCGGGCGATACGGCGGCGCTCAGGAATCTGCCAGCCAACGGCGTAGTGCACGTTGACCATCACAACATCCTTACCGCGCCACTGGGAGGCACCGGCGACCATTTCATGGTGCTAAACGCGAATGACGGAGGCGTCTACCGCTCCACCGACAGCGGAGAAAGGTTCGTGCCGGCCTACCGCCGTTACAACACGACCCAGTTCTACGGAGTGGCCAAGCGTCCTGGAATCAATTCCTACATTGGCGGGACGCAGGACAACGGCACGTGGCGATCCTACGTCAATCCCATCGCGAGCCGGGGCTGGCTGCCGGCGGGAGGAGGGGACGGATTCGATACTATCTGGCACTCGGAGGATGACAGGTTTCTCTTGCGCACATACCAGTTCAACCAGCTTGAGAGATCCACGAACGGCGGGGCCAGCTGGGCTTCGGCCATGGAGGGCATAACCGACACTGGACGAGACAACGCGCCATTCATCACGTCCCTTGCCAGTTCGCCCGGGGATCCGGATACCGTATTCCTGATCGGTCCGAGCGGGATCTGGCGATCGGAGGATTTTGCCGAATCCTGGGAGCTCATACCTGTTGCCAGCCGCGAATGGGGCGCGGTGCAGTACGGATGGCATGCCTCGGGAAAGGTCCGGGTGTCGCTGGCAGGTCCTGCAGTGGTATGGGCCGGTTTCCGGCTTGACGACAGCGCTCCGGTAACGGGCACCATGCATGTATCCACGGACTTCGGGAATTCCTTCGAGCCCGTATCCGTACCGGAATTGGCACCGGAGTCCAACATTTCGGGGTTGGCTACGCATCCTGTCGAAGACAGCACGGCGTACGTGCTGTTTTCCGTCCGAGGGAGCCCCAAGGTATTGCGAACGAAGGACTTGGGCCAGACGTGGTCCGACCTGTCAGGATTTGAAGGTTCCGGCACAAGTACAAACGGTTTTCCGGACGTAGCCGTGTACGACCTGTTGGTAATGCCGCACGATACGAGCACGATCTGGGTCGGCACTGAAATCGGCCTCTTCCTCTCCGAAAACGGAGGACAGAGCTGGTCCTATAGTGACAACGGCCTTCCTGCGGTCTCCATCTGGCGCATGATCCTCGTGGATGACGAGGTAGTGCTGGCTACGCATGGCCGCGGCGTCTGGACGTACGACCTGACTGAAATCCTCCCAGCAGAAGATGAGCCGGAAGCTGCGAAGCGGGACATACGGCTTGAGCAGAATTATCCAAATCCGTTTGCCGGCGCCACGACAATCGCTTTTTCGCTTGAGCGGCCTTACCCGGTTCGGCTCCGTGTATTTGATCTGCTGGGCCGGCGCGTGGCAGAGCTCGCCAGCGGGACCTATCGGGCCGGTGCCCATACCCTGGAATGGGATGCGCGTGCGCTTTCAAGCGGCGTCTATTTCGCAGTGCTGGAGGCTAACGGGTCCCGCCTCAGCAAGCGGATGGTAGTAGCCAACTAGGCCGCGCAGCAAGGCAGCGTCTGGATCAAATCACTGCCCGGTTTTCGGCCACCGTGCCCATATTGTCGCATGGCACGGAAGTAGCTTGCGGCTGCAGTGGCTCCAAATGCGTAGGTTCAGGGAACAAGGCGCGGTTGGATTACGCTCCCTCTCCGCTATTCGTAGCGGTTGGAGTATGTATATCCGGTGCCATGTTCCGCTGCGGGTCCGCATCCGTCTGATCGGGTGAGTCTACGCCAGGCGGCAATAGTCAACTCAGCCTGCTTCCTGCAGCCTTCCTCACTGCCTCGGGCGTTATCTTCGGCCAAATACGCGCATTAGGCACAGGCATGGCAGCAGCCCCTGTTCTTGTTTCGTGGTCCACCGGCAAGGATTCAGCATGGGCCCTTCATGTCCTCAGGCGGGAAGGCAGCGAGATTCGTGGCCTATTCACAACGGTTACCAGGGCATTCGGCCGCGTTTCCATTCATTCGACCCCGGAGTGGGTGCTGGAAAGGCAAGCAGCAATGCTGGGTCTGCCCCTGTACAAGATTCCGATTCCGTATCCCTGTTCGAATGCGCAATACGAATCGGCAGTAGCCCGTTTTCTGGATGAAGTACGATCCCTACCGCCGGGCCTCGGCGCCCGGCACCTGGCATTCGGCGATCTCTTTCTTGAAGACATTCGCCGCTACAGGGAGCACCAGTTTAAGGGAACCGGCTTTGTGCCGCTTTTCCCTGTCTGGGGCAGTGATACGCTCGCGCTGGCCCGGCAGATGCTCGCATCCGGCCTGCGGGCCATCGTGACGGCGGTAAACCCTTCAGTGCTCAATCCGGAGTTTGCGGGCAGGTGGTACGATGAGACGTTCCTGGCCGACCTGCCCGAGGGCACGGATCCCCTGGGAGAAAACGGAGAGTTTCACACGTGCGTGGTGGCAGGGCCCATGTTCGCTGCCGCGATCCCGGCGATTCCAGGTCCGATAGTAAGGCGGTCCATCGAGGATGCAGACGGAAGTGAGATTCCTGCCGGTTCCTACGCCTACGCGGACGTCCTGCCGGATCAAGGCCCTGCGTAAGGCGCCGGGACTATTGTCCCCGGCGGCCGGCCAGCACTTCCACGATAGTACACCACTTGGCGCGAACAATGTCCGGAGAGAAGGCCGCAAGGTATCGCTCCCTGGCGCATTGCGAGGGCGCCATCCAGTCATCCGGAGGCAGGAGGCGCTCCACGGCTGAGGCGATGTCTTCCGCGCAGCGCTGCCGTACAAATATTGCCTCCATGCCGTCGCGGACCATTTCCGGGAGCGAGCCGTGTCGCGTGACCACTACGGGCGTGGCTGCTGCGAGCGCTTCGATAACGGCAAGGGGCTGAGCCTCGTTCTCGTAGTACGTGGGAAGAACAAGCACGTCCGCCTCCAGGTGCAGTGCCTTGATGGCGGACCGTTGCGTAACGGGACCGACAGGCATAACCGCATCCTTCAGCCCGAGGACATCAACGCGGTCGTTGAACGACTTCCGGTCCTCCTCCATGTTCCATCGTCCCGCAAAAGTAGCGCGCACGGCGTGGCCGCGGGCGCGCAGCAATGCGACCGCATCGAGTACATCGTAGTAGCCTTTCGAGGCCACCATGTTGCTGAGAAAAAGCAGGTTTGCGGTAGTGCGCCCCTTTCGGGCGAGCTGCTTTCTTTCTATTTCCTCGGACGTGCACTCGGAATCGGTATCTATGGTATTGGGCGCAACGCGGATTTTGTGCTCGGGTATCCAGTTTGCGGCTTTCGATGCCAGCGAGCGACTGAGGAATACGAACAGGTCGACGCTTCTTGCGAGGCGCGGGGCCGTGATCCTCGTAAGGCCGCGCGCAAAGACCTCGTGAAAGTTGCCTCGATGCACGACCGCACATACGGGGTGTCCGCCAAGTGCAGGAGCCGTGGCCAGGACATCACGAAAGTGACCGAGCACGGAAGAAGAAATGCTGCACCACAGAACGGGCGCGGACGGGGCACTGTCCAGCGCCTTCCTCAGCAGCGGGCGCTGGCGGAGGTAATGCCGGGTTGTCGCAGCGGCCTGGGCAGCTCCTAGAAGGAACAGGCTATCGTGCCCGGGCATGGTATTGAACCGGCGTACATCGCAATTGGACTCCAGGAGCGCCGCCAGGCGCGCTGTCGCCAGGGACTGGCCATCCATCGGCGGCGGAAAGCGTCCCACGACGAAGACAGGAATCATCTAGATGGATGGGCTTCGGGAAAGGCCGGCCGCTCATGCAACGGCCAAAAGGCAAACCGGATGCGTTCGGCCGCTCAGTACCAAACCAGGAAGGACGGAGTATGGTGGCATTCGGCCTTCGCTTAGGCCACCGGGACTGGACTTTCCGAGGCGCAGGGCTGGCTAGGCGAGCCGGGAGGCACGTCCTGTCCAGTAAAGCCGCAGGCGCTAACGGCAGCCGCGGCGGACGATCAGCACAAGGATTCAACGGCGGCCCATGGCCCTCGGCTTCCGAGAGTCCGCGCGAGGTGCCACAACCCGGACCAACCTGGCGTACTGATTCCTGCAGGCCCGAGCGCGGCTCCTACGGAGTGCGCGTGGCAGTTACGGTTTGCGGGCGATACAGCGCCGTACGCTCGTCCTCAATGACACCATCCCAGTCCAGTCCGAAGGCAAAATCGTATGCGTGGCCTTGCGTGTCCACGTGGGGCTGCATGTCGAGCGGTGTGTCCTCGTACTGTTCCTCTACAGTCCGCATATCCCTTGGCATTTGCAAGGGCAGAAGTCCCGAAGGTTCTGCTTCGCCGGAGAGAATATCCATGATCGCCCGGTCCTGCACACCAAAGCTAACGAGGATGGCGTCCGCGCCTGGCTCAAACTCGGCAACCACGGCCGGCTTGGACAGGTTCATGACCACGATGACGGGCTTGCCGTTCATTCTCTGGCGAGCATCCCGGACGGCTTCCGCATCTGTGACGTTGGAGGCCGTAACGGTCTTGCCGTGATAGCTCCGGTTCGTAAAATCTTCCAGTGGATCGCCTCCGGCAATACTCTCCTGGCGTGCATGCGTGGCCGTGTACTCGCCGTACTGCAGCGTTATGGGCATGTACCCGTTTCCGCCGCGCTCGACGTCGGCCGCATCATATCCTCCCGAGGACTCAGGCCCATTGATGACCACGATGGCAGCATCGGCCTCTTCCGGATCGGATGTAACCTGGAAATACCGCTGCGCGATGACAAGATCGACGGGATCTTCGTAGTGAGCCGGCGTGACATTGCCGCCAAACCTGCTGCGACTTTCAGGCACAAAGCGCTGTGGAATGTACACGGTGGTTCCCCGGGCCAGCGGCAGGGCTGAATCCCTGTTCTTGACCAGGACGAGCGACTTCTGCTGCGCCTCGTAGCCGGCCTTCATGAAGTCCGCATTTCCGACAGTCGCAGCCGATTCCTCCACGTCCAGGTACGGATTCTCGAAGAGTCCGGTGCGGAAGATGTTTCGGAGCAGCCGCACGGCCGAGACCTCGAAACGCTGGCGCATGAATTCTTCCCCGTGCTCCCGGACGCCGATCTCGTAGGCTTCAATTACGGGTCCCATGTCGTTGTTGCCGCCGAACTGGTCCGTGCCTGCCATAATCGCCTTGTAGTGCCGCTCTGCCTCCGTGAGGTGTTCCACGCCCCAGGGCGCCTGGCCGAAACGATCCACGGCCTGGTGGTCGCGTGTTACGCCCCAGTCCGTACACACTACGCCGTCGAAGCCGTACGTGCCGCGCAGCAAGTCTTCGATGATGTACTTGCTGTAGGCATTTCCCACGTTTTCGCCGTAGGTGCCGTCCTTGTTGAACGATATCGTATAGTAGGGCATTACGGCAGATGCCATGCCCGTTGGTCCTTCCAGGGCAAAGGCACCCTCCGTAAAGGGCTTCAGATGCGTGTCGAAGTTGCCGCCCGGATAGACCGCAAACTTGCCATAGCCGTAGTGCGCATCCCTGCCTCCCTCTCCGGTTCCACCTCCCGGCCAGTGTTTGACCATGGCGTTGACGCTTTGATAGCCCCAGCCGCCGGCGATCTCCACGTCGGGAGGCGAGCTCTGGAATCCGTCCACATAAGCGCGTGCCATGGCCGTCGACAAGCCCGGATGCTCTCCGAACGTGCCGGCGAAGCGGTACCAGCGGGGCTCCGTTGCGAGGTCAATCTGGGGCGAGAGCGCCGTGGTGATGCCCAGCGCCCGGTACTCCCTCGAGGCTATTTCGCCAAAGCGGCGGACAAGCGCAGCATCGAACGTAGCCGCGAGTCCCATCGTGCCCGGCCACATGGAAATGTCGCCGCCTGCGCCCTCATTGAACTCCGCCTCTGCGCGCGTCCGGTTGCGGGGATCCGAGCTGTTGTTCGCCGGGATGCCAAGCCCGATGCCTTCCACCAGCGCCTGCGCGTTGTTATTCCAGACAGCTGCCACCTCCGGGCTCTCGACGGAGGTAAGCAGCACGTGCCGCAGGTTGTCGTTGGTCAGGAAGTCCGTCTGTGTATCGGACAGATCGGAGGCCAGTGCGCCGCTTTCGGCGTACGACAAGCCGCCGTAGGTAGAGGCGCGCCGGCCGCCGGCCGAAGGAACGGCCTGGTGAGCGCTATAGAGCATCAGACCCGCAATCTGCTCGATGGACATCCTTGTGGCCAGATCCTGCGCCCGCTCCTCTGAGCCGAGGCGCCAGTCTTCGTACGGATCCAGCGTGCCGCTTTTGTTTAGGTCTTTGAATGCGAACCCGTCCTCGGTGATTAGGCCGATGCCCGAGGTCGTGGAATACCCCAGGGTTTGTCCGCCGCGGTTAGTGACGATGCGAATGTCGTCGGACTGAGTCTCGGTCCAGCGTGGCGTACTTTGGAAACAGCCGCTCACGGTCGCCAGCACCAGAGCCAGAAGGAGTAGAATGGTTGGCAGGGTTCCTTTCTTCATCGTGTGTTCCTCCAAAGTGGCTTGGCCTCGCTTCTGCCCGCGCGCATGCTGCGCAGCATGCGCGCTCCGCTTGGTCCGGCCAGCGGGTCTGAATTGCGTTGCGTGCAAGGCCCTCAGGACAGGGCGTCGCGGCAAAATGCTGCGCACTTGGCCATTTCCTGCATCACGGTCGAGCCTTCCGGGACTGGGTATTCAAACTCGATCATGGCGGTTATGGGGTAGCCTTCGTCGCGAAGCAGGCGCAGCACCTCGCCGATAGGAGTATCGCCCTCGCCCCAGGCCACATTGTCACCTCCGTTTTCGGGAGTCTTGCGATCCTTGAGGTGCAAGTGTGAGATGCGGTCATGATATTGCTTGATTACCGGAATCGGCGATGTACCCAGGCCGGCCACATAGTGCCCGATGTCCAGGTTCAGCATGTTGTTGGGCGAAAACGAGAGAGGAGTGTTGAAGCTGAAGCCTTCGTCCGCCACCTGCGTGTGGTTGTGCATGCCAACCAGCATGTTGTGCTTGGTGGCAAAGGGCCCCATGCGTTCTCCGGCCTCGTCCGAGATCTCAAACGAGATGCCGCGTGCGCCCACGGCCTTCGCGGCGCGGAATGCATAGTCAATTTCGTCATCGGACCACGCCGGATTCCCGAGTTTCAGGATGTCGATGTCGACTCCGGCGTCCCGATACATGGCGCCCAGCGCCTCGAATCGGTCCATCGGCGCGGAGAGGCGCCACGTACGGGCTTCTTCCGACGCCTCATCCCGCGCGGCCCGGTAGGCATCGCGCTCCTCTCTGGTCAATTCCTGGAAATTGGCAGGACGCGGAGGCCCCGCGGGGGCTCCCGCAAACTGTTCCGCGGGGCTGCCCATGAGCTCTACCGTCGTCAGCCCAAGGTCTACCATGTATTGCAGAATTTCTTCTGCGCTGCCAGGAATCGCGCGGAAGCTGTACGAAATCGCGCCGACCTGTACGTTTGCTCCTGCCCTCCGCTTGCGCGCAGGAGGCCTTGTTCCAAATGCAGTGGCAGGCACAAGAGTGCCCGCGGCCGCTGCCGCGGCCGCACCGAGGAATCGGCGGCGGGAGAAATGTCCTTTCGTGTGAAGCTTGTCTGTCATGGGTACGAGGGCGGCACGCCGGTATAAGGGGCAAGGGACCGGATCTCACTCCGGATGAATTTATTCTTTTACGGCTTTTGTCAATCAATATCAAGCGGCGTGCGAGCGGCCGATTCAATAGTTGTAGCGGCGATCCACGCTACACGCCGGCAGGTCCTCGCCTGCCCGTGCCTATGAGCCTGAATCCGCGGCTAGTCTCGAGCAGTGCTCTGCACCAGGGATCCTCGCCTGCAAGCACGGCAGGGGATAGAGGTCACGCAATGTCCGGCGTTTGTTGACGCCCATATTCCGCGGCCGCGGCCTGGAAATCACGGGAGCAATATATCCAAATGCTCCTCCGCTGCGCCGTCGGCCACGGCCCGTTCCATTTCCTTCACGCTTACGGTGGGCCCGCCGTGCTGCAGCGCGCCAAACAGCCGCTTGATGGAACGCACCGGGAAAATGCGGACTTCGCCGTCTGCGATGAAGTAGCGAATCCGATCTCCTGCCTGCACGCCAAGCGCCTCCCGCACGGCTTTGGGGAGCGTAGTCTGGCCCGTCCCGGTAATCAACGACTCGATCATGGCTGCGCTTGCCACGGTTGCCTTTTCGCTCTCGAAAGATCCTTGCCAATCGCAATTGGGTAGGCAGAAAACCGCACCCGTTGTTATGTGTTTCGCCCAGATTCGCTCACGGGAAGCAGAAATCGGCCTCCCGAAAACCCATTCGAACATTCGGGCTCCAATGGCTGATTGCAGTACAGACTTCCACCACTGCAGGACGCAACGACCTTGCTCCAGCTAATCAGGATGCGACGGATCACCACTTCTGTACCAGGCCCGAACGAAATCCAAGAGCAGCGGGGCAATTCGGCTTGCCAGGAAATCACCGGCCGCAATTGGAGGCGAATCGACAGGTTTTGGGATAGGGCGTGGATGACGCGAGAAACGTCTTCACCCCTTGGTGACAAGAAAACCGCGAACACCATTGTGCCCAGAGAGAAACCCTCAAGGGAAAAGGGCCGGATCCTGAAATGTAGTGGAGATGCCGGGAATCGAACCCGGGTCCGGATGGAGGCACTCACGAGGCGTCTACGCGCGTAGATCGCCAATTGGGTCTCGCCCGCAGCGTTGACCGGCAATCAAGGCCGGCTGCAGGCACAGGCTGATCAGGTGTCGCAGCCTCCGATCCAGCCGGAATCGGCAGGCTGCCAGCTCATGTGCCGACGTGAATCGGCGTGGTCGATGCCCCCAGGCTCATCCATGAGCAAACGCAAAGCCGGCAGGTGCCGGCGCCTGGAGACAGATGACGGCATCTATGCCACCATCGCGTACGAGTAATCGTTCGCAGTTACGTGTTTCCCGGCGAGATTAACGAGCATGCCAGGAAGCTCGGCGCGCAGCCCGCGGCATCATTCCATCCGTCGAAGCCGTGTCATCCCCAAACGTGCAAAGAACACATGCGTGATACGGAATCATCAATGGGCAGTTTCACCGACGCCGGGCGCGGTCGCGCGACACCCCCGTTCCTATCGCCGCAAGGCCCTGTACTTCGAGCGTCCTGTCGAGCTCGGCCATCACCCGGCGCCGGATGCTTCCTTTCAGGTACGGAATCTTGCTACGGCCGCCCGTAATGTAGTGGCGGTACGGGTGCACGAAAAGCCGGACATGAGCTGCACCCACCGGCACAGCTTCGATGGAGACCATAATTGAGTAAAGGCCCCAATTGCGCAGCCTGCGGGGAGCGGCCGCGACGGCGTTCGCTGCGCCGTGATCAACGAGCTCCCAGCCCGCCTCCTCCAGCGCACGCTCGAGCCGCTGCCGGACGGGTGCAGTGTGCTGCTCAACCTCGTAATCCCGGTAGAGCGGATACAGGGACGGGGAGCAGGCAAGCGCGGCCATTGCCACGACTACTGCTGTCAGGAGTCGGCGGCAGGCCGGCGGTGCTGGGCACCGGCAAACCGCAGGGCTGAGCCTTGCGGTCGACGACGCTTCAGGGAAGGTCAGTGGCACCCGAAAGCGCAGGCTCTCCGATGATTCTGCCCAGGAAGTCGAGCGTCAGGGCGTTGAATTCGTCCGGACGCTCCATCTGCGGCGCGTGGCCGCACTTGTCGATAGAGTGAAGCTCGGCCAGGGGGAGCGATTCCTCGAATGCCAGCGCCACGCCTTCCGGGGTGATCTGGTCGTTCTTGCCCCAGATGAGCATGGTGGGGACCATGATGGTGTGCAGCTTCTCGTTCAGGCTCAGCGTTAGCGAATGCCTTGCAATCTTGAGTACGCGCAGGGCGCGTGCGGTGTCGTTGCTGAGCGCGTACAGCCGGTCCACCAGTTCCTCCGTGGCCATCGCCGGGTCATAGAAAGTCACTTCGGCACGGCGTCTGATCCACTCTCGGTCCTGCCGCCGGAAGGTCCGCGTGCCGGTTTCTACTTCGTAAATGCCGGCGGAGCCGGCGAGCACTAGCCCGAGCACGTGTTCGGGCCTTTCCAGCGCGTACATAAGCGCCATTTGCCCGCCGAGGGAATTGCCTACCAGCACGAACTTGTCCAGGGCCAGACTGCCGATAAAGCCGCGCACAAACTCCATTACGCCGAACATGTCGGCCTCGCGCAGCGGCATGGAATCGATGGGGATTTCAGGTACGATCACGCGGTGGGCGCGGTTGGCCAGCGCCGTGATGGTAGGCTTCCAGCCTTCGATGTCCCCCAAAAGGCCGTGCAGCAAAATGACCGGGGCATGCAGGGCCGCCCGGTCCGTATCTACATACCGGTAGCCGTTGTTTTCGTATAGCTGGTATACCACCTGCTGCCCTCGTAACCTCCCAAACCGTGGACTAAGTGCTAACGCGAAGTGACCGAAATATAACGGTATGGGCAAAACTTAGCCATTCGCCATCGAAAAGCCGGCAGGCCTCAAAGTTCCGCCCGAAGCGCCCAACCCGCGAAACATCACCGCACCCATAGCGTACCATTCGACAGCCACTTTTGTTCACCAAGAGCCCTTATAGCCCATGCCGTGTGGCAGGAAGCGCAAGCGCCACAAGATTGCGACGCACAAGCGCAAGAAAAGGTTGCGCAAGAACCGTCACAAGAAAAAAGGACGCTAGCCTGCACGTGTGTGCTGCAGGCCATGCATCAGCAATAATGAAGGACTACAGCATCAAGAGCGTACTTCGGGCCCTGGGCTGGGGAGCCCTCCTGGGCGGTGGAGCAGGGTTTACCGCCGGGCTACTGTTGGCGCCCGAAAACGGGCGGCGCATGCGCCGGCGCCTTAGCTACCGCCTGGAGAACGTGGCCCGGCGTGCCAGCGCGGTGTTCGACCAGGTCATGACGCCGGAGAAGGACAGCGAAGAACGCCGGCACGGAGAAGAACTCGTGGCGGATGCCAAAAAACGTGCGCAAGTTATTCAAACAGAAATGGATGCAGTGCTGGGCCAGATTCGGCAGCAAAGTGCCAGGCCCTCCGAGGACGATTGATCCGCAGGCGTTGACCTTTTCACATGGCCCAACTCTCTATCCTGTTTGCCCCATCCTATGAAAAGAAGACCGGCGGCAATGAATTCGCGCCGGATATGTTCGACTACCGCAACACCAGTAATACGTTTAACTATTTCAGCGATCTCAATACGGAGCGGAGGACGCTCATCGACCGGCTGATTGCGTGTCTGAAGGAGGGAGTGGATGTCCCTGAGCCGCTGGATCGGCCCAGGGAAGCCGATGCCATGCGCAAGGTCTACAGCTCGCCCTTGATGTCGGCCCTGAGGAGGTACAGTCCGGGCGTGATGTACGCTGCTCTGGACTTTCCCGGTCTGCCGACGGGGGCCCAACGGCGACTCCTCGAAAACGGCGTTATCGTTTCCAGCCTCTTTGGCCTGTTGCGGCCGGACGATCTGATTCCGGAGTACTATCTGCCCATGGACGTGCATGTGCCGGAGCTGGGCAAGGTGGCAAGCTACTGGCGACCCATCATCAGTCCGATACTCAACGGCCTGCTTTCCGACAGGGTCGTATGGGACCTGTTGCCGGATTCCTACCGCGCGGCCTGGGATGATGATGGTTCGTACCAGGCGAAGGCCTCGGTGCAATTCCTGGGCCGCCGCGGCGAGGATCTTCCGGAGCATGAGTTGGCGCACCTTGTAGGCAAGCTGGCCAACCACGTGGCAAAGGACACGTCCTATACGTGGGATCCGGCGCTGTCATGGAAGCCCCCGATGGGATTCCGGCTGAGCGAGGAGCGCTCGACGCTGGAAGGGTCCAATCCCGTCATCGTCTTCAACAGGCGATAGGTGCAGCTGGAGCTGCTCCACATACTCATCCTCTTCGTAGCGGGCCTGTTTGCGGGCGCCATCAACGTGATGGCCGGCGGTGGCTCCACGCTGACGCTTCCGGTGCTTCTCTTCCTGGGATTGGACGCCGGAGAGGCCAACGGCACCAACCGGGTTGCCATCACGGTCCAGAATGTTTCCGCCAATGCGTCTCTATGGCGGGACGGGGCGATGCGTTTTCGCGAGAGCCTGACATACGCGATGTGGACGCTGCCGGGGGCCGTAATCGGGGCTTTCGCCGCCTTGAACATCAGCGACGCGTGGTTCGAGCGCATTCTCGGCGTTCTGATGATCGGGATCGTGGTGTCCATGCTGGTGCCGCGCGGAGACATGGAGCCCCGGCCCGGTGAGCGCCGGCTGCGATGGATGCAGGTTTCGCTGTTCGGCATAGGCTTCTACGGCGGGTTCATTCAGATGGGCGTCGGGTTCCTATTCATGGCCACGTTCTATCACCTTGCCCGCATGAACCTTGTGCACGTCACGGTGCACAAGGTCGCCGTCATCCTTGTCTACACCGTCCCGACGCTGCTCATTTTTGCGCTTACCGGACACGTCGACTGGCTTCTTGGCGCGGCGCTGGCCTCCGGCAATGCATCCGGAGCATGGGTCGCGGCGCGGCTTGCCGTGCGGCGAGGGGAACGGATCATCCGCCGCGTCCTGGTAGTCGCGGTGCTCATCATGGCGGCCAAGGTGCTGGGACTGTTCTAGCTGCCGGAGTGCATGTATTCCTGCAGCTTCTCGAGCGGCTCGGGCCGGGTATATGCACTAACGACGGCAAAGGCAATGACGTTGGCCACCAGGCCGTAAATGCCTTCGTGCAGCGGCACCGGCCGGAGCTCTGGCCAGAGAAGGAAAAAAGCGCTGACGGCGATACCGGTGGCAAGTCCCGCGATCGCTCCCGCACCTGTGGCTCGGGGCCAGTAAAAGGCAGCGAACGCCAGCGGAAAGATCTGCGCGACGGCGCCGTACGAGCCGAGAAGGAGTGCAACCAGCGACACGTCCGAGACGACAGCGAAGTAGTACGCCAGCGCCCCTACTACGACAACCAGTGCGCGGATGAGCCGCCGCTGGGCACTATCGGTGAGCGGGCGCCTCAGCCACGGTGCCACGCCGTCGCGCACTCCGATGGAGGCTGCCGCATGCAGGAGGGTATCGCCTGTTGACATGCTCGCGGCAAGCGTACCGGCGCAGACGAGCCCCACCAGGAGCACCGGAAGCTCTATTCGGGTCAGGATGTGGGGCACAATGGTGTCCGCCGGCGCGACGCCGGGAAAGGCCAGGATGCCGGAAAAGCCGATTAGCAGTATCGGTACCAGAAACAGCTGGAAGGTGTGGTAGAGCACTATGGTGAGCCTCATGGAGCGCTCGCTGCGCGCCGCATAGGACTTCATGAAGAGCTGGGGCCACATCGAAAAGCCGAGCGCGGAGACGCCGACCGCCGAGCTGAAGGCCCACCAGTTCCAGGGACTGCCGGCGCTGTCCAGACCGGGAGCGCTGAGCATATCGCCCAGGCCTGCGCTTCGGATCTGCGCAAACATGTCACCCACGCCGCCATACAGCTTGTACGGCAGGTACAGCCCCAGAAACCAGGCTACGACAAGCATGAAGATGCCCTGGAAGGTATTGGTCCAGGCCACTCCCATGACGCCGCTCTTGAGGACATAGGCCATGACTACGCCGTAGGCGATGAGGGCACCCGCCCACGTCGGTATGCGCTCCTCCGAAATGACGGCAAGAATGTAGCCGGCGCCCTTCATCTGAAGCGTCAAATACGGCACGAAGGCCGCAATGCTGATAACGGCGAGTATCGTTCCCAGCGGGCGCAGGCCGAATCGGTGCACGAAGAGCTCCGCCTGCGTCACGAACCCGTGGCGCGCGCCGAGGCGGCGCGCGCGCGGCCCGATGAAATACAGCGGCACCATGCCCAGGGTGCCGAATGACAGGATATAGAAGGCGGCTGCGCCCCGGGAATACGACCACCCGGGGGCGCCAAGAAAGGCGAAGGACGAAAAGATGGCGGCGCCCATGACGAAGTAGAGCACGAGCGTGCCCATCGTACGGTCTGCGGCCACGTAGCCCGTCACGCTTCCCGTTACCTTGCGCCCCGAGACCAGTCCCAACACGAGCGTTACGGCCAGGTAGCCGGCGCAGACCAGAACGGTTACGAGCCAGGCTTCCATAAGCCTATCGATCCGCCCGGTACATCAAGGCCAGTGCGCCCAGCATGATGCCGATCCATAGCACATTCCACGCCAGTGCCAGTGGCCAGCCCAGAAATACGCCCCTGGCTGCGAGCGCATAGCCGGGCCAGATGAGCGAGAGGATGGCCGCCACATAGACGAATAGGAACGCAATCCGCCGCCGTTTCTTGGCGGGTGGGGTGCCCTTCGAGAAAAAGACAGGTCCGCGTGGCAGAGAAGGCATTGGCAGTCGGTGGTGGTGCGTAGTGTCCGGCCAAGGCGACGGCCAAAGATACGCCCTGCAGAGTCTCAATGTCCCCGTGCGGCGTGGCGGCGAACCGGATGCACGGTGAAGGCGGACGGCAGGGCGCAAGTTGCGGATGCGGCAGGTGGTTTGCCCGGTAGGCGACACATGGAGGTGGACTTCGGCTACGGGATGCGCCCAAAGAAGGAGCGGGACGCAGCCCGGCCTGTCCTGGCGGTGGTTTGCGGGACAAGGGACGCGACCAAGGGCTGGGCTATGAGGTGCAGCCGGACAACGGATCGGCATTTCTGGCCTCTGCGCCCGCGTACGAGACCGACCCGTGGCAGCATGGGTGATACGGCCTGACTACCGGCGCGGAGCTGCTATGGTAGCGCAGGGCGGCAGCCGCCAATACCAGTGGTTCGCGCCATTTACCGGTCCAGGACCCGTGCTTTGAGGGATTGGCTCCGGACAAGGCCGGATAATGCCCAACTTTGGTATTATCGAGGCGCGGTGGATCAGCGAAGATGGAGGGCCACCACCTGCACGGAAGTGCGATCGGCCGCCTCAAGAACGAGACGCGCGTAGTATAGACCCGGAGCCGCCGCCCGCGGCCGCCATGTTGTGCTGAAGCTCCCGGGATGCTGTCGTGTGTGCAAGAGCGACTCCAGACGGCGCCCGAGCACATCGAATATCTCAAGCCGAACGATACCCGCCTCAGGCAAGCGGTAGCTGAGTGTTACTTGGCTCGTGAACGGATTGGGATACGGAGTCTCCAGCAGCGGGTTTTCTGGCGAATCCGGCTTGTTACGTGTTGTCAGGCGCAGAGGGGCGAGGTCAAGCGTGTACATGGACCGACCGTGCGTTCCCGCGACGAGAAGATGCGATGTCCCGTCATAGAAGATTTTCATGTCGTAGACAGAAACGGCAGGCATGCCACTTGCGAGAGCCTCCCAGCTAGCTCCTCCGTTGGTGCTCACGTAGGCACCGACATCGGTGCCGGCAAAGAGATAGGACGTGTCGACCGGGTCCACGGCGAAGGCATTGACCGGGGCCTCCGGCAGGTTGGCCGTGATGTTCTCCCAGGTTTCGCCCAGATTCCTCGTCCGGAAAACATGCGGCTGCGGCTCACGCCATCGAAGTCCGGAATAGGTTACGTACGCCGTGTGGTTGTCCATTGGATCAACGACCACGCGCGTAATCCATCTCCGCGGAAGCGTCTCCGAGACGAGCCGCCATGTGGCGGCGTAGTCGGGGCTTACCCACAGGTTGCCGTCGTCCGTGCCCGCATATATTACGTCGGAGTCGGATGGAGCTATGGCGATTGCGGAAATCGTTCCCAGCAGCTCCTCCGCTGGCACACGCACGAGTACGTCGCTGATGCGCTCCCAGGTCTCCGTCGCATCCTCCGTACGGTAGAGGCGGTCCGTGCCGTAATAGAGTACCTGGTGGTTGTTTGGATCCATGGCCACGGGCGTGGACCAGTTGCGCTTTTCGATCGCAGACTCGGGTGGCGTGGCGTCACGGGATTCCAAGGAACTGATTCGAACCAGCCCTCCGAGCTGAAACTCTGCGTAGATGACCGAAGGGTCGACGGGATCCACGATGACATAGAATCCGTCTCCACCGAGGATTTCGTGCCAGTTGTCCGGGCCGCTGCTCACCAGCGTGCCGTTGTCCTGGGTTCCGCCGTAGAACCGGGCAGGGTCTGTCGGATGCAGGCCGATTTCGTAGAATTGCGTGTTCGCCAGCGGCCGTACGGCCTGCCACATGGCGCCTCCGTCTCTGGAGCGGGCAATGCCGCCGTCGTTGCCCGCAAGAAGAACATTGGCGTCTGTCGGATGAAATGCCAGCGCATGGTAGTCCACGTGCGTGCCAATGGTGTGCGTCCAGTTTGCTCCGCCGTCTGTCGACTTCATGAGCGCCAGGTCCATGGCATACACCACGTCGGGATCGTCCGGCGCCACGCGTACCTGGCCAAAGTACCACGAAAAGCCGGCCACGCCGCGCTCTATCTCGCGGTCGGGGTCGGCATCCGACCATGTGCGGCCGCCATCGTCGGAGCGATACAAGCCGAAGTACCCGAAATCGGTCAGGTAGAGGGCATACATCGTCTCCGGTACGTCGCGGCAGATAGCGATGCCTATGCGGCCAACGCCCGGATCCGGGGGAGGCAGCCCCGTTTCCGGACCGAGGCGCTGCCAGGAGTTCCCGCCGTCATTCGAGCGGTAAATGCCGCTGGACTTGCCGCTTAGCCGTGCCCCGCTCGGCCGCCGGACACGCTGCCAGGCCGCGGCGAAGAGAATTCTGGAGGAGTCCGGATGCATGACCAGGTCCACGACACCGGTCGAGTCGTTTACCGACAGCACCTGCGCCCACGATGTGCCGGCGTCATTGCTTCGGTACACTCCGCGGTTCGAATCCGGCGCAAAATAGGAACCGACGGCCGCGACATAGACCTTGTCAGGATCGCGCGGGTCCACGAGCACGCGGCCAATGCTTGTCGTCTCTTCCAGACCGGACAATGTCCACGTGGCGCCGGCGTCCGTGGACTTGTAGATCCCCGCTCCAGGGAAATTGTTGTGTCCGCCGTTGGCCTCTCCCGTGCCTACGTATACCGTTTCCGGTCTTGTGGCGCCGATGCCGATGTCCCCGATCGTTTGCACGGGCACGTCATCGAATACGGGCCTCCAGGACTTGCCGCCGTCAGTGGACTTGTATACTCCGCCGGTGGCACTGGCGGCATAGACATTGTCCGGATTCGCGGGGTCATATTCGATGTCAGAAATGCGGCCAGGGATGTTGGTCGGCCCAACGGGCATCCACGGTCCCAGGCCATGCGTCTTGGCTGCCGCGCGGTGCCGACGGGCCTCGGCAATCATCTGCCCGTAGGCCGCCTGGTCAAATCTATAATGGGGATAGGTGCGCTTGATCCACTCCGTCTCATTGGGGAGCCTCTTATAGGTGCCTTCCGGTGCGAGCCCCCCTTGCGGTTCGTAGCTTCGAGTGCCCGGCAGCGACACCAGAGCGCAATACAATAGTGGTATCAGGAGTGCTCGCCGCCATTTCATATCCCGGTGCCGCCTTGCGCCGTCTGCCGTAAGTTAAGATGGGTGCAATTGGCCGTGCCGGAGGCACGCCGGGAAATGGACACACCGCGCCTTGTTGCAAACAACGTCGGCAAGAAATTCGGCAGACTCCTGCTGTTTCGGCGGCTGTCCCTGGAGCTCGCCGCGGGGGAGGTCCTGGCTGTCACCGGAGCCAACGGCTCGGGCAAGTCTACGCTACTCAAGATTCTTGCCGGACTCGTTCGTGCTTCGGCCGGGGAGGTGACGCTCTACGCTAACGGCCGCGCGGTGGCAGAGGAGGATCGGCCGTTTCATACCGGGCTGGTTTCTGCCGAAGTGCATTTCTACGAGCATCTGTCCGCTCGCGAAAATCTGCAGTTTCTTGCGCGCGCCCGACTCCTGGGCCGCAGCGCCGGGTGCATCGAGGAATCGCTTGAAAGAGCGGGCCTAGCTTCGCGCGCCGACGAGCGGGTAGCCATATTCTCCACGGGTATGCGGCAGCGCCTGCGCCTCGCGGCGGCGCTCATGCCTGATCCGCCCCTCCTGCTGCTGGATGAGCCGGCGGCGGGACTGGATGAAGAGGGAAGGAGCCTGGTGCAAAGGGTAATTGAACAGGCCCGCCGGGAAAGCAGGCTGGTGGCCATGGCAACCAACAGGCCGGATGAGCTGGAGCTTGCAGGCGCCACGCTTTGCGTGCAGGACTATGCCTAGCCCGCTCTGGCATGCCGGCTTGCATGCAGTGGTCCTCCTGCGGCCAGTATCAGCTGCTGCATGACGCGCACGGTTTTCCGCAGGCAGTCAGATGCGCCACGCCTGCCGGAGTCGCGCGAGCGCTTGGGCAAAACAGGACATCGGGATCAGGGCTGGAATCCACGTTATGCCAAGCGTGGCACCGTGCCTCCTCCCTGAGCCAAGGGCGTATTTTTCAGCAGAAATGCCGTATACTACGGCACTCCGGAGCACCTGTGGCGCGAGGCAAAATGGCAAGAAAGAGAAAGGGGATGCTGATCAAGAATACCGACACGTTGCCCGTGTCGTTCAAGCTGGCAACGCGCATCCTTGAGCTGGGGCCTGGACAGGCAGTGCCCATTACCGCCGAAGAAGTGAGGGATCCTGTCCTGAGGGAAAAGCTCCAGGCGCGCGAGATCAGCATTGTGCGTCCGATTTCGGAAGCGGAAGAGGAAGCCATTCTGAAGACGCTGGGGTAGGCCTTGAACATCCTCGCTCTGGAGCCGTGGTACGGAGGCTCGCACAGGAATTTTCTTGACGGTCTCGCGCGGCACAGCAGCCACAGGTTCGAGCACGTCACCATGTCTGCCCGCTTCTGGAAGTGGCGGCTGCACGGCGGGGCTGTCACCATGGCGCGCAAGGCCTTGCAGGCCGTCGCCGACGGCTTCAAGCCGGATGTCATCCTGGCATCAAGCATGGTCAACGTGCCCGCCTTCCTGGCGCTGACGCGGGCGCACCTCAGCGGGGTGCCCGTCGCGTTTTACCTGCACGAAAACCAGCTGACGTATCCGCTCCGGCCGGACGAGAAGCGGGATCTCGCCTACGGCTACGTCAACTATCTGTCCTGCCTGGCATCGGACCGCGTCGTGTTTAACTCGGAGTTTCACTATGACGAGTTCATGCGGGCGCTGCCGGGACTATTGCGCACGTTTCCGGACTATACGCACCTGGCCACGGTGCAGGAGATTCGCGCCAAGAGCAGCGTTCTGCACCTGGGCATGGACCTTCAGGCGCACGACCAGTTTGCGCTGGACTATTCGGATCACGCATGGGGTCCATCCATGCCTCCGCCCATCGTGCTGTGGAACCAGCGATGGGAATACGACAAGGATCCGGAGGCTTTCTTCCGGGTCATGAACCGGCTGGACGATGCAAATTGCCGCTTCCGGCTCATCCTTGCCGGCAAGCACTTCGAGGAGCAGCCGTACCATTTCGAGGAAGCATTCGAACGCTATGCAGAGCGCATCCTGCACTATGGCTACGCAGAGAACTTCGAGGAATACAGCCGGCTGCTCCACCGGGCCGATATCGTCGTGTCTACCGCCCTCCACGAGTTCTTCGGCATCGCCATGATGGAGGCCATATACTGCGGCTGCCATCCCCTGCTTCCTAACCGCCTCAGCTACCCCGAGTTAATTCCAGAAGCCCTGCATCGCCCGCTATTGCACGCGCCCGTGCTGTACGAGGATTATGAAGAGCTCTATAGCATCCTAACCAGCATCTTGCGTGGAGAGGACCGGCCACTGCCGTCGGCTACGCTGCGCGGCATTCCGGCCCCGCTGGACTGGCGCGAACATGTCGCGCAGTTCGATGCCCTTTTCGAATCTATGGTGTAAGGAGCCATGCCTACTGCCCACTACCAGCGCGTGCAGGCCTTTATGCAAAAGGCAGGCCAACAGACGCCGCAACGCGTAACCGTACCGGACGAGCCTACGCGTGTGCTTCGCGCCAAGCTCATTGTGGAGGAAGCCCTGGAGACCGTCCGCGCGCTGGGCGTGCGGGCTAGCGCGTGCGATGCGCCGCTCGAAATGGATTCGCTGGATTTTGAGGCCGTCGGCACTGTGGATGTGGAAGGGGTGGCCGACGGCTGCGCGGATATTTCGGTGGTGACGATTGGCACGCTGGTTGCATTCGGCATCGACGACGAGAGACTCCTTGAGGAGGTAGACCGAGCCAATTTGCGCAAGTTCGGTCCCGGCGCGCGTGTGCGAGAAGACGGCAAGTGGATGAAGCCCCCGGACTGGAGTCCGCCGGACATCGCAGGCGTACTGGGCCGGCGCGCCTGACCGGCCGCTACGTAGTGAAACCGGGGAGGGGCCTTGAGCAGCTTTGGCGCCTTGATTGCGCGACCCTGGGTTCACTTAGATGCACGCCCATTGAATGGTCCATGTAACTGGCATGCGGCGGCAGAACCTTGCGTGGGGAGCCGCGAACAGTCCCGTCACTGAGCAGGCCCGAGCCGTGCTAAGTTATGACAGGGCACTCACGCACGGGCACGCGCAATAGGGACCTTCTTCAGGTGGCGCTCGATTGCCTCGACGTGCGCTTTGGGCAGTGGCAGATTGTTCTTGTGCGCCTGCCAATTCTCGTGAAACAGCGCTACGGTTTTGCGCGCTGTGCGTCGGACGAGCTCTCCTGGCAGCCGGGCCTTGGCAGCAAGGTGCAGCATTTCGGATTCCGTAAACTGGTCAAATCGCTTAATCCGGGAGATCTTGAGCGCTGCGTTCTCGTCTGGAATGAACGCAACTGTGGCTGCAAGATCATAGGCCGGAGACAGCCGTGCTTGTCGCGTGTCCGGGTAAATCACCGACCAGTTCTTGAGATGCATGTCGGCGTTTCCTATGAGCATGTTGAATACGATTCGCCTGACGAATTCGGCTATGTCATCGGAGCCGGTCTCAGCCGCCAGCACCTCCGCGATGTTGCGACAGCTTGCTGCAGCGTACTTCTCTTCGGGGTAAACTCCAAATACCTGTGCAAAGTCTTCCATGTGGGCGGCGGTGCCCCCTTCGCGTCGGTCGAAGCGCTTGACGGCCAAGGCCTTTCCGGGAAGCATTGCGAATTCTTCTGGCAAGTTTGTTATGGATGAGACATCAACCAAGGCTGTTGCAGGAACATCAATCCCGCAGAGCCTGGCGATTGCCATCATGGAGAATTCGTTCTCGGGTACGCAGGCATGCTGCAACGAAGGAAGCTTGACGATCCAGCTTCCCCCCATTCCCCTGGCAGGGATGGCAAGTCCCCCTTGACGACTCTGCAAAGCCGAGAATTTTAGCTGCACACCTGCGAGCGAAAACCGCAGCGCCGATCCTCTTCCAGAGCGTCCTCTGACCGGCTCTTTATCGTTGCCTGGGTCAGCCCGCCTGTATACCGGGGATTCTTCCTTCGCAGTTATAGCTCCCGGCAGGTCGTATCCCAACGCCCGTAGCAGGAAGAACTCGCGCTCCGGATGGACTCCGGCAAGTTCGGCCAAGTAAGTGCGCATGCTTCCCTCAGGCAAAAGCCCAGAGAAGAATGGCATAAGGCGCGTCTGCTTCGATCCAAACTCCGTTATCAATTCTCCGAAGGTATCCTTGAACCCGAGTCCCAATACGGAGCGGAGCGGATTGCCGATATAGTCCTCGCCAAATGCAAATGTTGTTCTGTCCCCCGGAAGGCATACAAGTGTACCAACCTGTTGTCCGTACAGGCATATGGCAAGTGCGCGGACGTCAGACATCCCGGTCCTGGTCCAGACTGTACGCCGGTCGTACACTGGTAGCGGGAGGCTGGGAGAGTGCACTGTGCGCCAAGCTATTCCGCAAGTCCTCCAGGAGCGCGGTAAGCTTGGCAACGTTTTCCGCATCTTGCAAATTGCCTAGTAGCCGGTCGACGGAGAGAAGCCTGTTTCGGCTGGAGGCAGCGCCTTGGTCAAGGCGCGATGTGTCCCGGAGCAGGCTGTACACCTGGGCATAGTCTTGCCGCTGAGGCTCCTTGGTCAGCATTTTTCGCAAAGCGCGCAGCCTGCGCTCCCAATCCCGATCCATGCGGTTTGGAGCTGCCTCTCTCTTGCTGTGCCCGGCAACCGCCTCTATAGCGGACAGTCGACGGCGCGGCACGAGGACCAGCTCCAGATCCAGGGTACGGGCAATCTCGATTGCGGTGGAGAGCCGAGAATCCACTTCGCCATTCTCTATTCGTGAAATCTGGGCCTGGGTAGTACCTGTGATCTTGGCTAGCGCGCGCTGGCTAAGGCCCCGCTTTCTGCGTTCCTTTTCCAGGGAGTGCCCGATTTGGCTCAAGAATTCCTTCTGAGGATACATGACAATATATTCACTTGCTCTTATGATCTAATATAATATATCACTAGGATAGTTACGACTGGAAACCAGACCATAATCTGACCGATCATAGACGGGCGCAGAAAAACGCATCAATGTAGCGCTCGGCGGCTCTGCACGGGCTTGTCACTATTCGCAAGCGGAGCGATCTGCTTAGGGTCGAATGCGGAAACGGCAGTTGCAGCTGCCGATTAAGCCCGGCTGCCGGCAGGCAACGGCCCCAGGCCCGGCTTTGTTTGCGGACTGGCTATTGGCCGCGCCCGCACGCTGAACCTGTGCTCCAAGCAAAGGTGGGAGGAATCCGAATCGCCTATAGTATTTCGCAATGAATTCCGCAAGTCACCGTACGGAGCGTCTACAAGTGCGCTTGCCGGCAGTAAAGTTTGGCGCAGCCTGAGGCCGCCCACAAGGTACCGGAACGCTTGCACCTGTTGTGGCCACTGCATTCGCGATTGACATTGCCGCTGAAACGAAACGGGCAGCTGCAGCCCTACCCGCCGCAACGAGAATTGAGCCCGATCAGGCGTAAACGGCAGCCGCCAGTCAGATGCCGCACGGAGCGAAGGCCGGTGGCGTGTAGCTCCTTAGGCCGATGCCCGGAGTCCGGTCTCCGATTGAACGCGTATGGATTGGCAGGCTTTCCAGCGACCTCCGAAGCGCAAAATATGGCCCGCAGCCTCGGTGATGTCAGTTCCCGTTTGGGGTGCAAAGGCGCCAAGTTGTCGCGGAAGCCTCATGCCGCATCCGGTCTGCGCGTCCAGACGCCCACGCGCGGCCGCCTCTTTCGCGTTCGGGCTCGGACTTGGGAGATACGGGCAACTCCCGGATTATGAGTGCGGGCGCGCTTAATTGTAGTCGCGCAGGACAGTATTTTCCGTTATGGGCCGCGTTCGCATATGTTTGGGCGGTGCAAGCCCAAAATGAAGTGCCGAATGTTGCAGTTGGTTGCCCCGAATCAGCACTTCCAGCTCAGAATGTCAAGGCGAGGCCGGCGGCCAGACGCCGGTCCGGCGTCAGCCTTAGAATCGGCGACCAGCGGGCCATCCCGCCGTCCACCGAAATGCTGCTCCAAATGTCGCGCTTCATGCTCCGCCCGATCAGATAGCCGACCGGCACCGTCACCAAGCTCGCGACAAAGCCTGCCAACACGCCGGCCGCACCGCCAGACAACTTGATTAATTCGTCGACCACCTCATTCTCGTCGTCTTTTGCTTGTTCACCGGCTGCCAATCCGAGGACCAAGCCCAACGGAATAGGGGCCAAGCCGATCAGCGCGCCCCCGAGTGCCAAAGACCGGGTGCCCGTGCTGGCATACGCCGCCACGATGTCTCCAAAGGGTACTGCGTGCGCCCCCACGTCGTCGACCAGCTGCAAGTGCACGGCACCGTTCTGCCGGGCGACATAGAGGCCGACGTACTCGTCGCCGCTGTGGAGCTCCAGTTTGATGCGTTGTCCCGTTACCTGGGCTTCAGTGGCCACGCACGGGAGCGCGGCCATAACGATTAACATGTATCGCATGGAGATTCAGTTTTGAGGTTGCTATCGGTCTGCTGGAACCAGTCGCACCGGTTCAGAACGCCAAGGTAAGGCCGACAGCAGGCATGCCCATGCCGTGCAATGGAATGGCAGGGATCAGGGCTGCGTCAGTGCCTGGTAGCACTATCGGCTCCCATCGCCCGAGCTTGGCGAGCCTTCCCAGCAATGTGCCAACTATGGCGCCACCGCCACCGCCGATGGCCGCCCCGCCCAAGGCTGCCAGAGCGACCCGGCCCGCGCCTTCATCTTCTTCGGCGAACGCTATGACGCCCGCTAGACCAAGGATTGCTGCTCCCCCTGCGGCCCCGCGTACAGCATATTTCCTGGTATACAGCCTCACAATCCCGTCGGGAGCTGGCACCAACGCCACAAGAACGAGCATGTCGGCGTAGGCGACGGACATCAGTCCCCGGTTTGGCACATCAAGCGTCAATCCGTCCTTGCTCACCTCTTGCACCAGTCCCTGAATCAGACTGCCACTTCTGTCTACCAGCTCTACTCTGTGCCCAACCGTTTGGGCGCTTGCGGCGTCGACCAGGACAAAGGCGAGCAGCAAGAGAGCGCCTAGTTGTCGCATGGAGGAATCCTTCAAAGTGGGCATGCCAATGCGTGATGACATTTGAACCGGCTACCCCGGACTAACTCGTGGGTGTTTTGGCCCATGGCAGCGATGGTCTTTGTACCGAGCTCCCGCGAAATGCGGATTGTGACAAATACAGGCAGCTTGTTCTGGACGAGGCAAGGTATAAGACCGGAATGCCAAGTGCAACGAAGAGTCCATACAATACTAACGCAATAGTTATATTTGCAGCGCGTCGCAACAAACGGCTCTGGCGAATGAGCAAATATGGAGTATGTCCTGCCCTACGTCGAAGCGTTGCGAGGTACGGCCGGGCGTGCGCAAGAGTCCAGGAATGGAGAAGTGCGATCCCCGTGGTTTCAAATGCAGGGAGCGTTGTTGCGGGTGCGTGCCGCCGCTTTCTGACTAGCGATCAGAGGCACGGAGCCAAGAACTCTCCGGATGGATCGAGTTTGCCCGTCGGGAAGGCTTGCGATGCATTGCGCTGCTAATCCAGGTGCAGCAGGTACACAGCCACGACTCCGCGCAACTGCAAAGGACCGGCCGTGTGCTGGCGATCGTCTGGCAGTCGCGACAAGGTCGTCAGATCGCTAGCGCAATTCCTTCACTTCAAACAGCCGGTGCCCACCTTTGAAAACGGCAACACATGGCCGCGTACTGCCGCTGCGGACGCACCGCGAGCTGCAGGCTCTCACTTTCCACGGCAACGCTAGCCGGCCCACTTGGGACGAGATCTAGCATAGTTACAGAGTCGGTTGAATCATGAATTCTCTCACCGTGGTCGAGCACGCCAAAGATGTGGTGCTTCAACGAACGGGTTTGGTGGAGCCGTTGCGGAGTCAGGAATTCGAGCTCACGGGTCCGTCGTGCCACCTGGCGCTCCGCGACGCGACAGGCGTATTGGTTGCCCGCTGCTCCCTGTGGGAGAGAATTGATAGCCGAGGTGCACCAACGCGGGACGGACTTCTGGGGCACTATGCTGCAGCCAATGCTGACGCGGGGAGTGAACTGCTGCAGCACGCCTCAAGCCGGCATCGGGATGAGGGACGCGAGCGGGTCATCGGTCCGATGGACGGGTCTACCTGGCACCGCTACAGGCTGCTCACAGACCGCGGCACCGAGCCGGCATTTTTCCTTGAGCCCGACAACCCCGACGAGTGGGCTGGACACTTTGTTGACGCCGGATTCGTGCCCCTGGCGACGTATACGTCTGCGCTCAACGGCAACCTCAGCCAGGTTGACCCGCGCTCCGACAAGCGAAGGGCCGAGCTTGCACGCCAGGGCATTACCTTGCGCCTGCTCGACAAGGCACGATTCCGCGACGAATTGGAGGCCATTCACGAACTGTCGCTCCAGGCATTCGCCAACAACTTTCTCTACAGCCCCATTGAGCTTGGGGAATTTCTGGATTCATACGCGCCTATCCATGCCCATCTTTTGCCCGAACTGGTCCTGCTTGCAGAGCATGACGGGCGCCTCGTTGGCTTCATCTTCGCGATCCCGGATCTCTTGGAGTCGGCAAGGGGTGGGCCTCCGCGCACGGTAGTCGTCAAGTCCATGGCCGTGCATCCGGCTTACGGCGGAAAAGGGCTTGGCGGCGTGCTCATGGATCACTGCCAGCGGGCGGCTCGAAGCCTCGGATTCGAGCGCGCCATTCACGCACTCATGCAGGAGACCAACCTCTCGCGGCGCATTTCTCGCCGCTATGGGACCACCATCCGGCGCTACACGCTGTACGAGAAGCCCTTGTAGCAAAGGTGAATATCTGCCACATCCTGATGGAGCAGGCCGCCGAGCGGCCTGACCAGCCAGCCATCATTGAGGCGGTTGGCAGGAGAACGCGGTCCATCACGTTTGCCGAGATTGCAGATCGGTCGGCAAAGGCCGCTGCGCTGTTTCGCATCTCGGGGCTGAACGGGGGGGATAGAGTCCTCCTGTTCCAGCCGATGTCCATCGAACTCTACGTCGCTCTCCTTGGCATATTCCGCCTCGGTCTGGTGGCCACCGTGCTTGATCCTTCGGCGGGGAGGAGGCACATCGAGCAGTGCTGCGAGATAGCGCGCCCCGACGCCTTCCTGGGCCCGGCGCGGGCGCACCTCCTGCGGATGCTCTGCCGAAGCTTGCAACGAATCGAATGCCACTTCGTGACTATGGGATGGGTCCCTGGCGCCATTCGCTGGTCCGGACTCGAAGGGCTGGTTCCCGCGGATACCATCGTCGCGTGCCAATCTTCGCACGACGCGCTTCTGACTTTCACGAGCGGGAGCACGGGACAGCCGAAGGCGGCGGTCCGCAGCCACGGCTTTCTGCGGGCACAGCACAACGTCCTGGCCGAGTCCATCGACATGGAGCCTGGCGAGGTCGACCTCGCGACCCTGCCGATCTTCGTGCTTGCCAACCTGGCCTCGGGCGTCACCTCCGTTATACCACAATGCGATCTCCGGCGGCCCGGCTTCATAGTGCCCGGCCCGGTTCTTGAGCAGCTGGAGCAACACGGCGTCACCCGGACCGTGGGGTCTCCGGCCCTGTACGACAGACTGCTTCAGGGCGCGCGTGCAGCCTCTGGCCGGAGAAACGGAGACGTGCATCTTGGCACGCTTAAGAAGCTCTACACCGGTGGCGCTCCCGTCTTTCCCCGCCTGCTGCGTGAGCTGCGCGCGGCCATGCCACTCGGTCGCGTGATTGTGGTTTACGGATCCACGGAGGCCGAGCCCATATCACACTTGGACTGGGGCGAGGCAAGTGCGGAAGACCGTGCCGCAATGTTTGCCGGAAAGGGGCTTCTGGTCGGTAAGCCTGTGCACCGGATAGCGATTCGCATCACGCAGAATCGGTGGGGAGAGCCCCTGCCGGCCATGAATGAGCAGGAATTTGCGGAGCTTGCGCTGCCGGCAGAGCACGCGGGCGAGATCGTGGTTAGCGGTCCTCATGTCCTCGGCGGCTACCTGGACGGCGTCGGCGACGAGGAGACCAAGTTTCGGGTTGGAGAAGAGGTCTGGCACCGAACCGGTGATGCTGGCTACCTGGACGCCAGTGGCCGCCTCTGGCTCCTGGGGCGTGCCGGTGCAGTCATTGAGGATGAGCGCGGCACGATCTACCCCTTCGCCGCGGAATGTGCGGCAAGCGGCTTGGAATGGATCGAGCGGAGCGCGCTTGCCGGTCTTGGCGGCGAGCGCTTGCTCGCTGTGCAACTGGGTCCGCAGGCACCGGTGGACGCGAAGCGGCGCGTGTTGGAGGCGCTGCCCTGGGCACTCCTGGACAGGGTGGTGAGTGTGCCACGGATACCGGTCGATCGCCGCCACAATGCAAAGGTAGACTACCCTTCACTGGAAAAGGAACTCAAACGCCATGTCAGCTGATCTTCGCGGCGTGCGGGGCTATTTCAAGCGCCTTCTCGCCGAACGCTCTCCACAGGAAATCGAGCAGGATCTGATGCCTTCGCTGGAGGGCATGCCACCAGCCGTACCCCGGGGCGACGCACCCGGGACCATTACTCCCGAAGCCGTGGAGCGGCGCTGGCAGGTGCTTGACGCGAATGCGCCTGTAAAGCATGAGCTGTTCGATGCTTCTGCGCGCAAACAAGTAGGCGCGTACAGCAAGAACATCGAGAATTTTGTCGGCACCGTAAGAGTACCCGTTGGACTTGCCGGACCGCTGCGTGTACGTGGGCTGTTCGCGCGAGGAGACTACTACGTGCCACTCGCCACAACGGAGGCCGCGCTGGTGGCATCCTATACCCGAGGGGCACAGGCCATCACCCATGCCGGAGGCTGTACGGCAGCAGCAATTTGGGAGGGCGTCACTCGTGCACCCGTCTTTGCGTTCGACAGCCTGATCGGGGTCGGCAAATTCATTATGTGGGCCAGCGAGCATGCGGAGACATTCCAGGAAATAGCGGCATCCACCACGCGACACGGCCGGCTAATCCGTACCCGATTCAATGTTGAGGGCAACCACATCTACCTGATCTTCGAATTCATCACCGGCGATGCTTCCGGACAGAACATGGTCACGATCGCCACTGACGCCGTGTGCCGCTTCATTCTGGAGCGGACCCCGGTGCAACCGGCGTATTGGTTTGTCGAAGGCAATCATTCGGGCGACAAGAAGGCCTCGCATCTGTCCTTCCAGAATGTGCGCGGAAAGAAGGTAACGGCGGAGGTGACTCTCACGCCCGGGATCCTCGAAGGGCACCTGAAGACAAGTGCCAGCCGGATGCTGGACTTTTACCGGGCCGCGACAATCGGCGGCGTGATGAGCGGCAACATCGGGATACAGGGGCACTATGCCAACGGAATGGCGGCACTCTTCATTGCCTGCGGCCAGGACGCTGCCTGCGTAGCCGAGTCTGCTGTAGGTGTGACCCGTTTTGAGCCGGCGGAGGGAGACGGTCTGTATGCTTCCGTCACGCTTCCGAATCTCATCCTGGGCACGGTAGGAGGGGGGACGGGTCTGCCGAGCCAGAACGCATGCCTGGAGATTCTCAAGCTGGCCGGTCCGGGAAATGCGGCGGCTCTTGCCGAGGTATGCGCAGCGCTGGTGCTTGCGGGCGAGCTGTCGATCAGTGCGGCGCTGTCATCGCACGGGTTCACGCAGGCCCACCAGACGCTGGCGCGGGGGCCGGCGGAGGAGAAGCCGTGAGTACCGGCCGCGATCAAGGCTTCCGGCGCTGGTGGGTGTACCAGCGGGAGCGATTCCCGCTAAAGCAGCAC
>CAZXEU010000002.1:0-15649 GCA_964639665.1 uncultured Rhodothermaceae bacterium | reverse complement strand
AGAGCGCTTGAATGGCATTCAAGAGGTCAGCTGTTCGACTCCCCTTGGCTCCACACGCAATCCCGGTCGCCGGAAATGCCGCTGCCTCGCGGCAGGGCGCGCGGCCGCGGCGGATGGATCAGGAACCGTTCCGCCCTCCCTTCTTCGCCCGTAATGCCGCGCTCCGGGCCCGGTCTTGTGCGCAACGCCACGCACGCAACCAACAATTCCTGCACCAGGTTGCCAAGCGGGCAATCCGTCTTCTCTGGCGTCCCGCGAAGTCTCCGGAGCCTGCTTATCTTGGGGAGGCCAAACCCGTCCAGCCTCATGACCTGCAAAACAATCACATTCAGAATTGCTGGCCGCTCGGCAATGCCGGTCGTGGCCAGCCTGACGGTCTCCCTCCTTTCCCTGTGCCTTGCAGGCAACGTGTTGTCCCAGCCTGCCCAAGAGCGGACGCCGCCAAATATCATCGTGATCCTGGCGGATGATCTCGGATACGGTGATCTCGGCTCGTATGGGCAGAAGAAGATTCGAACACCCCGGCTCGACAGAATGGCAGCGGAAGGCGTCCGGTTTACCAGCTTCTATGCGGGCAACACGGTATGTGCGCCGTCTCGCGTCGCCCTCCTTGCCGGCATGGACATGGAGCATTCACACACGCGATCGAATCGGGGTCCCGGTCTGCGCGAAGAGGATCACACTATCGCGGAAATGCTGAAACACGCCGGATATTCAACTGGCGTATTCGGAAAGTGGGGCTTCGGAGAACCTGGAAGGGGCGCTCCCGACCGCCAGGGATTTGACGAGTTCCTCGGCTATCTCGGCCATGTTCATGCCCATTCCCACTACACCGACCACCTCTTCGCCATTCGCCAGGGACAAACAGTACGCGTAGCAATCGACTCGACCAGCTTCACGCACGATATGTTTACCGATGCCGCGATTGAGTTTATCGATCGCCACCGGTCCCGGCCGTTTTTTCTCTATCTGCCCTATTCCCTCGTACATGCAGAACTGCTTGTCCCGGAAGACTCCATGGAGCCCTACCGGAACCCTGACGGCTCCAGCAAGCTCATGCCGGACAGACCGTTTCCGTGTTGTGGCGTGATCGGCACATACAGGGAGCAGTCGCAGCCGCACGCGGCCTTCGCGGGGATGGTGTCTCGTCTCGACCGCGACGTGGGCCGTATCCTGGATCGCCTTCAGGACCTTAATATTGCGGACAATACCGTCGTGCTCTTCACAAGCGACAACGGTCCGCACGTCGAAGGCGGAGCAGACCCCGGCTTTTTTGAAAGCAACGGTCCGCTCCGTGGCCTGAAGCGGGACCTCTACGAAGGTGGCATTCGTGTTCCGATGATTGCCTGGGGGCCCGGCATCGTGCCCGGCGGGCGGGTCAGCGACCACGCATGGGGAAACTGGGACTTCATGGCTACCTTTGCCGACCTTGCAAACGCGCCCGCCTCGCCGCCAAGCGGACTGTCGATGGCGAATCTGCTCAAGGCAGGCGGCCCTGTTCAGGTGCATCCTTACATGTACTGGGAATTCGACAACCGGTGGGGCGGCCACTTTGTGCAGGCCGTGCGTCGAGGCAACTGGAAGCTGCTGCGATTTCAGGAACTCGGCGAATCCAGGTTTGAGCTGTACAACCTGGCTCGCGATGTCGGCGAGTATGACAACCAGGCAGCACGATACCCGGAAGTGGTGGCCGAGCTCGTGAGCGTAATGGATCGGATCGATCCCGTGCCCTAACGCGCATCATCCGCCATCAACTCAGTGGCATTGGTCTCTGACCCCTTGCCTGGCAAATGCCTCAGGCTTGCGGTGCGACCTGCCTGCGGGCTTGCTGCCATGCCTGCCCCGGCCGGCTGCAATAGGGCTGAGCAGACGGAGCTGACATTCGGCCGCGGCCATTAGGGCATTCACCTAGGCGCAATGACGCCCGTGTTGGATTGGTCGGCCGTCGGGGGTATTTCGCACAACAGCAGCACGGTTTTGCGATATTCGGGCAGTGAATCGGACATAGACGGCGTGCTGCGGTGATCGCTTGCCGTGCGCGGTCATACTCGGTTTGGCAAGCGATAGAGGCCCATGATTCAACTGCAGCAGGTTTGCAAGGAGTATTCCGGCGAGGTGGCGCTTTATCCTACCGACCTGTCCGTGGATGCGGGACAGACCACCGTTCTGATTGGCCCCAGCGGATGCGGAAAGTCAACCATCCTACACTTGATGGCCGGACTGGTCGACCCTACCTCCGGTATGGTCTACTTCGATGGTCAAGCACTCGGTCCCGGTACGATCCGGGCCCTGCGCCGGCGCATGGGCTATGTAATTCAGGGCGGAGGACTATTTCCTCACCTGACGGCCCGGAAAAACGTAACCCTGATGGCCCGCCACCTTCGATGGCCGTCCCGCCGAATCGAAGCCCGTCTGGAAACGATGCTGGCTCTGGTGGACCTTGAAGCCGCCCTCCTCGACCGGCATCCCGGTCACCTGTCGGGCGGTCAGCAGCAACGCGTCTCCCTGATGCGGGCCCTGTTCCTGGATCCCGATGTCCTGCTGCTGGACGAACCCCTGGGCGCGCTGGATCCCATGATTCGCTACGAATTGCAGGAGGAATTGCGTGGCATCTTTCGGAAGCTGTGCAAGACCGTCATCATGGTTACGCATGACATGGCGGAGGCCGCCTTTTTTGCCGATACCATTGTCCTCCTGAAAGCCGGCAGGAAACTGCAGCACGGTACGCTGCGAACCCTTGCCGGGAAACCGGCTGATCCCTTTGTCACGGCCTTCCTGCGCGCACAACGCACCGTAGCGCTGCCATGAGTTCGAAAGCCGGTGCAGCGGCGCACCTGCCAGGGTCCATCCGCATCCATGCGGCTCTCGGCCTGGTCCTGACGGTGCTTTTGGGCGCGCGCCATTTGGGTGCGCAGCCCGTTACTATTGGTTCGAAGAACTTCACGGAAAGCGTCATTCTCGGTGACATCGCCTCGCACCTGCTGCAGACCGCCGGGCTGGAAGCCACCCATCGCACCGAGCTGGGAGGTACACGCATACTGTGGAATGCGCTGCTGTCTGGAGACATCGACCTTTATCCCGACTATACCGGCACCATCATAGAGGAAACGCTTGCCGGCGAAGTTGAAGGCATTGCCGAACTGCCTGATGTCTTGCAAGGCTACGGCCTGCGCATGTCCGGCGAACTTGGATTCAACGACACGTATGCCATGGGAATGACCCGGCAACAGGCGGCCGAACTGGGCATCTCGTCGATTTCTGACCTGAAGCGCCATCCGGATCTTCGCTTTGGCTTCAGCAACGAATTCATGGACCGCCAGGACGGCTGGCCTTCCTTGCGGGCAGCCTACCAGCTGCCGCAAACGTTCGTCAGGGGAATGGACAACGACCTGGCCTACAGGGGTGTTGCCTCGGGCACGATCGACGTTACGGACCTGTACTCCACCGCCGCAGAGATCAGGCTGTATGATCTGGTCTCGCTGGTCGACGACAAGAATCACTTTCCGGATTACCAGGCCGTATACCTTTACCGGGCAGATCTCGCCGAGCGTCTGCCTCGCATATCAGCGCTCCTGATGCGCCTGGAGGGAGCCATTTCGGAAGAGCAGATGACAGACCTCAATGCACTCGCCGTCGTGGAGGGTGTGCCGGAAACCGAGGTAGCTGCAAGCTTTGTATCAGAGCACTTCTCGCTCGAGCAGCCCATCGAGACAGCCAGAGAATCGGCGGCCTCCCGGCTTTGGCTACATACGCGGGAGCACCTGATACTTGTGCTGGTCTCGCTTCTTGCCGCCGTTGTCGTATCGGTTCCGTTGGGGATAATCGCCGCAAAAGCGCCGCGCCTGGGCGGAGTAATACTTGGCACCGTAGGGGTCATCTACACCATTCCGTCCCTCGCTCTACTGGTCTTCATGATACCGCTTATGGGCATCGGGGGGCCTCCCGCGATGGTGGCCCTCTTCCTATACAGTCTCCTCCCGATTGTCAGGAATACGCATGCGGGCCTGCTCGGCATACCTTCGGCGCTGGTCGAGTCTGCGGAAGCGCTGGGGCTGCCTTTCATGGCAAAGCTCATTCAGATCGAGCTGCCGCTGGCCGCGCGCCCCATTCTTGCGGGCGTACAGACTTCGGCCGTGTTGAATGTAGGGACGGCGACGCTGGGTGCCCTGATTGGGGCTGGGGGCTATGGCCAGCCCATTCTTACGGGAATCCGCCTGGGTGACACTGCCTTGATCCTGCAGGGGGCCGTCCCGGCGGCGGTACTGGCGCTATTGGTCCAGGGCGCATTCACGCTACTGGAAAAGGTCATCCTGGCCAGCGAGACCCGGCGATCCTCCAGGTAGGCTATCACCGCCGCTGCTACCTGGACTGCGCTCTGCCGGTTACCGGCACACATGACTTCGAGCTTGCCATAGTGCCCTTCGCGGCTCGCAAGTGCCCCCTGGCGCGGAGAAGCAGTGGCACCCGCTTGCTCGGGTTTGGCGAAGGCTGGCACTGGGACGACGAGCACCTCTCTAGCCTTGTGAAATAAGACTCCAGCGAAGGCTGGTCGCCCATCCGGGCCGTTGCAAGAACGGCCGCAATTCGTGACCTTGGCCGCCTGTCGCCTATCTTCGCAGGATGCCCCACTGGGAGACCCGTACGAATCCGGACGCCAACCTGCCGGGATTCCTGGCACTTTTCCTGGCAATCGCCGCTCCTGTTCTGGGCGCAGGGTGTGACTCCGCCGAAGTAGAACTCCCGGTGGATGTGGTGGAAGAGCTTGTCACGGAGATCACCGTGACGCGCAATCCCAGCGGCTTCGCGCCACTGACAGCGGAGATTGCGCTGACAACGGCCCGCCCCGTCACCGCGGAAATCGTGGTCCCGGGCAGGGAAGGAGAGCTGACCGACGTCCGGAAGCGTTTCAACGATCCCTTCACTCAGGCCGTCCTGCCGGTGCTCGGACTCTATCCGGAAGTCACCAACACCGTACTCCTGCGCTTCTTCGAGCCGGATGGAACCCTTATTGGAGAGCTGGAACATGAAATTGCGGCGCAAGCCATTACCTTTGCTACCCCTCGTATAACGATTGAAGTCGCTGACACGGAATCCATGAAGCCCGGAATGAATCTGGTGAGCTATTTTGGACAGAGCAGATCCACGGATGCGCAGATACCCTTCATGTTTGATGCCGCCGGGAGCATCCGCTGGTATCTGGACTATTCCAGTCATCCCACGTTGTCCAATCTGTTCTACGATGTCGGCGTGGAACGTCTGGCCAACGGCAACCTGTACTTCGGCGATGGCAGCACGGGGCAGATCGTGGAGGTCGATATGCTGGGCCACGTTATCCGGACCTGGCCCCTGCCCGGACACGGCTTTCACCACAATGTCATCGAAAAGCCGAACGGCAATTTCCTGGTAACCACCAACAAGCACGGACTGCCCACCATCGAGGACCACATCCTTGAAATCGACCGGGAATCCGGTGCCATCGTGCAGGTCTGGGACCTGAACGAGTCCCTTGATAACCGGAGGCGGTCCTGGTCTACCAACCGTAGAGACTGGTTTCATGCCAACGGACTGGTATACGACCCGGCAGATGATACCATAATCGTCTCCGGCAGGGTGCAGGGAACGGTCAAGCTGAATCGCAACAATGAAGTGATATGGATCCTGGCGCCCCACCGCGGCTGGAATACTTCCGGCAGCGGGGCAGATCTGAGTACAAGGCTCCTGCAACCGCTGGATTCGTCCGGAATTCCGATCACGGATCCCGGCGTTCTGGACGGCACTTCGAATCATGAGGAATTCGAGTGGGCCTGGTACCAGCATGCACCGGAGATGACGCCGCGAGGCACGCTCCTGCTCTTCGACAACGGTGACAACCGCAATTACGGACTGGCCTCCGGAGGACCGTATAGCCGGGCCGTAGAGTATCGAATCGACGAAGAGGCAATGACCGTCCAGCAGGTCTGGCAGTACGGCAAGGAGCGTCGCGGCTCAACGTTTGCCGGCATAGTGTCGGATGTCGACTACCACCTGCGCGAAGACAACGTTGTCTTTATGCCCGGGGCCAACCACGATGCGGATGGCCCAAACGGCAAGACGATAGAAGTGGATTATACTACCAAGCGCGTCGTCTTCGAAGCGGTGATCCGGCCTTCCGAGGCCATGTACGGGATTACATTCCACCGCGTCGAGCGCCTGCCGCTCTATCCACGGCAACGACAGTCCTCACGAGACTGACATCTCAAGTGCCATGCCACGTGCCGCGTTTGCTACGCTAACAGCCGCCTTCCTCATCGTCGTCCACAATCCCGCCCGGGCGCAGGACAGAACCGTCGGACTACTGCTGAATGAGCCGGGATCCTTCGCCGGCTACACGCTGATCGCCCCCCACCAGCATCCCAGCACGTACCTGGTTGACATGGACGGCATGTACGTCAATGTATGGGAGCATGAATTCAATATCGGCTCGTCGACCTATCTCCTGGAGAATGGCAATCTGCTGCGCGCATCCAGGGCGCCGGGCGGCTGGACCATCGGTGGAGGAAGGGGCGGACGCATCGAGGAGATAACGTGGGACGGCGATGTCGTCTGGCAATTTGACTATGTGGACAGCCTCTATACCATGCACCACGATATTGTGAGGCTCCCGGGCGGCAACATCCTGGCCACCGTGTGGGAGCTGAGATCACCCCAGGACGTGCTGGAAATGGGGATCGATCCGTCCTCCTTCACCGGCGAGCCGTTCTGGACCGAGCGTATCGTGGAATTCAGGCCCATACTGCCCGACAGCGCGGAAATCGTCTGGCAGTGGGACGCCTGGGACCATCTGATACAGGATCATGATCCGGCCAAATCCAACTACGGAGTCGTCAGCGAGCATCCCGAACGCATCGACATCAACACGGGTACGGGCGGCGACTGGCTCCATATCAATGCCATCGACTTCAACGCCCAGCTCGATCTGATTGCGATGAGCATTTCCTTCCTGAGCGAGATTTGGGTTATAGACCACAGTACCACAACCGAGGAAGCCGCCGAGAGAGCAGGCGGCAGAATGGGTCTCGGCGGTGATCTCCTGTATCGCTGGGGCAATCCGGCCATGTACAAGTCCGGCGGCCGGGAAGACCGGACACTTTTCTTCAACCACTCCACAGGATGGATTGGTGCCCACCTGCCAGGGGGCGGGAACCTGATGGTATTCGACAACGGCCGCGACCGGCCGGACATGCCGTTTTCCACCGTATACGAGCTCGACCTCCCCTACTTCGAAGACTACGACGGTACGGGATTCTTCGATATGGAAGTAGACGGCACGTTTTCTGCCCCGGAAATCGTCTGGAGCTACGCCAATCCGGGGGTCTTCTACTCCAACTTCCTGTCCGGGCAGCAGCGCTTGCCGAACGGCAACACGCTCATTGCCGAAGGAATGACGGGGCGCATATTCGAACTGGCCGCAGGACAGAGGGTTTGGGAGTATGTCAATCCGGTAGTCCGCTCTGGCCCGATGGTGCAGGGAGAAGCGATCCCGCCTTTTTCTCCCGGCAACGAGCGTCAACAGAATACGATTTTCCGCGCCTACCGGTATGCCCCGGACTACCCGGGCCTGGCGGGCAAGGACCTGTCCCCCAAGGGTACAATCGAATTCATCGACACGGCTGTCGAAACGGAAACCCCGGCAGAATTGTCCCTTTCCCAGAACTACCCGAACCCCTTCAACCCTACGACTACCATCGCGTACGTGCTTCCGGTTCCGACCCACGTGACGCTTTCTGTGTACAATGCTCTGGGGCAGCGGGTAACAACCTTGGTCCAGGGCTTGCGGGGCGCCGGGCGGCACTCTGTTCTCTTTAATGCCGACGGCCTTGCCAGCGGACTGTATCTCTATCGCCTGGAAGCAGGCGGAGAGGCCCTTAGCCGCGGAATGCTGCTAGGCAGATAGGACGATGGCGCTATGCCCGGTCCCCACGATTAACAGCCAACTTCTTCCACCAGGTCCCATGCTTCGAACATCCACTGTCTTCACGCTGCCGCTGACAGCCAGCCTGGCCGGCTGCGGCGAATTCGCAAGGCCTTCGGCCAAGCGGCTGGCTGTCGTGTCTCCCGACACTCCAGTTCAGGAAACGGGCTCGCTGGATGCACATTCCAGCGCAAGCCAGATGCGCGCAAGCGCGGCCCGATTTCTAGAGGCCCTGTCGGTGGATCAGCGGCAAGCTGCCACTTTCGACCTTGCAGATGCAGAAGAGCGCACGCGCTGGAGTAATCTGCCAGCTTCCATGTTTGAGCGTGGTGGTGTCCGCACCGGCGATCTGACCGGCGACCAGCGACGAAGGCTCCATGATCTGATTCGGGCCTCCACTAGCAGCCAGGGATACCTGAAACTGTCCGGCATCATGTGGCTCGATGACGTGCTTCGCGCGGAGGCCAGCCAGCGCCTTGACCCCGGCGACAGCCGCTTCCGCAGGCTGGTAGAAAGCTGGACCACGGAAAACTATTGGGTTTCCGTTTTCGGCGACCCTGCGGCTGACGCAAAATGGGGATGGCTAATCAACGGGCACCATCTCGCGTCCACGTTTACCGTTGCAGACGACCGCGTGGCCTTCACTCCCATGTTTCTGGGAGCCGAGCCGTATGAAATCGAAAGCGGACCCTATGCCGGCTGGAGAATCCTATCGCACGAGGTGGAGCGCGGATTCGAGCTGCAGCAGGCCCTGAACGCCGATCAGCGCAGGCTCGCCATAATTGCGCAGGACGTTCCCCGGGACATACTGGAAGGTCCCGGCCGCAAGGCGTCGCTCTCTTCATTTCAGGGCCTAGCGGCGAGCGCGCTTTCACCGGCGCAGCGGACACTTCTCTGGCATCTCATCGAGGAGTACGTGCGCAATGCCGACCACGACGCTGCGAAAAGCCAGTTGGCCAAGATTGAAAGCGATGGCCTGGACAGTCTCTGGTTTGCGTGGATTGGTCCCACGGATGACGTTTCGGGGCGCTACTATTACCGCGTCCACGGGCCTTCCATTCTCATCGAGTACGTCCGGGAACGGGCGGTGGGCGGCAGGCAAGGGGCTGCCAATCATGTGCACAGCATCGTGCGCGATCCCGGCAATGATTACGGGGAAGACTGGCTGGAGACCCATTACCGGGAAGGACACCGATAGGCGCACCGCGAATCCGCAACCGGTCGCGCACACAGTTGCGTCAGTGCATGCCGGGAGGGCCCAACGCATGCCTCCGACCGCACCCAGGTCTCCGGCCGGGGATTATCGCCAGATCGAGGAGAGCTTCCACGCATCCAGCGAAACGAGTCGCGCCTGGCCGCCTTTGGCGTAGAGAACGAAACCGTCGCTGTCCGCACGCGGAAATACCTGGTCCGTGAGCACAACCGCGCCGTCTTGCGCAAAGACTTCGACCGAGGACCAGTCCACGAATACATGCAGGCGCACCCTGCCGCCCTCTGCTCGCGCCGGCGCACTGTGCCTGCCCGCGAAAGCAGGATGGAATTCGACATTTCCTGAGCCTCGGCGGTCGACGAATTTCCCCCCGCGCCTTGCGTCAAACCCTATGGTGGTGGCCTCGTCGGCGGAAGTGTGCACGCGCATGCCGACTTCTTCGCTGCCAGCGACGTCCAGCTCAACTACGATTTCCATCGCCTTGCCGGCATACTCCGTTCCAAGGTCCAATTCACCATCCAGGATCCGCCCTTCCATGCGCCGGTGATGCTGCCGCAGCCGCTGCAATTCCTCCACTGGTCGCTGGACCATCCGCAAGTCGCCGTCAATGCGCCGCAGGGACAGGGAACGGGGTATGCTCTGGGCGCTTCTCCAGGGATGGGTCGGAATGTTGTTCGCATATAACCAGTTGTTGAGCCATCCAAGCCAGATGGTACGACCGTCTTCTTTGGGCACATCGGCCCAGGATACGGCGGCGTAGAAGTCCTTACCGTAATCGACCCATCGCGTGTCCGCGTGCTCCGCCGTAAACGTGCTGCCGTCGAAATCTCCCACGAAGTACTGCCCACCGGATCCACCTGCCACGGCTTCGCTACCCTGATCAATTTCAAGCACCCAGCGCGTTGTGCCGGGCTCATTTTCCACGTTCAGTTCAAAGAGATCGGGGCATTCCCAGATGCCGTCTGCGCTGCCAGCCGGTCCGAAAGAGCTTAGCAACTGCCAGCTCTTGAGGTCGTCGGACCCGTAGAAGTGGAGCTTCCTCTCAAGCGACAGCGCTACGACCATTATCCACTTGCGCGCGGGCCCGTACCAGAACACCTTGGGGTCCCTGAAGTCAGCCATGCCAATATCCAGCACGGGGTTGCCTTCATAGGGCAACCAGGTCCGTCCCCGGTCATTGCTGTAGGCAACGTACTGCGCCTGTTTGCGCTGATTCGTGTAGTGCGCCGTGTAGATGGCCACCAGCGGCGGATCCTCTCCTGTGCCAAAGCCCGACGTGTTCTCCCAGTCCACGACGGCGCTTCCCGAAAATGCCATCGTGCTGTCTGTTTCCGGAATGCCGACCGGCAGGTGCGTCCAGTGTACCAGATCTTCAGATACAGCGTGACCCCAACTCATGTGGCCCCACTGGATTCCTTCAGGATTATGCTGGTAGAATAGATGGTACTCTCCGTCGAAGTACACCATCCCGTTGGGATCATTCATCCAGTGGATGGCAGGAGAAAAGTGGTACTGGGGCCGGAAGAGTTCCTGGTACGTAGCTTCCTGGGCCGAAGCGGCGTGGCTCGTCAGCATCGCGGACATCAGCGCAAAGCAGGCCACAAGACGCCTGAGTCGCATGACAGCATGTTGTCGATTACTGGCTCCGAGAGAGCCCAAGATACCACGTGCGCATGACTTCCCATGTAGCTTCGGCACCACGGGCAAAGCGCCGGATACTATTGCCGGGCTAGTCGCCCGGGGCGGGGATCCATTGCTGGGCAAGCCACCTAAAGGCGTTAAGAGCGGCTAATTGGCCATGGCCCGGAGATCAAACCGGGGTATGGTAACCCTGAAGCGCTTCCCTCCTTTGCGCTCCATGGTATAATATCCCTCCATTGAACCCGAGAACGTCTTCAACACGCTGTAACTGCTGTAAACATGCTCGTTTCCCGGCTCAATGAGCGGCTGCTTGCCAATTACACCCGCTCCGTCGACTTCCTCCAGCTGCCCTGACCCGTCGCGGATGCGCCAGTGACGGCGCAGCAACCGAACCGGAGCCGAACCTTCGTTACGGATTCTGACAAAGTAGCCGAACACAAACCGCCTTTCGAAGAAACTCGACTCACTGTCCAGGTATACCGGGCGCACGGTGACCGTGATCTTCTCCGTTGTGGCTACGTACGGTACCATTGGCTCTTGACCGACAGTCGTCACAAGATAAGCACTGCCTGCATCGCCTAGCGTACGGGTGGCCTGGGCGCTCGCTGCAACCATTCCTTGGCAATCAGGTTAAGTAGAGGTTGAGGTTATTTCGAATCGCAGTGCAGAAGCCATGAACCGGGAAAGGGGTCAAGGCAGGACTGTTACAGAGAAAAAGGTTCGCACTCTGGAAGAGGCCACCATCCTCTTCGCGGGTGATTCCGGCGACGGCATGCAGCTGACCGGCTCGCAGTTTACTCTCGCCACAGCTCTGGCACAGAATGACCTGGCTACATTGCCTGATTTCCCTGCGGAGATTCGAGCACCTGCCGGCACTACCTACGGCGTCAGCGGCTTCCAGCTCCACTTCGGATCCGTCAATATTCACACGCCGGGCGACGAGGTGGATCTGCTCGTTGCGATGAACCCTGCGGCGCTCAAGGTGAATCTGCACCGGGTCCGTCGCGGCGGAGCCATCATGGTGAACGTGAATGCTTTCACGAGGCAAAACCTGAAGCTGGCGGGCTACGACGGAATCAATCCGCTCGACGATGCAGAAGCCTGGAAGGAATACCAGGTGTTCCAGGTAGAGTTGTCCCGGATGACACAGGAGGCCCTGAAGGACCGCGGGCTGGACAAGAAGTCGGTTGACCGAAGCAAGAACATGTTTGCGCTCGGTCTTGCCTTGTGGCTGTATTCCCGGCCGATGCAACCTGCGATTGACTGGCTCTCTGCCAAGTTTGCAAAGATCCCGGCAATACGGGACGCCAACATTCATGCGCTCAAGAAAGGATTCCACTTTGGCGAGACCACGGAAGACTTCGTCGTGCAGTACGAGGTCGAGCCCGCCAAGCTTGATCCCGGCCTCTACCGTGCGATTCGCGGCGCCCAGGCGCTAACGCTGGGTCTTGTGGCCGCCAGCGAAAGGAGCGGTCTCGACCTGTTCTACAGCAGCTACCCCATTACGCCGGCATCCGAGCTGCTTCACGAACTCAGCCGATACAAGAATTTTGGCGTCATGACCTTCCAGGCGGAGGACGAGATTGCCGCCATGGGTGCAACCATCGGCGCAAGTTTCGGAGGCGCTCTGGGGGTATGTGCTACCAGCGGTCCAGGGCTGGCCCTGAAGCAAGAGGCTATCGGCCTGGCCGTGATAGCGGAATTGCCCATGGTTGTCATCGGTGTGCAGCGCGGCGGTCCTTCCACCGGCCTTCCGACGAAGACCGAACAGAGCGATCTGCTGCAAGCGATGTATGGCCGAAACGGGGAGGCTCCCCTTCCCATACTTGCGGCTTCGACGCCGGAGGACTGCTTCGTGACTGCTTACGAAGCGAGTCGCGTGGCCGTCCGTTACATGACCCCGGTGATACTTCTGGCGGACGGGTACGTGATCAATGGATCCGCGCCGTGGCGCATTCCGGATCCTGAAGCATTGTCTCCGTTCAATGTGAGTTTTACTACGCAACCAAATGCCAGGACCAGCGGCGAGTCAAGCTTCCTGCCGTACGTACGTGACGCCCTGACGCTTGCCAGACCGTGGGCCAAACCGGGAACGGCAGGTCTGGAGCACCGAATCGGTGGTTTGGAAAAGGAAGACGAGACGGGCAACGTGTCGTACGATCCGGACAATCATCAGCGCATGACGGACTTGCGTGCGGAAAAGGTGGAGCGCGTCACGCAGATGATTTCTCCCACGGCAGTACACGGAGATCCTGACGGATCCGCACTTGTCATTGGCTGGGGGTCCACGCGCGGGGCAATCGAGGAGGCGGTCAGCCGCGTCCGCCTCCGCGGGATTCGGGCGGCTAGCGTCCAATTGCGCTTTGTCAATCCGCTGCCGCCTGACCTGGGGGCCATTGTCGGCAGGTACGACCGCATCCTGGTACCCGAACTGAACAAGGGGCAGCTCATTCGCATGCTCCGCGACCGCTTCCTTCTCCCCTTTGTACCGCTTTGCAAGGTACGGGGCCAACCCTTCAAGGCCAGGGAAGTCGAGGATGCCATCATGGCGCTGTTCGAACAGGCCTAGTCCAGACAGTAGTGATGCCGGAAAAAAACAAGCCTAGCCTGCCTCCCGGCTTCGGGGCCAAGCGTGCCAGAATGCCGTTGCGCCCGAAGGCTCCGCCTTCCAATGGCGGTCCGCCGCGGCTGCGAAGGAAGGATTTCGCGAGCGATCAGGACGTGCGCTGGTGTCCCGGCTGCGGGGACTATGCCATTCTTGCTACCATCCAGCGTCTTATGCCCGAGCTCGGCATTGCCCGCGAAAAACTGGTATTCATCAGTGGTATAGGTTGCTCAAGCCGGTTTCCCTACTACATGAATACGTACGGCATGCACACGATCCATGGTCGGGCTCCCGCCATTGCGACGGGTCTCAAGGCTGCGCGACCGGATCTCGATGTGTGGATCGTAACCGGCGACGGCGACGCGCTCTCCATCGGAGGCAACCATCTCATTCACATCCTGCGCCGCAACCTCGACGTTCAGATTCTGCTTTTCAACAACCAGATTTATGGATTGACCAAGGGGCAATTCAGCCCCACCTCGGAAATGGGCAAGGTGACCAAGAGCACACCATTCGGGTCGCTTGCGCAGCCGTTCAATCCCGTCTCCCTGGCCCTTGGAGCGTCAGCTACATTCGTGGCCCGTACGATGGACCGGGATCCACGGCACCTGGCGGCTATCATGAAGCGCGCTCACACACACAAAGGTGTGTCCATGGTGGAGATATACCAGAACTGCAACATCTACAATGACGGCGCCTTTTTCGAGTTCACGGAGAAGGCCACCAAGGCCGAGCGGTGCGTATTCCTGGAGCACGGCAAACCCATGATCTATGATGGCGGCCGAAAGGCCGTGCGGCTAGACGGATTCCGTCCGGTGTCCATAGATCTGACGGACGGGAACTGGTCCGCCGATGATGCCCTGGCATACGACGAGACTTCCATGGAGCTGGCAAGCATCGCCAGCCGCATGTTTGCCCAGCCCGAGCTTCCCCGGCCATTCGGCGTGTTTTTCTGCGAAAAGCGACCGACGTACGAGGAGCTTCTTCACAGCCAGATCGACGACATTACAAGCAGGAAGGGCAAGGGCGAGCTCGACAAGCTGCTGCGGGCCGGTGACACCTGGACTATAGACTGAGGTCCGTACAGCGCTGCCTTGAAGCTCGGGACATCTTCGGTCGTTGTTGCCGCCTTCGTGGGCCCGGGCACCGTACTCACGTGCGCCTCAGCCGGCACCCGCTTCGGCTACGGCCTCGCCTGGGTGCTGCTTTTTGCCGTCGGCGCAACATTCGTCCTCCAGTCCTTTACCGCCGGATGCGGCATACTGGCCGGAAAGGGAGTAGGCGAAGCCCTTCGCGACGCCGCGCGCAGGCCGGCCATCAGGCTGGTAACCGTAGCGCTCGTTGTGCTGGGCCTCTGGATCGGCACAGCGGCCTTTGAAACAGGCAACGTGCTGGGTGCGGCTGCGGGAGTGGAGCTGCTTCTCGGCGCATCCGGTGCCCGAACCACATCCGTGGTCGCGCTCACGGCAGTCGCCGGCATTATCCTGGCTATGGACTTGCGCTGGGTAACCCGCGTACTCGCGGGCCTCGTGGGCTTCATGAGCATTGTTTTCCTCTTTGCCATGCTGCTGGCTCCGGTGGACTGGGGTGCAGCGCTGGCCGGACTATTCAGTCCATCCGTGCCCGAGGGAAGCCTGGTTACAGCGCTCGCACTCGTGGGAACGACCGTCGTAGCATACAACCTGTTTCTTCACGCGAGTGCGGCAAACGATTACTGGCACAACGCGAGCCCTCGCCAAGCCTGGCGCCGGGAGCTGGTGGGCATGGCCATCTTCCTGCCGGCCGGTGGTCTGATATCGATTGCGATTCTCTTTGCCGGAGCCACGCTGCAGGGAGGCGCAAGCGAAATGAGCTCAATAGCGGACCTTGCTTCGCTGCTGGAGCCGGTAGCCGGCAGGATGGCGACGACCCTCTTCGGCCTTGGCCTGTTCGCCGCCGGCATTACATCGGCCGTGACGGCACCGCTGGCGGCAGCGCTTGGCATCAGCGAGGTATTCGGCTGGAGCCGAAGTCGGCATGCATGGCGGTTTCGTAGCATATGGATTTCCGTGCTGGTCGCGGGGCTCGTCTTCGCGATATGGGACCTGGACCCCCTGCAGATCATCATTGCCGCTCAGGCAGCAAACGGCCTCCTGCTGCCCCTCATGGCCGGCCTCGTGCTGTACCTGACAGCCGGACAGCGCTCCGTTCAGATGCCCGCGTGGTACGTGGGTCTGGGCGTCCTTGTTGTGCTCTTCTGCGC
>CAZXEU010000001.1:0-2789 GCA_964639665.1 uncultured Rhodothermaceae bacterium | reverse complement strand
GATCCAGGCGCAGGCCTGTGTGAAAAATCGGACCTTCGGCCCGTGTGTCTTGAGAATGGACCCTCGGCAAAAGCCGCAGCGCTTCAAAGGGTCCGGAGCGCTCAACTGCCACTGTACCCGCAGTGGTCACGGCAAAAATCGATCCGGCAACAGCAAGTATAGGAACGCCTCACGCGCCTGTCACGATGAAATCTGGCCGCCAGAGCGCACCGTTTCTGGGATGCCCGCCCTCGTCACTGCCCGCCTAGCTTGCCAGTGACGAGGGCGGCTTCGCTTCGCTCCAGCCAGCGTGCCGGCCCCGGGCCGCCACCCTGCCTGGCCATCAGGCATCTTCACATGCCTGCGGTACGGAAGGGGTGAGTGCAGGAACAGGCGCATCGGATCGTTCGTGAGTAACACGAAGCCGGATCTTTCGTAAAAACGCTTCGCATCTTCGTTCACGGCATCCACGATCAGGACATGTATGGTCACATTATTGCAGGCAGCCACGGTCCGCTTGACCGCATCGGCAAGAAGCATGCGCCCAAGACCGCGGCCGTGCATCGAGCAGTCGGTCGCCAACCGACCGATCAAGGTGCAGGGTACTGGATGGCAAGGCAATTTCCGCGACAACTCATCGGGCAGCGAGGTAAGTTCCATCGACAGCGCGCTCAGCGTGTAAAAACCGAGCACCGCACTGGCTTGGCCAACGGTGCAGACGAATACCCGGGTAATCCGGCGGCGGATGTCCTGGCCAGCCTGGCGCACCAGGTAGCGGTTCAGCTCGGGAAGGCCGCAGGAAAAGGCTACCCGGTCTTGCCGCCTCCCGAGTGGCTCAATAACAAACGTGTCGGACCTGGTCAACGTGAATCAACGCGCTTTGCGTGCTCCTTCAGAGCCGTGCGTAGGCGGTCGTTCAGCAGCGGTGCATTTTCCAGGGTCTCGAAGAAACGCAATGCATCTTTGCGGGCGAGTGCGAAGGTCTCGTGCCGTTGATCACCTTCTCGGCGGTGACCAGTGCACTGGACAGGATGAAGGCGCTGACGGTCTTGCCTTCGACGGAAGTCGCTTGTTCGATACGCCGCTTCGCGGTCTCGCTGAGCCGCAGGTTGATGCACTGGCTGCGGGCAGTGTCTGGACCATTGCTTTATTTCCTTTTCAGGCAAGAACGTACGTCGTTTCGGTGCCTGTGCAAGCCTGACTCGGGCCGGGCGACCACGGGTACTCGAAGGCAGGATTGGCGAAGCTGCATGGATGGGGGTGCCACTTTAACCCAAGTGGCCAGGGGAAGCTGCCAAATCAGGCGCCGGACGGGGCGCACCCCGGCCCGATCAATCCTCCTGTGGCAGGAGGATGGTAATGACGGGCTCGCCGGCATCACCGGGCCCGATGACCAGCTTCAGCTGGACCGGTGTGGTCTGCACCGAACGCCCGTTGCGGGGCACCCGGTGAAGCCAGAACCGCTGGCTGGCACCTGCGCCCGCGTGCGTGCGGATCGCATGGACCGCCATGACCAGCACATCCCACAGTCGGCCGGACTCGTCCTGGTGGATCTGTTTGCGGCAGCTGTGCTCGGTCCAGGCTACGCAGTCGTCCCAGGCGGCGGCGGTGAGGGCCACCGGCAGTACGAAACCGGCCTCCCGGGCGAGGGCACCGGCATCGACCAGCACCCCGTCCGCCAGGGCCTGGGAACGCGTATACGTGAAAACAACATCACCAAACGGCGATTCATGCACACGTTCGTTTGAAGGGTTGGACATGATATACCTCCTTGATGGAAAGCAGACCGGGTCGCACCCCTTCCCCGCCAGGGAAGGAATGCTTCCCTGGTCAGGTGGGTTGAAAGCAGAAAACGTCAGAGCAGCCCCCGTTCCGCAAACGAGACGCTGTCGCCCGCCGAGACCACGAAGTGGTCGAGGACGCGCACATCCACGAGGGCGAGCGCTTCCTTGAGGCGGCGGGTGATCATCTCGTCGGCCCGGGATGGCTCGGCGACCCCACTCGGGTGATTGTGGAAGAACACCACGGCTGCAGCGTTGCAGTCCATGGCTTCCTGCACGACCACGCGCGGGTGTACCGAGGCACTGTTGACCGTGCCCTGGAACAGCTCGCGCACGGTGAGGATGCGGCACAGATTGTCCAGAAACAGACATCCGAATACCTCGTTGCGGTACTCGGCCAGACGCAGACACAGATAGTTCCGTGTCTCGTCCGGACTGCCCAGGGTCTGGCCTGCGCGATGCTTCATCGCCAGCGAGCGGATCGCGAGTTTCACGACCGATCCCTTCTCGGTGTTGCTGAGTTCTGACAGTTTCAGACCGGAAAACCGGTCGGGCTTGCTTGGGTTCATGGCTGATCTCCTTGGTAATGCAGGGAGACCAGCCCCACGGGTGAACGGGTCCCCCGTGAGGTGGAAAAAGGCCGGAACACTGCCGTGCCCGGCTGGCTTTAAACTCACGCAGCAGGTTCCTGCTCCGTGATGAACGGCTGGCCATCGACCTTGGCATACGAGATGCGCAACAGGCGGGCCTTCAGGCTGACGCCTGGCTGGCCGACCTTGTCGCCGTTCCTGTAGGTGAAGGATTCACCATACACATTGCTGAGCGTGAATCCGATCAGCACCTTGAGACCGCCCTCTACGGCCGATTGCAGCTTGCGTACAGTTGCCTGTGCCTTGCTGCCGGCCACGGAACACTCGAACTGAGTGTACTGGACGTCGTCGACGCTGCCGCGCAGGGCAGCAATGTTGACACTCAGAAAAGGGCTGCCCTTTTCCGGGGTCACTTCCCGGACACGGTTGAGATAACCGA